>CAZQXM010000078.1:0-7513 GCA_964597205.1 uncultured Gammaproteobacteria bacterium
TGCTATTTCAACTATCGCGTACATAACGAGGGTTAATGATAGCATTTTGAGGCTAAAAACAGCTTTCCTAAGGGTTTCTTAGGGATTCAAATATTAAGGAAAAATTAGGTTACGTGTGCGGATTTTGAAAAAGGAATAGATGCACGTAAATCCTCTAATAAAGCAGCAACCCACATTTGTTGAGATGTCATTTTCTGCATAGCCATTTGATCCCTTTGAGCAATTATGCTCAAATTACTCAAAAACTGACCTGCGCTCATCTTGCCAGTAGCCAATATGATTTTCTTAGCGAGATCCTCGTCAAAACTACCAGTAAGAGGATCCGTAGCTAAAGCAGAATAATTCCATTTAAATGAATTTAATACACTATCTGGCACTTTACCAGACTCAAGGTCTTTTTTGTCTTGAGCACTAAGATTAGCAAACAAATCTTGTTTCATTAGATTCATAGTTCGAAGAATCTCAGCATCCTTACCATTCTCAACCATTTTAAGTAATTGATTATTAGGATGAGCTTCCCTGTAAGGAGTTACAGCACTAGGAACAGTCTTTAATAACTTTAATAAATCACCAGAGTCATTAGTTCTAGTAGTGGGAATAAAAGAACCTGGATAAAAACCAGGATTAGAAGTCGCTTGCGGACGAATAAGATCATCCACACTAGTCGGAAGCATATAAGGAGGCTGAGCTACTGGCTGCCCTAATAAACTTGCAGCATCAGTAGGTAATGGTCCAGCGGCCGCTGCTAGTGGGACCCTTGGTTGAGCAGGGAAATTATAGTCTAAAGGTGTAGCGTCAAACCCCATGTAATATAAATAATCAATCTAGGTTAAGGAGAGGTTAAGCCTGACCAACCAGAAATTTCTCCAAATATTTAAGACTAATATCGTTGGCATCCTTAATAGCAGTAAGCATCTGCTGGTTTCGTTGGTTTAATCCTGCAAAAGAGACCACTCTGGCTAACTCAAAAGAGACTTGATCTTTTCTTAAATTAAGAAGATCTGCTGAACTAATACCCTTATTTGCAGCAATAGAGGCATTAGCTCTAGCCATCATAGTTTCAGCAATTCTAGAAGATATATTTTCTAAGCCCATAAATACTTACCTTTTACCTCTGACGCCACGCATCTAGCGATTGAATAAACTTAAACGCATTGGTAACCGAATTAGTAAAATTACCGAACATTATCTCCATAATAACTTCTTGAAGTTTAAGTTTACTTTGAATTATCCGAGCCTGATGTTCATTTTTGACCGTAGACAATGAAGCATTAAGAGCCTCTATGACAGGCAACTTAGCTGCTGCCAAATCAAACATGGATGATGCTGGTAAAGACGGTATTGCCATAATTATTCCTTCAAACATACAAGGAAGCTCCAGCAAAGCTAATGACAATCCTATTATTAACTTTATTTAATCTTAGCACCGCCTGAACATTACTGTAAATACCTATAATCGGCTTACTTTATATGACTAGGCTAATTACAAATGGGCGACCTAAACACAGCAGTAGCATCATACGACATTAACGCAAGAATTGCGGCTGCCAATAGAGCCGTAGTTAGCAGTACTACTGGTGCAGCAGGAACACAAACAACAGCGCAAGAAACAGGAAATGAAATTACCTACGGCACTACTAATGAAGTAAAAGCTGCTGAAATATTTTTATCAAGAGTAATAAACGATGCAAAAAAAGCAGGCAAAGATTTTCTTGGTGGAGAGGCTAAAGAATATAAAAGTGGTGCTGGCAAGCAAGCTATTAAAAATAGCAGTCAACTTGAAGCAGCGGAAAAAAGGTTAGAGCTATTAAAGAATATCGTAGCCTTATGCCAGCAAGAAGAAGTCACAGTGGGTGCATTCATGCAAGCACTAGAAATCCATGGCAGATATCATCCTGGGGCTAAAAATTCTCCACTAGAGCAAGAGCTAAAAGGCGCGATTAAAAAATTAAACAATGTCTATGTAAATAAAAGAGCACTTGGATCAACAGAAAAAATATCTGGTCAATTCGAAGCATTAACTATCGAGAACAGCGGACAATATCTAGATCGTGAAATCTCAGATCCGCATGGCAACGGTAATAAAGCAAGCCCAACAGATTTATTACGCGCAGCAGTAGATCAAGAAATTGCAACAGTAGCAACGAATATTGAACAGTTTAGTGGTAAATCAACAGCAATAAATCGAGGCGCTCGCAAGGTACAAGAAGTCCTATGGAGCACTTGGGCTGCTGGGGTTGCCTGGACAGGTATACATAATGCGTACAAAGGTATCAAGGCAGCGGTGCACAAGATCTCTCCATCCATGGCAGCAAAACCAACTTGGGGTGGGTGGAAAGCAGAGGCTTACAAATTAATCAAATTACCATTTATGGAAACTGTCGCTGAATCTGCAGCTAAGAACCGTGGTTCGTTCGGGAAATTATTAAGAACAAAAGTTCCATATATTGCAGTAGCAATAATGGCAATAGATGTACTGGGCATGTTTGGCAAAGAGAATAAAGATTCAGCAGCTAAAACAGCTCTCACCGAGCAAGGTTCCTTCTTCGGTTCTATTGTCGGCGGCATAAAAGAAGCCTTCAAAGGGTTTGCAGGATACGCATAAATAAAACTCATGAATGCAGCAATAGCAGCAGTACCTACAGGAATGACTAGTCGCGCAGCAGCGATGACTACGGCTGATATCGTGCCAAAAGCGATGGAAGTAGTCGAAACTGCCATCAATGGAGCTAAAGGATTAGTCAAGAAAGAAGGTGCTAATGGTCACGTTCTAGAACATCTTTGGCTGCAAACACAAAAAGTTTTAGGTTTTACTTTTAATACCCTTAAGGGTTACGATGGCACAGTTAATTCCAAACTCTGGGTAGATGCTTCAAATAAAGGACTAAAATTTGATACTGAAGCATTAACTGCAGCAGAGAAGGCTGCTAAAGATGCAATAGGAACTCCAAAAGCGGCAGAAACCGCTGCCGCTCTAAAAAAACTAACCGAACAAGCAGCTAAAATAAGCAAAATAACACTGCGTGGGACTCTACCAGCTGGAGCAAAAGCTTTAACACTAGCAGCAGTAGGCATTGTTGCAGCCTTTGACATAGGCTTCGGCATGAAACATGCTTTCACTGGTTGGACAGCAGCACGCGGACAGCACGCGGATAGCCAGCATGAAGGTTTTGTACTCAATGGCATCGCAAGCTCATTATTCCTAGGAGGCGGGCTACCGATAGCGCTAGCCTATGCATTCAAGTCATGTAAAGCCCATCCTGAATTCACTCAAATAGTAATGAAGCGAGGTCTACCTTTCTGTTTAGCTGCTTCAGCAGCTGGTGCAGCATTAAGTTATGCGACACACTTCGCCAACAATGAAACTAAGCTGGCTCAAACAAGCTACTGGGGCGAAGAGAACCCACTCATGAACGCAAAAAACAACTTTATAAACCCACTATATCCTTTCCTAGAAAAAGGATTAGAACTAGATAGATTTGTAGGAATCAAACGAACACCAATATTAGGACATGCTCGACATTCACCAATAACAGAAATAGACCCTAATGGTTTCGTAGGCAAATATATAGTGGGTAAAGGAGAAGAAATCGCAACCGGATGATACCAAACACCACTAGAGCGATCGAACAAGTAGGATTAGCTAAAGAAGGTGCTATACAGAGAAACGCGGACGCAGTACCCGAATCATTCATTGGACCAGTATATTCAAAAACAGCTAGAGATATAGCACGAGGACTAAGTACTGCAACTCAAGCAGCACAAGAATCGGGTACTGCTGTTGTTAAATATAGTTTCAACTCTCTAAAGGACAAACTAAAACACATTTTCAACGCAGAATCAAATGATGGAAGTTCAAAAGGCATCAGAGTAGTAGCCATGTGGGGCGGGCTAGGCGCAGTAGTGTTATCAACTTTCAAGGCTATAACTGGCTTTATTACAGACCTAAAGGCAGATAAACCAGATCCCAATCGACCTAATTTTATAATGCGCGCTTTACAAATGCTAACAGGAGCTGGAGTGGCAACAGGCTTGTTTAATGGTTTAACTAAAAACGGTAAATTTAGTTTCCCAAGCATGAAATCAGCATTAGTAGCAATTGCTACCTATTTTGGTATCAGCAGTATAAATAATGTTGTTAGCGGAAAATCTGTGTTCGGAAAAATATTCGGATTATTCAAAATAGATAAGCCTGTTCAAGACATACTAAGAGCTGAATCTAACGGCTTAGGATTAGCCAAAGAATAAATATCATCTCTATGCCTTGCGTCTACTAGCGTAGATTGCAGACAAATAATTATCAAAAGCAGATAAGCGATTCTTCAATGTAAGAGGAAGCTTTGAAGCTGACAGGAAAGCATTAATCTGATTATTAAGCTCTGGGTAATCCAGCATAATTGAATTAAAACTAGGTTCCAAAGATTGTAAGAACTCATCATCAAGCTCAGAGCCTCGAGCTTGCCCCTCATTAGTTCTCAAGCTGAGATACGAGTTTAGATGATCTTTCATTGGTTGGCTAGAGCTCAATTTACCAATAAAAGTATCAAAAGATAGATTAAGCGTTGCAGAACTTGGAATATCACTTGAAGCGCCAACCCTCATAGAGCGCTGTAAAGTCGGTTTAAATTCAGACTCCCACAATAAGTTCAAATGATCTTCAGTGCATCTGTTAAGCTCAGCTTCCACAATAGCCGGGTCTGCTTTAGTCTTAATTTGAGACTTAAGATGAGCTTTAACAATCTCACCTATATTCAAACCAGTTGCTACATTAAAAACATTCTCAAAAAAAACATAACTCAAATTACTTTCAGAAGATGCAATATCAAAAAATTCTCTAGCCAGCTTAACCTTAGCTGGATCCAGAATCTGACCCTCAGTAATAAGTCTGCGATAATCTAAATTCTTCGCCTTCATTGCAGCTGATATTTTATCTTTTAAACTTGCAACAACACTACTAACTTTAGGATCATTCGCTGCTGCTCCAGCAACAGTAGCTCCACCAGTAGTAGTAGCAGCAGTATCCTCAAGCTTTCTCAAACTACCAAATTGCTTGATATAGCTATCAATATCTTGATTAGTCAAAGTCTGATCAACTTCATGGCTAGCATCATCAATATATATGTTAAGCTGCGACAGATCTGGTTTAGCAGGTGCAGCACAAACCATAGCTCTTCTCAGGGTGTCTCTTAAAGCTCCATTCTGGATTGCAGTTCCATTAGAACCAGAGTCTAAACTTATAATTTCAGAATTTATAGTATTGATTGCTCTTTGCAACAGAACATTTCTTTGGGCTTGCAGCTTAGAAGCTACAGCGCTCACATCATAAGATCCATCTGGTTTTCTATACGAAGTTTTTACTGCTGCGACAGCAACGGCTGCAAGCTTAGTAATATCAGTCGACTCAGGATACTTAATATTTAAAGCTTGAAGCATAGCCTTAAGACGCTCTACAGATAAAGTCTTAGCGTTAATATGCTTCTGCAATTCTTCAGCACGAGGGCTGGCTTTGGACAATTCAAATGACAAAATGTCAAACTCTTTTAGCTCCTTCATCGAAGGATGAATAAACTTCGAACTAACCATAGTATCTTCACTTGGTGCATAACGAGCTCGTAATTTTAGATTGCAATGTTCAACTAATGATTTAACATTCGAAGCCATGATTTCTTTAAACTCAGCTGGAGGACTGCTGTTATCACGTGCAAGCAGATCTATATAGTTTCTAAGAAATTTAGTAGCTGGACCAATAGAAACAGTAGCATTAGATCCCTTCGCTTCTTCAGACTTAGCCAGTTCAATTAATTGAGCAAATGGACTAAGATCATCAATAGTAGTAACTGGAGTATTAGCTAGCGACCTAAGTTTTAACAAATCAGCATTATTTTCAGCGGCTTGATTACCACCACGATTAGTAGCAGCATGCAAGACAATGTTAGAACCATCCAAACTAAATTTAAGTAATGATGAGTGACTGCGACGATGATACTCTGAAAAAACAATTTCTAATTCGCTAGCTTGTGGGTTACTAGTATCATCTTTGAAGGCTACAGCAAGTCCCCACTTCGTCGCTTCTTTAGCATCAATAAAATCAGTATCGATAAGGGTCTCAGTCTCACCATTTAACTTTTTTGTAGCCAGTTGAATATATGCTGAATTCGGATCTTTCTGACCAGCAATAGTCTTCACAAACGTAGACGAGTCGATTTGAGTAAGTTCAACCATAAGATTTCTCTAAGAATAAATAGCCAAATTAGGCTATATATTGATAGTAACCAGGCAAGGTTAAGCTATGGTTAAGCATAAGTAGGTGTCCCTCCTAAAAGCGCAGACCAGCCCTCGCGAACACTTCCCCAGGTAGATTTCGTACCATGAGCAAAATTTATCCCTGCTTGTTTAAGAAGTGCCTGAGGAGTAGACGGCTTAGAAGCTTCTGCTAGTAGTTGATTGTATCCATCATGCTCTCCTGCTTTCATCAGCTTTAACTCATCTTTATAAGCTCTAACTAACTTTTTATCGCCTAAACTAGATTTAAGGCTAAAACCAAGAGCTTCGGCAGCATCGTCACCCTTATCAGCAGCAGCTTGCGCCGCCTTAGATAATTGAAAATTAGTTGATGCTTGTTTTCTCAATGACTTTAATTGGGACTTAGAAACAGACACAAGACCTCTAGGAGCTAAACCAGTAAATCCCGAGCTAAAATGCAATAGAGCTTCAAACCAATCTCCCAAACCTCCACCCTTGCTTGCAGCACGAGCGTCCAGGGCTCCCAGAACTAAATGTTTCGCTGCAAAAAAAGCTTGCAAACCTTTAACTTTAGATTTTAAGGCGAATTCTTCAACCTTCCTGGCGGCAAGTTCACCAGCATTGCCTCCTGCAGAATCAGTAGAATAGCCTATTCCAGCAGCAACAAAAAAATCTATAATATCAGAAATACCACAACCATTAGTAACAAACTCTTTAACAAGACCAGCTGTATCTTGAGCAGCACCCACCTTGTGCATAACTCCTTGACTCGAATGAGCCAATCCAAAAGTGCTAGTTAATAATGATAAATTCAGAATTAGCCCTCACAAGACATCTATTACAAACTTATAACGCAAAGATTATATATGTATTGACAATAACCCTTGGGTATTCTTACCCAGGTTAAGACCCGGTTAAGGACTCAGTTATAGTGATAATCAGCTCCTTGTGTTTACCACAGTTACTCTTATAACCTCGAGCGATGATACGTCTGAATCGACGCTTCTCTCTACTGCGCAAAAAGCCCAAAACTAAATCATTAACCAATAAACTTAGTCGTTTAAACAATCAGTCCACCAAGAGCCGAAATCACTCAAGAAATCGCTAAGTATATATAGGTAAAAACACCTATAAGTTTGATATTAAATTATGGATTGCTTCGCCCTCCTTACAATGACGAAAGCCGCGCTAGAATCATCAATGATGAGAATTCTAATCTCCAACGACGATGGCATATTTGCTGAAGGTGTGCGCACCCTAGCTGAGACCC
>CAZQXM010000079.1:0-5363 GCA_964597205.1 uncultured Gammaproteobacteria bacterium
TCAGCAATAGCAATAGATTGACCATTGGACTCAGCATTGAGCCCCGGATATGCTCCCGGAGTATCTATAAGTGTTAGAACTGGCAAACCAAAACGGTTCGCGTACTCGAATATACGTTTAGCTTTGCGATAACCTTCAGGTTGCGGCATACCGAAATTACAATCTTGGTTCTCTTTAATGCTGCGACCTTTGCGGGTACCTACGATCACGCAAGGATTACCTTCGATCTCAGCAATAGCAGTAAGAATGGCAGAATCGTCAGTCCCAGCTCTATCACCGTGAAGTTCTATCCAACGATCACAGATCATATTAAGGTAGTCATCAACGCAAGGACGATTAGGATGTCTTGCAATCTTTGTGATATCGATAGGACTTAGGTTACGGTAGATATTCTCTTCTACTTCCTTATATTGTTTTTGAAGTTTATCGAGAGACTCTTGATCTTCTTCAGAAGTTGCTCTACGCTCTAATTCTTGGATTTGTTTCTGGATAGTTAGAAGTGGTTTCTCAAAATCCATAGGGAAGTCTTTCTTAGGCTTAACGACAACGCCTTTGCTAGGGCTTACAGCACGCACGCTATCAGCGATCTCAAAACCACTAGGGAAATAACCGTGAATTCTGCAAATCTGAGCTATTGTAGTGCGCAAGTCTTTACGCTCAACTACCATGTCGATTTGACCATGCTCTAGTAAGTATTCCGCGCTTTGGAAATCCTCAGGCAGTTTCTCGCGAACAGTCTCTTCTATAACTCGGCGACCAGCAAAACCAATTCTGGCTTTAGGCTCAGCGATAATAATATCGCCAAGACTTGAGAAGCTCGCTGCTACTCCACCGAAAGTTGGGTCCGTCAATAAAGAGATATAAGGAATGCGAGCAGTCTCTAGTTCATCGAGAGCTATGCTGGTTTTAGCCATTTGCATTAGGCTCAATATACCTTCGTGCATGCGGGCGCCACCAGAACTTGAGATAGCGATGAACGGAGCTTTAATTTCTATAGCTTTATGTACTGCACGAACGAACTTCTCGCCCACCACGCTACCCATACTTCCGCCGATAAAATCGAAATTCATCACAGCAAGTACTACTGGTATACCTTCGATAGTTGCAGTACCGATACAAAGTGCTTCATTGAAACCAGTTTTCTTAGTTGCCTGTTCTAGGCGTTCTATATATGGTTTACCGTCGTTGAAGTTCAGCGGGTCTAGGGCTTTGACCTCGGCATCGAATTCAGTAAAACTGCTGGCGTCGGCTAATAAACTAATACGCTCGCTGGCGTTTAATCTGCCGTGCTGACCACAATTCTGACAAACCTGTAGGTTGTTCTCATAAACACTGCGATGTGCCGTAGTGCCGCAGCCTTTGCAGGAGACCCAGTTACGGGAGATCTCCTCGTCGCTTATATTTAAGTTCTCGGATTGGCTTTGTTTGCTAGCGAATTTCTCGTTGCGTTTAGCCTTAAAAAAGTCTCTTAATCCCATAGCCCCTATTATACTACATGTATTGACGGATAGTCAAGGGCTGGAAAAGCCGCTCTGGGCTTGACCAGAGCCAATTTTAAACATAGTATTAAATTTGGATAATAGTGTTTTTATGCTGGGAGATCGGTATTTATTGCTAGAAATAGATAAGGCTGAAGCCGATTTCTACCACTTGCCGGGTTATGTACCCTACCCCAAGGGTCAGCAGGGGGCTCTTAATGATATTGGTTTCGATTGGGATCTTTCGGTAGAAGCGATGCGCATGTTGATATCTGAGATGGATATCGAAGAGTATAAGCCTTATAAGTTATTTATTAAGAAATGGGATTTTTATAAATTGCTCTCACAGTCGATTAAAGAAGAGCGCTGGCGTGACGCTGAGAAAATCGTTGATAAAATCCTGTCGGTTGATTTATTGGATCCCTCGGCATACTTGAATTTAGGATTTATTTTTCGTCACCAAGGACAGTTCGACAGGGCTGAACACAGCTACCTTAAAGGGCTTGAACTGATCCCTGATAGTCTGCCTTTTATGGCGGGCTTGGCTAAGACTTACGAGAAACTTGGCAAAATCGATGATGCTATTTACTTATGGAAACGTATTTGGGATAAATCTAGCGGCGATCATCAAGAGAGTGAAGAAGCTATTTCAATGTTAGTAAAACATAAAGTCTTTGAGCGTATAGAAAAACGCGATCCAGCAACTAAACGTAAATCACTTAAATATATACCTGGTGAGAACTTCGAAAAACTAATGCGCAAAGAATTCCAAAAGAATTATAACGATATAGAAGCGCTGGCTGAATTGGGGCTGAAATTGATCAATGAGAATTTCACTAAGCTCTCAATTAAGGTCTTTGAGCGGGTTTATCAGCTTTCGCAGCTTAGGGCACGGGAGACTACCGAAGTCTTAATTTAGATTTGATGATCTTTAACTAATTGATCGAGAATTTTAAGTTCTTTAGTGGCGACATCAGAGCCTTGACGTTTAGCTTTAGTGTATAAAGTATAGGCGTCGCGGGCATTAGCCTCTGTGCCTTCACCATTAGCCATAATGCGCGCTAGATTGATTTGCGCTGAAACGAAACCAGCGTCGGCAGCTTCACGAAACAATATTAAAGCTTTAGGTGTATCTTTAGCCGTGCCAAGACCGATAGCATAGAGAGCAGCAAGCGCGTTCTTAGCTGGAACAAAACCTAGATCACTAGCGCGTTTGAAATAAGCGAAGGCTTTACTATAATCTTTAGTAAAAGGCGCTGCGCCAGAGACATAAAACTCACCAAGATCATAAAGTACGCTTGGATTATTCTTCTCTGCTTGGCGTAAATAATAATCTTTAGTTAGTTTGAGATAGTTTTCGTTGTTCTTGAAATTTTTATCAACGTCGCTAATTTCTTTATCATTCACTTTATGTTCGAATGTGAAGAGAATAACATTGTGATCTCTAAAATCCACTGGTGGTTTAGCTGGAGTCGGCGATACTGCCATTAAGGCTTGGCGTGCAGATTCTTCTATGACTTTAGTGCCGCTGTTATAAACAGTCTCTATATCCTTAATCTCACCATCAGGAGTGAGCCTTAATAAGAAAGCTGTCAGTGAACAGTAAGGTTGATCAGGTGCTTTCCACTGAGATCTAGCTCTATCTTGAATAACTGAGCTGAACCAATCTTGCAAACGCTTAGAGTCTTTAGAATCGTAAAGATCGATGATTTTATCGTGGGGGATAGTGCCTTCGATGGCGGCGTGGGCAGGCAATATCAAGGATAGAAGTAGTAATAGTCTTAAGAGCACAGCTATATTTTAGCTTAGCAGAAACGTGACATGTGTCACGTTTCTGCGCTTCAAACGTGAGTGCAAAATAAACAGGCTCTAAGATTCTGTCCGCATCGTCAGAAATGGGCTATCTGGACTGAATATGGAAACCCACTGGGCGAGATTCAGCTGCCAGCAGCAAGTCCCTTATGGTCTCAAATACAACTTTGAAATTATCATCATGATCGGTGATTTTTGCTTCTATGATTTTCATTCTGAGACCTAAGTCTCCATGACTTAACAGTAAAGTACGGATTTTGACGAATGCACGCATGATTTCTACGCTTGCTTTTATCGCTATTGGGCTATTAAGCACAGAAGCTAGCATTAGAGCCCCATGTTCAGTGAAAACATGGGGTAAACTTGTCGAATGTTTTAGTGTCCTGAACCGGTCACAATTTGTGACCGGTTCAAAGACCTCTTCCCTAGTGAGTTTGAACATAAAATCTTGCGGAAATCGATCTATGTTACGTTTTACGGCTTGGTTAAGAGCTTTAGTACTAGTACCGTAAAGTTTAGCTAAATCTTGATCTAGCATCACTTTTTGCCCTCTAATTTCTAGTATTAATTGCTCAATACTTACTATATTGACTGCTTTATTTTGTTTTTTTCTTGTTTTCATTTGGTCCCCCTTATTGAAAATCTTAGGTTTCTGCCCGCATCGTCGGAAACGCAATAACATCACGTATCGACGCTGAGTCGGTTAAGAACATCGCAAGTCTATCGACGCCTAAGCCCATACCAGCAGTAGGCGGCAGACCGAACTCTAGTGCGCGCACAAAATCTTCATCATAGACATGCGCCTCTTCATCGCCAGACTCGCGTTCCTTAGCTTGCTGTATAAAACGTTCACGCTGATCGAGTGGGTCAGTAAGTTCAGTAAAGGCGTTAGCAGTTTCGCGCCCGAAAATAAATAATTCGAAACGCTCAACGAAACCAGCTTTAGTTCTATGTTTCTTAGCTAGCGGCGATATTTCTATAGGATAGTCATAAACAAAAGTCGGCTGCATAAGTTTCTCTTCGCAGCGTTGTTCGAAGGCTTCATTAAGAGCCTTGCCTGTAAGTTCTTTGCCGGTGGCTTCTTTAACTAGTTCTTGCATAGTTACTCTGCGAAATGGCTGCGAGAGATCTATATCTAGACCCTGATAGTGAATTTGCTCAGAGCCAGTAACTATGCGCGCTACAGTGCGTATCATCTCTTCAGTAAGATCCATGATGTCATAGAGATCAGCGTAAGCTTGATAAACCTCTATGCTAGTAAATTCAGGGTTGTGTTTAATACTAATACCTTCATTCCTGAATATTCTGCCCATTTCATAGACGCGCTCGAAGCCGCCAACAGCCAGCCTCTTGAGGTGAAGCTCAGTAGCGATGCGCAGGGTCAAATCCATATCAAGCGCGTTGTGGTGAGTGATAAAAGGTTTAGCTGCTGCACCGCCTGCTTCAGTATTAAGAATAGGAGTTTCTATCTCAACGAAACCGCGCGAATCGAGAAAATTACGAATCTCGCGCACCATAATGCCACGCTTAAGAAGGTTCTCGCGTGATTTAGGATTAACGATGAGATCTAGGTAACGTTGCCTGTATCTGGTTTCTACGTCAGTGATACCGAGACGGCGATTCTTACCTTCAATAATCTCTGGAAGCGGTTGCAAAGTTTTAGCTAAGACAGTGATCTCTTCAATATCTATAGTTAGTTCACCGCGAGGGGTGCGGCGCAAAGGTCCGCGCGCGCCAATGAGATCGCCCTTATCGAGTAGTGGTAATAATTGTTTAAGAGCTTCGCTGCGTTTTTCTACATCTGAGAATAATTGGATCTTGCCAGCATCATCATAAAGATCAACGAACATCCAATCATTGCGCTGATTATGCACGCGCCCAGCGACAGTGTATCTATCTTCGGTGTGCTCGCCATTAGGCAGCGACTCATACTTGGCGCGCAAAGCAGCAGAGTTAATCTCGCGCTTGAAATTATACGGATATGGATCTATACCAAGGTCGCGCAACTCTTTAAGTTTGCGGTGGCGTTCTGCTTGCAGGTGTCCTAAGTCTTGTTCTACGGCGGTCATTCAG
>CAZQXM010000079.1:5463-7334 GCA_964597205.1 uncultured Gammaproteobacteria bacterium
CTAACCGTTATCTACAGCGGCGATGATCGCAGGCTTACCCTTAACGATGCCCAAACCACTAACCACGAAACCACCAACCATTGGCTCTATCTCTGGACTCTCATCAATACCAACTCTAAATGGTTTAGCAAGAGTAACGTTAGGCTCGTAACCAAGAGTACCAGGGAAGTCTTGCTCAGGATCTACGATACCGTCAACAAGCTCAACAGGCTCTTTAGTGAAAGGGTTCAATAATTTTTTAGTAGCACCACTATCTTCAATATCAAACGCTGATTCTGGGATAATTCCGCCAGTATCAACAGCGATGATTTGAATGTTAGAAGCTAGTGCTTGAACGGCAGCAACGACGTTAGCGTTTTTCGCTTTGTCTTGCGCTTCCATCAAATTCGGGATAGCGATAGTTGCAAGAATACCGATGATGATAACTACCACCATTAACTCTACTAGGGTTAAACCTGAGTTCGATCTGCGCATTATTCTTGAATTCAACATAATATTTATTATCCTTACTTCCTATATAGTAACATCTAGGCTCCCATGAGGCAAATCCATGAAAATGCGACGCTGAGATTTTGCACTCGCTTTGAAAGCGCAAAAACGTGACGTGGGTCACGTTTTTGCTAACAAATGTTCGCCTAATTTCCTTGGACTGTAGTTCTCACGCAAATGATCCCCAATTTGATTAAAAGAATATACAGTTAAAAAAATCATCAAAGCTGGAAACAGTATAAGATGCGGGTCTGTTCTTAGATAAGGCCAAGCATCACCGGTGAGTGTGCCCCAACTGGTATTGGGTGGTGATAAACCTAAACCTATAAAACTCAAAGTACTTTCAGCGAGTATGGCGCGCGGCACGGTGTAACTTAGCGCAACGATTATCGAGCCAAGACTATTAGGCAAAATATGTCTAAGAATAATCCCTAGATGAGTCTCACCGATAGCAGTGCTAGCTTCTACGAATTCGCTTTGTTTAAGCCGGCTAACTTCTGTGCTGGTGAGTCTAGCTACATCCATCCAATTAATAAAAGCCATACCGATAACTATGCCGCTAGTTGAGCGTGACACGAGCAGGGCGATAAGACTTAAGACTAATAAATCAGGCAAAGCATAGAGAAAATCTATAAACCTGAGCATAGTTTCTTTAAACCTAGTTATATATCCAGCAAGGCAACCATAAACTACACCGATTAATAAAGCAGATAAAGCGGTGAGCGTAGCAATAGCAAGACTCATGCAAGAGCCATGCACGACTCTAATCATCAGATCTCTACCCAGTGCGTCAGTGCCGAACCAATGCGTGAGGCTAGGAGCCTCAAGTGCTTTATCTATCTGGATTGCGTCGTATGAGTAAGGACTAAGATGAATACCCGCGCAGTAAGCTAAGGCGATAGTGCTGATGACTATAACGAAGGTAGAAGCAAATTTAGTCTGGACTTGCATTAATACTTAAAGCCATCAGCGCGCAGGTGAGTGCTAGGTTCTTGATCAGGATTCAAGATGGCGCCGTTGATAATTTCAGCCAAGATGATTAAGTGATCGCCGCTAGATACTTCACTGGCGTACTTGCATTCTAAATAGCCGACAGAATCTTTTAAGATAGGCACACCAGTCTCGCCAGTGAAAGTCTCTAAGCCATCAAATATGCTTTTGCCTTCTGCTGGTGGCTTGAAAAATGCTGACATAGTTTTGCCATTAGCTTTGCTCATAATATTAACTACAAGCTTGCCACTAGCAAAAAATAAATCTAAATGAGCTTTGCGCTCTTTATTAAAAGCAATACTTAGCATCGGTGGGTTGAAACCTGCTTGTTGCACCCAACTTGCTAAGAAACCAGCATCTTTATCGCCGTCTTTTACTGAGACTATATATAG
>CAZQXM010000080.1:0-7156 GCA_964597205.1 uncultured Gammaproteobacteria bacterium
CCAGAATCAACTATATCTTCTGCGATTAATATATCTTTGTCTTTTAAATTAGGCACAGAGAGATCGAATACTCTAATCTCACCAGAGCTTTGAGTACCAGTTTGGTAGCTAGCTAATCTAATGAACTCTAATTGGCAAGGTATGCTGAGCTTGCGAATTAAATCTGATGTGAATAGTGCTGCACCTTTAAGTACGCCTATTACAACTAGTTCGCTACTGTTTCTATAATCGTTGGAGATTTGCTCAGCAAGGTTGCTAATTCTTGATTGAATTTCTTCTTGACTGAATAATACTTCTATACTCTCTTTAGCTATCACTGCGTTCATGCATCCTCTTCTAGGCGTATCCGTTTTTGTCTAATACAAAAATACTTGCCATCTGTGAAGTTTATCCTATGGAAGCCTCCTTTGGCAATCGCTGCTAGAAAATCACTAGAAAAGCTTATATTAGTGCTGATATATTTTTCTATTAGTTTTCTTTGTATTACTTTAGGCACTTGCCTGAATTCCTCTAAAGCCCAGTTTAGCTCTGGATCTTGGTTGTTAAATTTAAACTCATATTTGCTAAGTTCGTTATTAATAAAATCGTTCTGTTCAGCGATCAGCCCAGCAAAATTATCTATATTAACCAAGGCTTTAAGGTTCACCTTAAGTGTTTCAGGCAGTATGTTGAGCCTGATATGGTTGCGAGCATATTTAGGATTCTCATTACTGGTATCTTCAACATGCTCGGTTCCTAGCTCTTGGGCATAAGCTTCTATTTCACTGCGGCTGAGCTTGAGCCAGGGTCTATGCACTACCACTCCATAACTTAGTTCTCTGCGCTCTGGTATACCGGTGATGCCAGCAACCCCTGTACCCCTGAACAATCTAAACAAGACCGTTTCAGCATTGTCATTAAGATTGTGTGCAACTAATACATCAGAGAGATTTAGTTTTGTAGCTGCTCGAACATAGAATGAGTAACGCAAAGCTCTGAGACTATCTTCATCCTTGGCTAAAGGGTGTGGGTTGCGCTCAGAGTAGTAATTAATCTTTAATTCTAAGCAGAGTTTAGCTAAAGTTTGATCAGCTAGAGCAGAATCCTCCCGAATAGCGTGATCATAGTGAATGCAATGTACTTGTTTGTGCAGTTTTGCAGCAGCTTGTAATAGGCTTATGGAGTCGATTCCAGCCGA
Organism: uncultured Gammaproteobacteria bacterium; assembly: GCA_964597205.1. Taxonomy (GTDB): domain Bacteria; phylum Cyanobacteriota; class Vampirovibrionia; order LMEP-6097; family LMEP-6097; genus CAYUFH01. Next base: position 1,178 of record CAZQXM010000080.1, read on the forward strand.
GCAAGCAATAGCAATAGCTTTATTAGCTAATGATTGTTTGTCAATATATTTAGCTAGTAATTGTTCAGCTTTACTCTTCAACTTTTGTTTCTGCTGCATTTTCTTTCACTAGTTCCGGGCTTTCTTTCTCTTGTGATTTAGCAAACGGCTGTTTAACTATCTCTATCTTCTTAACTGATTCTCTTTTACTAAGTACGTTTACTCGTTTTGAGATATAGAGTATACCTTCTAACTTAGGCTCGATTATGCCCTTGGTGAGAATTATAGTAGAGCTCACTAATTCATTATGATTGGTTTCATTTGCCCCGAATAATCTTTCAAGCTTGTTGCTAGAAGCTGATTGATAAGACTCTTCCACTGAATCATCATGTGGATAAGTTATTTGCTCATGGTTAATAGTTGCAGTCGCTTGAACGCTCTCAGGGAGTATAAAGTATAGGGTCGCTGTGTACTGTTCGCCAGCATGTACTTGCTCAGGAGCGCCGAAATAAATTTGGTGGCTATCTAAATATTGTTTAGCATTACCGTAGTATATAGTTACTAATTCGAAATAGACGCGATCAGATTCTACCTTCCATTCATTACCGTATTTTTTGAAGAATACCTGCCCTTGAGATATGGCATTAAGCTTGCCTGTCTCACCCATCTGTTCGTTTTTGTCTTTGCTTTCACCATAGAATAAATCTATAACTGAAGCGGTGGCGTATTGATCTTGGCTACGTATTGTTTTCTTTTCGTTTTTGATTTGTACACTCGGGTAGGTTTCCCAAAGTGCTTTGGTTAGTTCTTTGTAACCATCTTTATCGATGCCATCTCCTGTGACGAAATTATTACTATAGTAGGAGAATAGTTTTTCTATATCATGAGCGTTCCAAGCGGCATAAACCTCTTGCATTATTGTTTCTATAGGGTCGGTTTCTGCTTTCACCGTGTTTAGTGAAAGTATCAGACAAACTAGGCTAAGGACTAAGGTTTTACGCATTACGGTTATATTATAGTTTAGTGCCAGAAATTCAGGTATATAGAGGCGATAAATTAGAGAGCAGTCATTCTTTTGTGGCTGTCTTAGCCAATATTAATGGTTTAGCTAAGAGCTGGGCTAATTCTGAACATAGTTTATTTACTAGATCTCTAATTAAACCTATTCAAGCTAAGGTTTCACTTGATTTTATTAGAAATTCTGGTCGAGATTTAAGTTCTGAGCAGATAGCTATCGCTTGTGCTTCGCATAATGCTGAATTGAATCAATTGAATGCTGTTGATGGTTTGCTGAGAGATTTTAATCTTGATCAGTCCAAGATAGCTTGTGGTTATAAGCATAATTGTTCAGGTAAGCATTCTGCTATTTTGGCTGCTTGTTCTAGTGCCGCTTTGGGTTTGGATTATATAAATCCTCAACATCTTTATCATCAAGCAATGCTCAGCGAACTTCAGCGCTTGGGAATGAATAGAATTCCTTATAGTTATTCTGATGGTTGTGGCTTGCAGACATATTATCTAAGTGTTATTGAACTAGCTACTATATTTCAGCGCATGATTAGTGATGCTAGTTACACTCAGATCATCGCTGCTATGAATAAATATCCTTTGTTAATTGGCGGTGAAAATCAATTCGATTCACAATTGATGTTTAATTATCCAAATCAATTTATAGCTAAGGCTGGTGCTGAAGGTTTGATGATGGTAGGGCGCTTAGACTCTAAAGAAGTGCTAGTGCTTAAGCTGCTTGATGGAGCTAGAAGAGCTAAGGCTTTTGCTATTGCTGCTTTAATGAAGGAGCTGGGATGGATAGCTCAGGATTATAGTATTGCTACTGCTGAAGAATTGAGCAATGCTCAAGGTCTTAAAGTTGGGTATCTAAGACGCGGCTAAGGCTTCAGCTCTAGCAACTGCTTCAGGGTGGTCATAGGTGACATCTTTATCATGAGTAAGTACTTTGAATGGTAAGCTCGCTACATCCATAACTCCAATATGTTTCTCGGCTGCTTTGCGCTCTGCGTAACCAGCGGTGCTAACCTCAGCCTTATAACTATTTTTCAAGCTTACATTTCTGTTGACAGACCAGAAGAGTAAGAATAACGGATCTAGGAAATTATCAATCTTAGAATGTAGTACTTTATTACATAAATTACCCAGTGGCTTGAAGATCATGCCTGGTATTGCAAGTGTCGAGAAGATACCTTTGACTATACGCCAACCCATACCAAGAACACCAATAGCCAAAGTAGAGATGTTGTCTAGCTTAATCTCACCGTTACGATAGCCCTGTTGTACTGTTGAAGCGTGTCCTAATACCTCACCGAGCATATAAACTACTGACATTGCTCCATTAGCTGTATCCATGAGATTTTGTGAAAGACTTAGCATAGTCTTAGATTTATTTTTAGTAAATTCGCCAATTACACCAGTAGCCATGCTGCCAGCGTTCATTAGTGCTGAGCCTAGACCAATAAACGTGTTCATGATGTTTGCTAGTAGTTTTGATTTCAGATACCAATTAGGAGTATTAGGTTCTTCTTTCCTTAGATCTTGAATTTCTCCAGTGAGTATGGATTTATGTTTTCCTGTTAGGAAAGCTTCTTTGTTGTTTTTAATATTTTCCCAACCTACTTTTAGAATTGCTGTAAATGGATTTATATCTCCTCCAGGCTCTGACATTGCTTTACGGTTAGCTTCCCTTAAGTTCTGGAGATTGAAGCCTAGTTTAGTCTCGATAAAATTCATTATCGGTCTTGGTAAGACCTTCTCTAAACCTCTATGTAAAGCAGCTTTGAGAAGTATGGTCCATTTCGACATAGTGGTTCTAACTGGAGCAGAAGCCTCTCTAAGTTTCTTATAAGCTTCACTGTTTGGACTACACATACTAATTAGGTCATTATTGAGATACGGTAATAATCCCAAGGTTATTCTTCTGATGTTCCAGAACATGTTAGTTCCGATTCTTCTAACTCTGTCGAAGGCTTTGATAGCGCTGTTAACGACTCTGCCATATGGATGTTTACCTGTGAAAACGAAATTCTGCAGTAGCCATGATGGTAGAGACCAGAACGCATGATATTTATACGAACTCATACCAAATTTCTGTGCGGTGATATTGTGCAAGTTACTCATGGCTACGTCATCACCAATCATTTTGTTACTACCAGGATCGGCATGCAGAGTCATTTGTCCCATCATCCTTAATCTAAGGAAGAAGTCCTGTGCCATGCCAATGATGCCAGCGCTTCTAGTTTGAACGGGATTTTCTGATTCGAAACCCCTTGATGGTGAATTTGGATTAAGCCAACTAAGTAAGGTCGTTGCCCACATTGACCAAGTTGAAAGTTTTGCGTATTTCCAATCTTTGGCTATTTCTTCAAGTCTTGAGAGCTCATTAGTTGCTGTTGGTGCTTTATGTAAATCTTCTTGATTTATTGCTTCAGGCTTTGTTTGCTGAGTATTTATTTGTGGATTATTTGCGTTGACTATTGGTGAAGGCAAAGCGGTAGCTGCCGGGTTGATATTTGGCGGCTGCTTATTGATATTTATGTTGTTATTCTGGCCTTCTATAGGCAACTCCCAAGCTGGCTAGCTTATCGCTTTGTTATTCGATTTTTCTTCCAGCTATTTGTTAATACATTATTAATTCTAGCTAATTCGTAATACATTTGTCAAAAACCCAAAAAATCTTTAATTTTCAGGCTTTTGGGGCTTTTTAGGGCAGGTTAAGAAGATTAAGAGCCCCAGATTTGCTAGGATATCTAAACTGTAATGCCAAAGAGTAAAACTAATAAATCAGCTAAAAAACGCTTCAAATTAACCGCTAAAGGCAAGTTAATTCATAAGAGAAGCGGTATTAAGCACATTAATACGCATATGTCGTCTAAGCGTAAACGTAACTTGCGTAAGCATGGTCAAGTTGATGAGACTCAAGTGGTAAATGTTATGGCTATGTTTCCATACGCTAAGTACGCAAGATAGAGGTTTTTCATGAGAATCAAAAGAGGTAATGTCAATAACAAGAAACACAAGAAGGTACTTGGTTTAACCAAGGGCTTCAAAGGTGGTCAAAGCAAAATTTTCGTTGCGGCTCAGCAAGCGATGATGAAGGCGTTAGCTAGATCATACGTTGGTCGCAAACTTAAGAAGCGTGACATGCGTGGTCTTTGGATTCAACGTATCAATGCTCAAGCAACTGCAGAAGGCATCAGCTATTCAGTATTAATGGGCGGACTTAAAAAATCAAATATCAATTTGAATCGTAAGATGCTCGCTGAGATTGCGATCAACGATACAGCAACTTTTGCTAAGCTTTGTGAGTTTGCTAAAGTGGCTGCGTAAGATTGTGAACTCGTAGTTTATAACGCAAAAACGAGCCTGATGGCTCGTTTTTGCTATGCAGCGAATGACTGCTCTTCATTGCTGTGTAAGTTTATTTTCTGCTTCTTAGCTAATGCGGCTTTATCATGTTCTAAATCTTTCTCAGTATTGTAATGAATAAAATATTTCTGTCCCATACGATCTGAAGCAAGTGCAACTTCGTGTAACGCATCTCTGAGATTACCAAAGAAGCCATTACTACTACCTTTGCTTTGACCATATCTGCCTACACCGTTAGCGGCAAGGTCAATAACTGATCCGCCCATATAGAATTTACCTGAACGTTTAGCAGTGGCGTTGTTTTTAAACAGCAATCCGAAATCGTTGAGAATTGCGCCTATATCTCTAATTCCTCCACCTATAGTATCGGCTCCACTGAATCCGACGATGTTTCCTAGAATTGATAAGGCTGCACCAAATATAGGCCATTGTTTATCTAGTGAATCTTTAGTTAGTAACAACTGAGGATTCTTAATCGCTTCTTGGACTGTTTTAGTGATGCCATTCCATGTTTTACCTAAGCTTTCTGAGAATTGTTTAAATCGATCTGAAGTGTATTTTTCTATGCAACTAGGTACTATATCTAAAGCACTAGCTAATCCTTTCAGGAGATAAATGCTTCTTAGAGGCATAAGAGCTACTAAGCCTTCAAGTCCGAATGAAAGTACGTAAAATAAATTCTTTTTGCATAGTGCCATACCTAAGCCTGTGACGGAGTATCCAACCTGGTGAATTCTTGTAAACCAGACACTTAGCTTATTTAATAATTTTACTATTGGATTTTCTTTTCCTAATAATCTTATAGCTGCGCTAACTAAATTGAATCCCACTGATACGTGAGTTGTTAATGGTAGTAAATATTTTTCTGATAATTTTTTCCACTTGGTTGCAAGTTCTTCTAGATATGTTTTTTTAGTTTCGTCCCCGTTAGTTTCTATTTTTGGTCCGTCTGTTGCTTTGTTGTTACCTACACCGCTTGTTGGTCCGTCTGTTGCTTTATTGTTTCCATCCCCGTTTTGTGGTCCGTCTGTCGCTTTGTTGTTGCCGTCTCCGCTGATTGGTCCGTCTTTAGCAAGATTATTGCCGACGCCATTAATTTTTAGTTGTCCGTTAGCTGCTAATTCTGGACCATCAGTTTTAGCTATTAATTGCTTACCTGTATCTCTGTGAATGTTAGACGTGTTTTCTCCTGCACGGCCAGTGTTGGTCTGATTTGGTTTTATATCAACGGGTAGCGGGCTTGGACTTATCAAGATTCAGTACTATATTTTGATATATTATGACAGATTAAATGGTTAATTATTGGCTAAATTGTGCCTGGTAACCAGTATTATAATATTGTTATAACTTTTCTAATTCTAATAGCGAAGTATAAGTCGGCAGTATATAAAGTCTTCTTGACTGGCTTTTAGCCCTATTTAGGGCTTGCTTAAGCCCTTGGCTAATCTTAGTTACAGTACTAATCTGGCTTAAAGCTATGCCAGCATAATTAAGTCTAAGTGCCATATCCTCAGCTCTATGCCCGCTGCTAGTGAAATGAGCGGTTTTAGACTGGCTAAGGCGCTGCCACTCAGCGTCCCAGAGCCAGGAGACATCTCTGCCATCAGCATAGTTATCGTT
>CAZQXM010000081.1:0-7122 GCA_964597205.1 uncultured Gammaproteobacteria bacterium
GTGCTGCTTATAAGTTCAAGCATGGGGCAAGGCAGCTTCTATCAACTCATTGCTAAATCATTATTGCAATCTATTGAGATACTTACTCAATTTGTTTTAACTCTAGTAATTAGTTTCTATCTCCTGCTCGATGGTCAGCGGCTTTGGCAGCTTTTCGTGACGCTGTTTCCTAAAGATTACGCAAGCCACCTTAAATCCATTAAACAAAGAATCGATCAGAATCTCTACGCGCTAGTTCTCGGTCAGTTCCAGCTCGCTCTATTAACCACGGCAGTGATGCTAAGTACTTACTTGTTAATAGCTAACGAGTTTGCCGTACTCTTAGGCGCCCTGCAGATGTTAGAGTTCATACCCATATTAGGAACTTGGATCGCTATCATTCCAAGCGTACTGATAGTCGCTGCTACTAGTGGACTTAGCAAAGCTATCTTAGTAGCGACTACCTATCTAATCTACACCCAAATAATTAGAGATCATATTATCGCTCCGCGCGTGATTGGCAAAGCTTTCGGCGTGCATCCACTCGTAGTGATTTTCGGGCTAATGATAGGGATTAAAATCTTCGGACTGGTTGGGATTTTAGTTAGCTTACCTATTATCGCGATTATCAGCGCTATAGTCGATTACCTAATTAAACTAAGAAATAAAGCAGAAGCACAAGCTACATGAGCAATCTAGGCTTAAGTTCAATTGAAGCCCAGGAGCTAATAGAACAGCATGGTTTTAATGAGCTGCCTAGCGATAAAGCTCGCGGATTTTTAGAAATCATCATAGAAGTAGTAAGGGAGCCGATGTTCGCGCTCTTGCTAGCCTGCTGTTTACTTTACGTGCTGATCGGTGAGCTGCAAGAATCTCTAATACTCTCAGTTTTTGTTTTACTCATCATCGGACTAACTATATTTCAGTCATGGAAAACAGAAAAAACTCTTGCTGCTCTTAAAGACCTCTCAAGCCCCAAGGCGATAGTGATTCGTAATGGTACCGAGATTAATATCCCTAGCCGCGAGCTAGTGGTCGGCGACATTATGATCATCGAAGAAGGGGATAAAATCTCTGCTGATGCGATTATCACTGTAACTGAGAATTTAACCGTCGAAGAATCTTCTCTCACCGGCGAGTCGATGGCTATTAGCAAAAATACCGGTGCTGAAGTTTATAGCGGCACTCTGGTTACCCAAGGCAAAGCTACTACCAAGGTCTCAGCAATCGGCATAGATACTAAGATAGGCAAGCTCGGTAAAACTTTAAAATCCATAATAAAAGAAGAATCCCGCTTCAAAAAAGAAAGCGCAAAGCTAATTAGCAAAATACTTACAATAGAAGTGCTGCTCTGTTTGATTATTATTGGTGTTTACTGGCTGCTAAGAAACAATCTACTGCGAGGCATACTTACGGCTCTAACCTTCGCAATGGCGATGCTACCAGAAGAGATTCCAGCAGTGCTTACTATCTTCCTAGCGCTTGGTGCTTGGCGGCTCTCGCAGCAAAAAGTCCTAACTAAAAAAATGCCGGCAGTAGAAACGCTAGGTTCTATAAATGTACTTTGCGTAGATAAAACTGGAACTATTACGCAAAATAAAATGTCCGCAACCGAACTTTATTATCAAGGTGAAATTTATCAACTAGACGGCATGGCTATCCCGGAGAAATTTCACCCACTGGTAGAATCAGCTCTGCTCGCTAGCCGTGATAATTCTTTCGACCCTATCGAGAAAGGGTTTGTGGAACTCTCTAAGTTAGTAGACTCTGAGCATCTGCGTAAAGACTGGAAACTAGCGCAAGAATATCCGCTCAGTAGCAGTCTTAGTGCCATGTCTAGAGCTTGGGATTTGCCTGACGCAGCAGTAGAATATAGCGTGCATTCTAAGGGCTCGCCAGAGGCGATATTTGATCTTTGTCATATAGAGAATAAAGATGAGCTGACTAAAGTTATTAGCCAAATGGCGTCAAAAGGACTAAGAGTATTAGGACTCGCCAAATCAAGTAAGTTGCTAAAGGATCTACCAGCCAAGCAGCACGATATTGATTTTGAATTTGTAGGGCTAGTAGCATTCTCAGATCCTATTCGCCCGAATATCGAAAAAGCAGTAGCAGAGGCATACAGTGCTGGCATTAGAGTGATTATGATTACCGGCGACTATCATGTAACTGCGCAAAACATCGCTAAGCAAATCGGACTTAAACACGAAGAAAAATATTTAAGTGGTGAAATGCTAGAAAAATTTAGCGATATAGAACTGCAAGAAAAAATTCGCACAGTTAGCATCTGCTCGCGCGTGAGCCCAGAGCAAAAACTTAGAATAGTAAATGCGCTTAAAGCAAACGACGATATAGTAGCTATGACCGGTGATGGGGTTAATGACGCCGCTGCCCTCAAAGCCAGTCATGTAGGCATAGCCATGGGTATTAGAGGTACAGAGGTCGCACGCCAAGCAGCCGACCTGGTGCTACTAGATGATAATTTTACTTCTATAGTCGCTGCTATTAGGCAAGGGCGCAGAATTTATAACAACCTAGTCAAAGCCATGTCATATATACTCGCTATTCACGTGCCGATAGCTGGGCTTACTATGCTGCCTGTGATTTTCCCTAGCCTGCCAGTGGTCTTTTATCCACTACATATAGCGCTGCTAGAACTACTGATAGATCCTACTTGCTCGCTAGTTTTCGAAGCTGAAAATGAAGGACGCGATATTATGACCAGAGCGCCAAGAGAGATAAACGAACCTATATTAAATACACAAAACATATTACGTAGCCTGGGCTTAGGCTTTAGCGTTCTAGTGATAACTGCTGCCGTTATGATTAGCCTAAAATATTTAGGCTATGCTGAGAATCAAGTGCGCGCTTATACTTTTCTAAGTTTAATTATTAGCAACCTAGGACTAACTATTGTCCATAAAGATTGGAGCGCCATTAGCCCAAAACAATATTTATCAAGCAACAAAACCTTAGGAGTTTTAATTTTAATAATATTATTAGCTAGCATTTTGGTTATCACCATGCCAGGACTGCGCTCACTACTATATTTCTAGCCTTGGTATTATAATAGAATTCGTGCCAACTATAACTAAGCTAAAAAGAACCCATTTATCCGCCTCTCTGAAACAAGCCTGTACTAGTCAGGAAGTGACAGTAGCAGGTTGGGTGGAGACGCGCCGCGATTTAGGTGGATTAATATTCATTGAGCTGCGCGATCATAGCGGCCGGGTGCAATTAGTATCTGACCCAGCCAAGAACCCAGAAGTGCATGCCGTATTCGAGAAACTAAGATCAGAATTCGTCATTGCTGCGCGCGGACCGGTGAGCCTGCGTCCAGAGGGCACTGAGAACACTGCTCTTAAAACTGGTGCTGTTGAGATTTACCCACAACAAATAGAAATTCTCAATACTTGTAAAACTCTACCTTTCCAAATCGACGAAGTGACTAGCGTCAACGAGGACCTAAGACTTAAATATCGTTACTTAGAATTACGCAACGCTGATAAAGCCAAGCACCTTAGTAATCGTCACAAGATAGTACATGCTATGCGCAACTATCTCAACACTGAAAATTTCACCGAAGTAGAAACACCGATACTCTGCAAATCCACTCCAGAAGGAGCTCGCGACTACCTAGTACCTAGCCGTGTTCACGCTAATAAATTCTACGCGCTGCCTCAATCACCGCAGCTTTACAAACAGATATTAATGATGGGTGGACTGAATCGTTACTATCAAGTAGCTCGTTGTTTTAGAGATGAAGATCTTAGAGCTGATAGACAACCAGAATTTACTCAGATCGACTTAGAGATGAGCTTCGTTGATCAAGAAGATGTAATGTCTGTAACTGAAGGATTAGTTAGTGCTGCTTTTCAAGCTGTTGGCATAAACGTAAGTTCTCCATTCCCGCGTATGAGCTGGCATGAAGCGATCAATAGCTACGGCTCAGATAAACCAGATATCAGGTTCGACTTAAAGCTTATTGATGTTTCTGAAATCATGGCAGGATCTGGCTTTAACGCCTTTGCTGGCGTGGTTAAAGCGGGCGGCATTGTTAAGGCGATCAATTTTAAAGGCGGCGCTAAACTCAGCCGTAAAGAAATCGACGATATTCGTGATCTTGCGATGTCTAAAGACTACGGTGCTAAAGGTCTTGCTTGGATAACTTATAAAGCAAGTGAAGGCGAAGCTGCAAGCCCTGAGCATGCCGCAGTTAGTTCACCTATCGCTAAGTTCCTTAGTGCTGATGAGCTGGTGAGTTTGCGCAAAGCTACTCATGCTGTTGACGGCGATTTAGTTTTCTTCGTAGCTGATAAAGCAGCGCTAGTGAATCACGTGCTTGGCAAACTTAGATTAGCTATTGCTGAGAAATTCTCTCTTTATAATGCTAAAGACGTAAAACTCTTATGGGTAGTGGATTTCCCAATGTTCGAATACGATGAGAAATCTAAACGCTATAAAGCTAATCACCATCCTTTCACTTCTCCGCGCGCAGAAGATCTAGAGAGATTAGAGACTGATCCAGCGAGCGTTAAGACTTATGCTTACGATATTGTCTATAACGGCGTTGAACTTGGTGGCGGTTCTATTCGTATTCATGATTCTCAAGTACAGAAACGTATTTTTGACGCGTTGCAAATCGATGATGCTACTGCTAATTTGCAGTTCGGTTTTCTTTTAGAAGCTCTGCAAATGGGCGCGCCACCACATGGTGGTATTGCACTAGGCTTAGATAGATTTATTATGCTTCTATCAGGTACAGAAAGTATTCGTGATGTAATTGCTTTCCCTAAAAATCAAGCTGCTGTCTGTCCATTAACCGAGGCACCAAGCCCAGTGACTGAAGATCAGCTCGAAGAGGTCTATCTTAAGCTGGTAGAGCCAATAGAAAGCTAATTATAACAATATTATAATTGAAAATAAAGATTTCCTAATAGCAGAGCCGCTTTTCAGCCTCAGCAAGGTAGATTTGCTATTATCAGGAGCCTAGAGGCACCCCACAATGCAAGATTTACTAAAACGTATAGAAGAAAACCACCTGAAGGCTAAAGAGCCAGTATTCCAAACTGGTGACACAGTTAAGGTTAAGGTACTGATCCGCGAAGGTAAAAAAGAGCGTAGCCAAACTTTTGAAGGTCTAGTTATTGCTATTAAAGGTGGCGGCATCAATAAAACTTTTACTGTAAGAAGAATATTCCAAGGTATCGGCATTGAAAGAACTTTCCTTATGCACTCGCCAAAAGTACAGGAAGTTAAAGTCATTCGCCAAGGTAGAACTCGCCGTGCGAAATTATTCTATCTACGCAAACTTATTGGTAACAAAGCTACTCGTCTTAAAGAAGACTCAGCTCGCAGAGTGACGATAGCAAGTGAAGAAGCAGTTGCCCCAGTAGAAGCAGCTGTTGAAGAAACTGCTAACGCGTAATATTTATGATCAAAACAAATAACTTAGCTAGAACAATAAGCAGTGTTCTTTTACTAACTACTTTTTTAATGGCTTCACCAGTATTAGCTGAGAAGCAAGAAACCACCATAACCAAGTCGGTAACTACAACTAGCAGTACAGAAAAAACCAAGGAAACAAAAATTATGAAATCAGAAGAACTTAAAGCAGCTAAAGACGCTAAAACTACTCATCCTATAGTGACTATGGAGACTGAGAAGGGTCTAATTAAAATCGAACTTTACCCAGAAGAAGCTCCAGGTACTGTAGCTAATTTCATCGATTTAGTAGAGCGCAAATTCTACAATGGCATAGTCTTTCATAGAATTATCCCTGGCTTCGTAGTACAAGGCGGTTGTCCTTTCGGTAATGGTACTGGCGGCTTTACTGACCCAGACACTAAACTAAAACGTACTATCAAGCATGAGAAAAATAGTCTCAAGCATGATAGACCTGGTCGCCTAGCAATGGCACGTACTTCTGCTCCTGATACTGCAAGCACTCAATTCTTTATCGATCTAGCACCTTTGCCTAGCTTAGATGCTGGTGGTGTAGATCCTTATGGCTATACAACTTTCGGGCAAGTAATCGAAGGCATGGATGTGGTTAATAAAATCGTTTCTGAGAATATTCCACCTTACCCAGGTTCTGATGGAACTGCTAATCCAGTTAAGATGGTTTCTGTTACAGTTAAGCAGTAGTTAGACTTGTTGCAGAATCGCCCATAGCTGCGTTACGCTCGTCCTCGGCATAGCAAAAATGTGACTTACGTCACGTTTTTGCGCTTTCAACGTGAGTGCATAATCTTAACCTTTGCACTCGTGACGACAAGCGCAGAATCGACACCAACGTGTCGATTCTGCTAAGCCTTGCTCTGAACGATTCTGCAACAAGTCAGCTTTCTCCAACAATCTAGTAGAATATAACTTATATAATGTTTACGGGATTGATAGAAGAAACCGGCCGCATAAAAGCCCTCACTAAAGAAGGTTCTAATATCACATTCACGATCAGTGCTAAGCGCGTAATTGAAGACGTGAAAATCGGAGATAGCATCGCTGTTAACGGTGTCTGTCTTACAGTTACAGAGTTCGATAAAGAGAGTTTTAAAGTTACTGCTATAGCTGAGACCTTAGGTCTAACTAATCTTGGTGGCTTGGCGTCAGGATCATTGGTTAATCTAGAGCGCTGCCTTGCAGTCGGCGACAGGTTAGGCGGACATATAGTGCAAGGACATATAGAAGCTATGGGTACGGTGCGCGAGATAGTAGAGCTTGATGGTAGCTATGAATATTTCATCGAATTCCCTGAAGCTATACGCCGCTATATTATCCACAAAGGTTCTATCGCACTTAATGGCATCAGTCTTACGGTTGCCTCTGTATCTGCTCGTGCGCTGTCCGTAGCGATTATTCCTGAGACCTTAAGCAAGACCAATATTAAAGACTGGGCTGTTGGCACTGAGATTAATATAGAAACAGATATGCTGGCGAAGTATGCTGAGAATATGATGCTTAGTCAAAGAACTTAATCTTGGTTCCAGTTGAGCGCACCCTTCTTAATGGCGTAATAAAGCCCTAACAAGAGTATTCCAACAAAAACAAAAGCTTCGGTGATAATACAACCACGAGTACCAGGTTGAGCCGCAGTAAATAATGATGCCCGTGGCATCAAGAACTCGAACTCTACATCAAAGA
>CAZQXM010000082.1:0-7062 GCA_964597205.1 uncultured Gammaproteobacteria bacterium
GATGGGCATAGACAGCTGTACTCTTAAGAAAGACGATTTCGATTTCGAAGATCAACGTTAAGCTATTCTCATTAAAGTTTAGGCTCAAAACAGCCGTTATATCTATTTAGTATGGGGGTACTAAAACTATTTTTCCTTGATTTTGGCTTGACCTTAGTAGTGATTTACTCTGGTTTTGGTTGCATGCTTGAAGTGGCACCGCCGCAGCGCTTGCGTAGTTTGGCTAGTTTTACCTTCTTGTACACAGCACTTATGATTATGAGCTCGAAAGCTTGATTAGACTTGTTTTCAAATCGTCTAGAACAAGGCGTACGAGTCTGAGCAACCGGAGTTGACTGAGCTCGTCAATGAGGATTGCGAAGACGAGTATAACGCAGTTATAGGCGATTTGGGAACAAGTCTACTAACGATCAAAGCTTAATCTCTGACTAGATTTTTCTTCACTAAAATCAAAGCCACCGCTTCCAGCATAGAAAGCATCTTTATCAAGCTTAAAGACTGGCTTACCATTAATTATTGTTTGTAAAACTAGTGAACGCATATTCATTCCTTCAAACGGCGACCAGCCACATTTATATAGTAAATTCTCTTTCGCTACAGTCCAAGGCTTAGCTGTTAGATCAATCAAAGTGAAATCAGCATGATAGCCTGGACGAATATAACCGCGTTTAAGAATATTAAAAATCCTAGCCGGTGAGTGGCACATTTTATCGACTATGCGCTCAAGACTTATGCGCCCATTGTGGTAATGCTCAAGCATACTTAATAGTGAGTGTTGCACTAAAGGTCCGCCTGATGGGCATTTGAAATAGCTATTAGCTTTCTCCTCTGAAGTATGTGGAGCGTGGTCAGTGGCAATCACGTCGATGCGATCATCTAGTAATGCTTGCCATAATCCTTCACGATCACTAGCACTCTTAATAGAAGGGTTCCATTTAATCTTATTACCGCGCTCGGCGTAATCATCCTGACAGAACCAGAGATGATGGGCACAGACTTCTGCTGTGATGCGCTTGTTAGCCCCACGCTCGAAGAACCCCATCTCGCGAGCGGTACTAAGATGCAATATATGCAATCTAGTATTATGCTTGTGCGCTAATCCGACAGCGAACTCAGATGATTTATAGCAAGCCTCTGCTGAGCGTATCTTAGGATGGTACTCTAGTGGGATATCTTCGCCGAAACGTTCTTTATACTCTGCTGCGTTGCGTCTTATAGTCGGCTCATCTTCGCAGTGAACAGCTATAGGTAAGCGAGCTTCAGCAAAAATCTTCTCTAGGGTTTCAGGATTATCTACCAGCATGTTACCAGTAGAAGCGCCAAGGAAAATTTTAATACCGCAGTTAGTCTTAGGGTCAGTCTTAAGAACCTCATCAGTATTAGCGTTAGAGGTGCCCATATAGAATGAATAGTTAGCCCAAGATTTCTCTGCTGCTAGTTTGTATTTATCAGCGAGTAACTCTTGTGTCAGAACATTAGGCACGGTATTAGGCATTTCGAAGAAACTAGTAATGCCGCCAGCAACTGCTGCGCGTGATTCAGTGTAAAGATCGCCTTTATGAGTTAAACCAGGATCACGGAAGTGTACTTGGGTGTCGATCACACCAGGAATTAAATGTAAGCCTGTCCCATCAATAATTTCATCAGCTACTAACTCAGAGCCATTAGTTTCTGTCACTGTACTAATAAAGCCATCTTCAATAAGAACTGAGCCTCTATAGATCTTTGCTTCGTTGACTATTTGAGCGTTCTTTATTAGTAGTTTATGACTCATCTGTTGACTTTATTCTAGCAACTCTTATGCTTGCAGGTGAAATGGGTTGAAATCAGTCTTGTAATCATAGTAATCTTCATGCTCATGCTTCTTGAGAAACTTGATTAATAAGCGAGTTCCAGGGTAAGCAACGACTTCCCATAGGACTTTAAAGATGTAGTTGACTATCATAATATTTATGATCATCTGAGTGGTGAATCCTGGCAGTCCTATGAAAGCAAGTGGATAGAAAATCATAGTATCGACGAACTCACCAGCGACGGTTGAACCGATTAACCTTAGTGGTAAAAACTTACCTTCATTAAAAACTTTCATTTTGGCTAAGGTGTAGCTGTTGACGAATTCGCCACAAAAATATGCCAGCATGCTAGCAGCACTTATTCTGAGTCCTGATTGAAAAACTTGTTCAAAAGCAGCTTGTAGTTTCCAATTAGGATCTGGTGGTGATTTGAGTACAATCTGGATCATTATATTGGTTAGAACTAGGCTAGAGAATCCTATCCATATAACTCTGCGACTGCGATCATAACCGTAGACTTCTGTAAGCACATCACCACTCAAATAAGACATGGGGAAGAAATATAAACCAGTGCTAAAGCTAAGTGCAAGCGCACCATTAATCACCGTCCAATTCCAACTGCTCAAGAGTGTGCTTATGGTCTCTGGTAGTGGTATTAATATCTGGGTTAATTTCTGGCTGCCAATGATATTGGATAATATTAGAACTATCGCGAAAGCTACAGTAATTATGTCTAAGTATTTATAACTGCGCTGCACCATGTTAATATTACTGTAAATGCGCTGGGGACTGCTATTAATATTCTTCGTTACTGCTGTTCAAGCTAGTTTTTTTGATGGATTCTTTGGCAATAATAAATTACATTATGCTGAATTAATTTCAGCACATGATGGTGATACTATTCGTGTTCGCGATCACGGGCGTGAATTTAATATCAGATTACTCGGTATTGATACCCCAGAGATTGATCAAGCGCCTTGGGGCTCACGCGCGCGTCAGGCTTTATGCGCCGCTTTAGATTCTTGCCGTAAAGGTACTAAGCTTAGCTATGAATATGATGTGCAGCGCCAGGATAAATATAAGCGCGATTTAGCCTATGTTTATAATGCTAAAGGCGAAATGCTCAACGAGCTCTTGCTCAAATCTGGATACGCTGTAGTATTGATTTTGGAGCCGAATATTAACTACGCCACTAAGCTTAAGAATGCTGAAGCTTATGCGCGCAAACAGGAGTTAGCTATTTGGGGTGAATTAGGCCTAGAACAGAGCCCTTATGAGTTCCGCAAGCGAAAATTTAAGACACAGCGTAAGAGAGCATCTCGCTAAAGTGCAGCGTGGTGTACTTGGGCTTCCTGATTCGCCTGCTATTAAACTAGACGCTATTAAGCAAGCACGAGGGCTTGATAAATCAGTGCAAGTAGTTGCTGAACCCGAGGAAGGGTATAGTAGGGTTCGTATTCTTAAAGTTATTGAGACTTTGCGCAAACATGGTGCTGCTGTAACTTCTATAGCTGTTGCTGCTGAACTTGGTGTGCCAGCACAAATGCTTTATCAAGATAGAGATCTTCTTGATGCTATTTATAGCGCAGCTCAAAGCAGTGATGATTACCATGATCTTGCTTTACTGCAGGGGGCTGATGCGCTTATTGCTAAATTACTTAAAGACAATAAATCTCTTAAGCGTAAAAATTCAAAACTCTCAGAAGATTTAGAGCAAGCATCTCAAGAGATTAAAAAAACTTTCGCTGATGCTTTTGCTCAAGGTGCTGCGATGCGTTATGGTGAAGCGGCTAGCATTGATCCGCAATTTCATTTAGAAAAATGGGCACGTGGTGTTTTATTTCTTGAGCAAAACGAAAATCTCAATACGGACAAAATAAAAAAAGCATACAGGAGACTACTTACTATAGTTCACCCTGATCAAAGCGCTCGTGATACAGGCTCACTGATGAATTCGCTGCAGTCAGCCTATAGATTTTTATTAGAACGCTACGAAGCTTAATAGTGTAAAATCTTAGCCGTGCCCCGGTGGCGGAATCGGTAGACGCAACGGACTTAAAATCCGTTGGTAAGCAATTACCGTGCCAGTTCAAGTCTGGCCCGGGGCACCATTGTTATAATAAAGTTATTATTTGCTGGCTAGGTGTGTCTTTTGCAGTAATGATTGTTTGTATTCAGCCATTAACTCTATTTGTATCTCGTCGTCGAAGGCTACCGCTTCTTTTACACGTCTGCGCTTTAATCCGGTGCTTTCTTCTTTTTGTCCGGTTTTCGGATTGGTGTAGAAGCGCCAGCCCATAAAATGTTCTTTAGCTTTGTCTGGTTCTTTCTTATCATCAGGGTTTGCTTTTTTAAGATCACCTCTTTTCAAGCACTTTATGCACTCAGATCTTAATACTGCTGCGGTACCGACGTTATAACTCAAACTTACCATTGCGTTAAATAGTTTTTGGGTTACAGGCACCCCTTCTAACGCTTCAGCGAGAATTTCTGCTCTTCTACGTACATCTTTTTCGAACCAATCTATTGCTTTCTCGGGTGTTGTTGTCATTCCCATTTTTACTTTTTGTCCGTTAGGCAAGATGGTTGTGCCGTAGCCTATGCTTGGTACTCCCGCTTGACATTTGTATGCCACCAGGTCGGGTTTACCTTTGGTTCCTTCAAACTGCATGATGTGTAATTTTCCAGCTTCATCGACAGTTACTATTTGTGTTGTTTTAAGCTTGGTTATAGGGTTGATTTCTTCTTCTTTACTTAGTACTAATAGTTTGCCTGTGATTTTAATATCAAGTTTCTTAGCCATCGCAAGAAACTCAATCATGTGACTTAAGTCTGTTGCACCTTCATGCCCTATGTAATTTGTTATTTGCCCTTTATTGTTTCTTATTTTTTGAGCTTGTGATTTTGTCAGGAAACCGTTCCTTGCTATTTCTTCGGCATATGATATTAAGTCAGTCTTAGGTTTGCCTTTGATTTCAACGTTGTTTTTTAGTGAGGTGTTATATGCAAGCCAGCTTATAAATTCTTTTGGGTTGATCCTATGTCTTTCAGCTATTTCCCAGAGCGTATTGAGTGTGTTCTGGCTTAATTCTGGGTTCAGCTGCATAGTTTCAGCTGCATCAGTTCTATATTCCCAGGCTCCATTTTTTTTCTTGGGTACCATATTGTCTAGGAAGGCCCTTGTCCATGCAGCTTTGTCGATATTACTGTTTAGTTCATTGGCTTCGACTATACTTCCTACGCTTAGTAGTGGACTACCAGATTCTTTAGGTGCAACCGTCATTAAATTTCTGGTTACAACTTCTGTGGCGATTTTTACTTGTGGTTTGGTTGTCGGTGCTTTTTCAGCGGCTTTATTAGCTTCGTAAGCTTTATATTCATTAAACTTAGTTTCTATAGCTGCATATATTTTTTTATCCTCGGTTCTATTGCAAAAAGCTATTTTGTAGCCATTTTGAAAACCTTCGCCTAGCTTGTCGTAAATAGTTTTGGCTACTTTTCTTTGATCTTGTAGAAATGCTTGATCTGTTTTGCCTCGAGTGAGGAAGCTAGTACGATTGGCTACGTCTTTGATAAATTCTCGGGGACTGATTCTAGCTTCATAGGCTATTTGCCATAGTTGTTTTAAGAAGGCGACATTAGTATGCTCGGGATCAGTGCCGCAGGACTTATTATTAGAATTTTTTTGTGTGAGTAGAATTTCAGCAGTTGCCTCTAGCCATAAGTCATCATCATGGCTGAATGGATAGGCTCTCGCTGCTTGCACGTTGTTAGCCGTGCTACCGGTGTTGGTTGTTTGCGTCACGCTACCTGGCGCGACTTTAGTCGTTGCATTTGTCCCCATGCACTACTATTTAACTAAGGCTTGATTAAGGGTAGATTAACGTTGGTGTTATAATAAAGTTATAACCTGTGCCGATAAGCACAACCTTAATCTTCAACCTATTGACAAACTAAGCCCTTATAGTCTATTCATAACAATCTTTTAATGCCTTAACCCCTTGTTTCTTAACCTCCAGTCAGTATAATAAAGTCCCTTAGGTGGATACCCTATAACCCGATTATTAACTAATTCGGAAAGGCCCACAGCCCTAGCGGCACCAAAGGTTCGATGATACCAATGAAAAACTCATCAACATCCCCGGTCTATACACTTTATATAAAGGAGCACGTTAATGCCAAGAAAAAGAGGTAAGTCCGCAACTATGGATTTAGATACAGATATAAGCACCTACGCATCTGAGGATGACTTGATTGATGTTCAGGATTTTGAAGAATCTGAGGATATCAATCTTGAAGCATTTGATGGTGATTTAAGCTCAGCCATCATTTCTTCTGGAGTGCGTTCAGTCGCAAGCAGAACTGATGCTGACGCTGCTGATGATCTATTGGAAGGGGTATCACCTCTATCTGATGACTCAGTCAAAATGTACCTGCGTGAAATCGGCAGAGTGCCACTTCTTACAGCTAAACAAGAAATTGAGCTTGCACGTCGTATTAAGAAGAACGACATCGAAGCTAAACGTAAACTTGTTCGCCACAACTTAAGGCTAGTAGTTTCTATTGCTAAGAAATACATTAACCGTGGTTTACCGTTTCTGGATTTGATTCAAGAAGGTAACTTAGGTCTAATCAGAGCAGCTGAGAAATTCGATCCTGAGCGTGGTTATAAATTCAGTACTTATGCTACTTGGTGGGTTCGCCAAGGTATCACTCGTTCACTTTCTGATAAATCTCGTACAATTCGCGTGCCGGTGCACATGGTTGAGACTATCAATAAATTCAAAAAGATCGCTCGTAAACTAGGTCAAGAGTTAAATCGTAGACCTACTGAGATCGAACTTGCTGAAGTAATGGAAGTTCCAGCTCAAAAAATCAAAGAGATAGTAGCTGCAATGCGCACGCCAGTATCTCTTGAGTCACCTATCAGTCCTGATGATGATGGCAAGCTTGAGGATTTCGTTCCTGATCAGTGCATGAACCGTCGACCAGAATATAGTGCCACTGAGCAATTACTTGCTGATGATGTTCTAAGAGTACTTGATACTCTTACAGAGAAAGAAAAAGCAGTAGTGCAGTTACGTTTCGGTATCGATTCGGGTCAAGAGCGTACGCTTGAAGAAGTGGGCCGTAAACTCGGTATCACTCGTGAGCGTGTGCGTCAATTGGAGTTTAGAGCCCTTAAGAAGCTCAGACACCCTGAAAGAGCCGCTAAGCTCAAAGACTACTTAGAAACAGCGTAGTCATTGCGAGGCACGCAGTGCCGAAG
>CAZQXM010000083.1:0-6962 GCA_964597205.1 uncultured Gammaproteobacteria bacterium
TTCCAGATGGTTTTACTGACTCGTTTGATTTCGCTCTTAAGCTACTTGAGGCCACTGGAGTAGCCTTAGTGCCGGGTCTGACCTTCGGTAAATTCGGTGAGCGTTATGTGCGTTTAGCTCTAGTGCAGAACCAGGAAAAATTAAAACTTGCTATGGCTAAGATGAAAGATTTTCTAGCTCGTTAGTTGTATCCATCTTGAGGATTGAGTTCTAGGCTTATTGAGAAAGGTTCTTATTAGTGAGTCTATTGCAAATTGTTCTCATTAGCTGGCTTTTTCTAGGTCATTTGTTAGGATTAATTAGTGTTGAGCTTGGGCATAAAGTCCGAGTACTAATAACGGAGAGAGAAAATAAATGGCATATACAATTGTTTCTAATATTTGTGAAGGCGCAGCGGATTGTATCCCTGTATGCCCGGTAGATTGCATTAAGTGGACTGATAAAACTAATGCTAATGGTCATAAGTATCCATACATCGATGCTGATACTTGCATTGATTGCGGCGCTTGCATGGCAGCATGTCCAATCCCAGGTGCGATACTCGATGAGCACAAGCCTGAATTGCAATTGATCTAAATTCTAATGATTTGGTTTCGTAAAAGCCACGACCCAGAAGGTCGTGGCTTTTATTTTTGTGGGTTACTGCGATGCAGCTTAGTGCTTTGTCATTGCGAGACACGGAGCTACTGTCATTGCGAACCCCGAAGGGGTGAAGCAATCCCACTATCTTTGCGCAAAGCATGGGGATCCTTTCGCGCTGCGCGCTCAGGATGACGGGGGGATGGCTGCGTTACAATTGCTGATATATGAGCAAGTCAGTCTTAATCTCAGGTGGCAGCCGTGGTATCGGCAAAGCTACAGCAGAACGCTTGAGTGCTGATGGTTATCAGGTCTGTGCACCGGGTTCTGTTGAGATGGATGTTCGCTCTGAGGAAGCAGTGGCTAAGTATATTGGGATCCTTCGCTGCGCTCAGGATGACATTGATGCGTTGGTGCTTAACGCTGGTGTATTCCACTCTGCGCCGATTACAGATTATAAATTAGCAGACTGGCAGCGAGTGATAGATGTCAATCTCAATGGGGTGTTCAGGGTGCTGACGGCTGCTCTGCCGCTAATGACTTTAGATGACGGTAAGCGCAGGCAAATAGTGATCATCTCATCGGTGAGTGCGCGCGGAGAGGCTTATGCGTCAGCGTACTCAGCATCCAAAGCCGCACTAATAGCAGCAGCTAAAGCCTGGGCTGCTGAGCTTGCGAAGTACAAGATTAACGTTAATGTGATTTCACCAGGTTGGGTGCGCACGGATATGGCACTGGGGATAATTGGTGATGCTCCGGAAGATGCACTTGGTGCAACGCTGACCGGTAAATGGATAGAGCCTGAGGAGATAGCTGCGATGGTCGCCTATCTACTGAGTGATGCGGGGCGGAGTATTACAGGCGCTGAGATGCTTGTGGGGGCTGGGGTCTAGAAGACTCTAAATCTAGTTGAAATATTAGATGATCTGAACTATAAAAAGATTACTGGGCTAGGGCTTGGCCATTAAGTAAGTTTGTGATCAGTTCTTTGAGCTTTCTAATTTCAAAAGGTTTAGTAGTGAATGCTTTTAAAACAGAATTTAGATTTGAGTATTTAGTAAGGCTTGTCGTATGAACGGAAGCATCATAATTAGCTGTTGAACCAAGGATCCTGATAGATTCTGCTCTACTTGGCTTATCCTTGATCCAAGAATCAAGAAATTCGTATAGAGTATCAGCATCACCACCAGGCATATTGTAATCTGTAATTAATAAAAGACCTCTCTCTTTTATATCAGGTTTTGCCGCAAGTTCTTCTAATTTAGCTCTTGCACTTCTGGCGTCAGGGCATATGGGCTCAGTGATATTAAGACCACAAAACTTAAGTAATTTTGGCATCATAGTCCTTATTGACTCTTCATCTTCAGCTACTACTATGTATGGGTTAGTTAAAATCTTGATATTAGACATTGTAGATAACATTAAACGATTGAGAATTAGTGTGTCAATATATATCTTGGGTTCTAGGGTTATTTTAATATTTGTTAGCGAAGTATCAATGTTTTATGGCTTGTAGTTATAATAAAGTTATAATCCGCACTCCCCCAATAACCCTATATTTTCGCCTTAAATAGCACCGATATTAGTTATAGATGTCGTCTAGCGTAATAGCTGAAAAATATGCCCATGAGTTGCACAGAACTATAGAAGCTCACTGTGAAACAGGCCTTTATGAAGCACTGCAGGCTACTAAGCTTGGTATGTCCAAGTTAAATCATGGCGCTATTACAGGACTTGATAATCTTAAAATTACCAAAATAGCTTTAGAAAATTTTGATAAAGCACTGCAAACGATTAATAAAAAGCTAGGAGCAAAATCTGCTTCGCTAGGAATTTCGCTGGCGCAGATTATACGCGGCGAGTTAGAACTTTTGGTGAACACTAAAACCTCTGCTGATCATGCGGTCTCTACGCTAGCAGTCTTGCAAGATGTCGGTAAGTTTATCGAGACTACGATGGACGCGCTTGACTACATTGAGCAAATCAAAGGTTTACTGAATCCTGGCTCTCAAGCTAGAGTGCCGGCTGAACTTAGATCTGGCGTAACTGAGCTCTATAAGCTGGTTTCGCATATATCGATTGAACTACAAAAAATTCTAGCTTCAGTAATAACTGATTCTGATAATTCAGTGAAAGCCTATATCTATAAATTCGTGCACACTTGGATTCACGCTGCCAAGCATCGTTATGATTTTTCTTTAGATACCTTGCATGAACTAGGTTTGAAGAAGAATTTAGATTAGTCTTGAGTCATAAGCCCAGTGCAGAACGGCTTGTCTTTGGCGGCGGCGGCAAGTGGTGTCACCGCGCATACAGTATTTCTTGATTTGTGCGATATGGCGGCGAATTGCTTTCCAGCGTTTGATTTGTCTAGTATCTTCATCTGGGATGCGGCGCCCCATATAGTAGCGGCAATACCATTGAAACCATCCGCGCGGATCTATAGGATTAATCCAGCCTTTGCGTCTCCATTCAGCTAAAGGTTGAGAGGCGTCGATGCCAAAATAATTTAGTTCTTGGCTGTGACCGGGTTTGCCCTTGGGGTGCAGTTTCGCTTTAGTAAACCAATTTGCAGGAAACTCATCTCTGCAGTCGCGCATATATCTACCACCAAAAATACCCATAGCGAGCATTTCTTTGGGACTTAGTTCAGGTTTGAATTCTGGGTCGAAGTTTTTGCCCATGGCTTCAGTGAGGCTGTACTGATAGCCCTTTTGCATTTTATCGTTTACAAGAATGGTTTTTTTAGGCATCTTAGTATTCAGGTTCTATTGTTGCAGTTTCCATCCACTCGGCGCAGCTAATAATCATTTTGCGCATTTGTTCGGAGCTAGCGTGAGTGCGGCGTCCGTGTCCGGGTAGTAGCCATGACCAATTATAATCAGCGAGCTTAGCGACAGAGCGGGTTTGTTCCTTCCAAGAGAACCAGCAGTGCTCGCGAAAAGCATATATAGACTGCATCTCACCAGAATAAGCGATATGGTCACCAGTAAATAGAAATTTATTACGATATAAAAGCACTAGATGCCCAGGGCTATGTCCAGGAACGGGAATTAAGATTAAGTCATCATCGATCTTATCGTTATGATCATGAGTGATGATGATTTCCGCTTCTGGGATATTTTTGCAAAGTTCTTTCTCGTGGATAATGCGTTTAGCTCCGAAATGGTCGTGGAATTTTTGATGATCGGCGACATCATCTCTATGAGTGAGAAATATATAGGATATACCGCCCATCTCTTCAAAGCGCTTGACTAGTGGCATTGAGAAGCGTGGGGAGTCGATAAGTATATTGCCTTCTGGGCGCTGAATAAAATAACTAGTAGCAGCGTAGGATTTTTCTGAGTGATAACCGCAGTGATAAACATTGTCCTCGATAAGTAGGGGGAATTTTATTTGGCTAAGGTTTAGATCCTTAGCTTGGTAACCAATAGAAGCAGTGGGGCAGGAGAGCAGTGCTTGAGCCGCTTTGGTTTTTTGTTCTGGAGTTACTGGTTGCTGGTAGACTGCTGATTGTTCATTACTGCGCTTAAATGTCTCAGGCGCCATCCAGCGGCAAGTATCGCAATCTATGCAAGTAGTATCCACAAAAAAATCACCTTCGATGTTTTCGGGGCGGCGTTTAGTGGGGGTGGCCATGGGCTAATTATAAGTGGCGCTAGCTATCTCCTTCCGCGCGCCGAGCTTTTTGGGCTTGGCGATTGAAAGGATTTCTCTGGCGGGGATGTGCTATTATATATGTAAGTGTTAAGCGGGAAACCTAGTAAGAATACTTTTGAGGAAATCAAGCACGTTAATGATGATGGTGATGAGTATTGGTTGGCTAGAGAGTTGGCAAAAGTATTAGATTACACAGAATATAGACATTTTAAGCCTGTTATCGAGAAATCTAAAAATGCTTGTAAAAACAGTAAGCAAGTACTTCTTGACCATTTCGAGGATGTCCTCGATATGGTTGAAATTGGCTCAGGAGCAGAGAGAGAACTTGATGATATTAAACTCTCTCGTTATGCTTGCTACCTTATTGTTCAAAATGGTGATTCGCGTAAAGAAATTATTGCAAGGGGGCAGACCTATTTTGCAATTCAAACTCGTAAACAAGAAATAGAAAGTGACGGCAGTTTTAAAGCTCTTAGCGAAGATCAAAAAAGAGTATTGCTACGCAATGAACTTAAAGAACACAATAAAAACTTGGCTTCAGCAGCTAAAGATGCTGGCGTGCAAGCAGGGTTAGATTTTGCAATATTTCAAGATCATGGCTATAAAGGTTTATATGGCGGGTTAGCAGCTAAGGATATTCATACTCATAAAAAACTAAAAAAAAGTCAGCAAATATTAGATCATATGGGTAGTACTGAGCTTGCGGCTAATTTATTTAGGGCAACACAAACTGAAGAGAAACTTAGGCGAGAAAATATTAAGGGTAAGACGAAAGCTAATCAGACTCACTTTGAAGTCGGTAAGAAGGTACGAGAAACGATTGCGGAATTAGGCGGAACAATGCCTGAGAAATTACCACTGCCAGAGCAGAGCATTAAGCAGATTGAGAAATCTACTAAAAAACTTGGTTGGAATTAAGTAGAGGAGTAATGGCTTAAGTCCGTGGGGCTTTACCAGTATCCCTCGTAGCCATATTGGGGTGGCGCGTCATGGCAAAAAATCGGAATCGTATAGAATGGCGGAGAGGGAGGGATTCGAACCCTCGATACAGCTTTTGGGCCGTATAACTTCTTAGCAGGAAGCCGCTTTCAACCGCTCAGCCACCTCTCCATAAGGTGTTAGGACGCAAAACCGTAATACAAAAGCTGAAAGGGCAGCTTTAAGGCTCTAAATGCGACAAGTTGATTTTAGCATAGCAAAAACAAGCCCAAGGCTTGTTTTTGCTATGCTGTGGGCGAGTGCAGAATGGATTGCTTTGCCTCTCTCTTGGGCGAGTGCATAGCAGAATCGAGCCGTCGGGCTCGATTCTGCGCTTTCAACCACGAGTGCAAAATTTTAGCTTTGCGTCGTGAATTACTTCGCTTTGCTCGTAATGACGACTAGTATGATTAATTCATGCGCGCAGAAATCATCGCAGTCGGCACTGAACTACTTATAGGTCACGTACTTAACAGCAACGCTCAATATTTATCAGAAGAACTCAATGCTCTTGGCGTGAGTGTGCTTTATCACACTGTCGTTGGTGATAATCCTGAACGCATCCAAGATGCTCTAGCAATCGCAAGCGCGCGCGCTGATCTAATCATTAGTACTGGTGGATTAGGTCCTACTAGTGATGATCTTAGTCATGAGAGTATTGCTACTTACCTCAAATCAGAATTAGTAATAGATGAAAAACAACGTAAAATTATTGAAGCTAAATTCGCTGGTAATAATGTGCCGAATATAAATTATAAGCAAGCTGGCGTTCTTGGTGGGGCAAAGGTGATCTCTAATCCTATTGGTACTGCGATAGGGATGTTATTAGAATTGAAAGCTGGTATGGCGACATCTCGCGGGGTGCTTAGTCAGGATTTAGTGTTAATGAGCTTTCCAGGGGTACCGATAGAGATGAAAGCGATGTTTCAAGAGACTTCTGTTCCTTATTTGCGCGAGGCTCTTAAGGCGCGTGGCAGTGATGGGGTGATAGTCTCACGCAAGGTGCTAATGGCTGGTATTACTGAGTCGCGCATGGCACAAATCATCCATGATAGCGGCAGTAAGATGTTCGAGAAATCTAATCCAAGCGTTGCTCCTTATGCAACTCTTGGTGAATGTTATTTGCGAATTACAGCACAAGCTAAGAATGATCATGCGGCGCGCAATATGATACAGATCGCGCAGCTTGAGATTGATAGCTTATTAGGTGATTATATTTTTGGTTACGATGATGATACTATTCCCGCTGTGCTCGCACGTGAACTACGCAAACGTAATCTATATATAGCTTTCGCGGAGTCTTGTACTGGTGGGCTTCTCTCTAAACTGATGACTGATGTGCCAGGCGCGTCCAACTATACTAAATTAAATCTAGTTACTTATTCTAATGAGTCTAAGGAGCAGATGCTGGGCGTGCGCAGTGAAACTCTTGCCGCGTATGGTGCGGTGTCAGAAGAAGTAGCTGTCGAGATGGTGCGCGGGCTTGCGGCGATATCCGGGGCTCAGATTAATGTTGCGATAACTGGCATCGCTGGTCCTGATGGTAGTGAGCATAATAAACCGATAGGTACTATACATGTCGCAATTTTAATGCCAGATGGCAGCTTGCATACTGAGAATTTATATTGGTCTTGGTCAGCACGAATACTAAGCCGCGAGCAGGTTAGAGAGCTGGCTGCTAAGAAGATTTGTTATAAAATTTATAAATTATTGCGTACATGACGTCATTGCGCGTGTTGTTGTCA
>CAZQXM010000084.1:0-2960 GCA_964597205.1 uncultured Gammaproteobacteria bacterium
TTCTTGACGCAGTTCTTGAACAAGATCCAGAAGGTAGAGTTGCTTGTGAAGTTTACTGTACTACTGGTCTAGTTATAGTCGGTGGTGAAATTTCAACTTCATGTTACGTGCCTGTTAGCGATATCGCTAGAGCCAAAATTAAAGAAATCGGCTACAGCGGCAAAATGGGCGGCGGCTTCGATTCTGAGAACTGCGCAGTAATGGTTACTATCGATCAACAATCTGCTGATATTTCAGCGGGCGTAACTACTGCTAAAGAATCTCGCGAAGGTGAGAGCAGTGATCCAGCTGATCGCATCGGTGCTGGCGACCAAGGTATCATGTTCGGTTTTGCTTGTGATGAAACTAACGAATACATGCCATTAGCTATCAGCATCGCTCACAAACTAGTTGAGAAGCTTGCTGATGTGCGCAACAACCATCCTGAGATTCACTATCTCAGACCAGATTCTAAGTCTCAAGTTACAGTAGAGTATCGCAACGGCAAACCATATCGCATCGATGCTGTACTTATATCTACTCAACATGACCCTGAGATTAAAGGTGAAAGCGACAACGCTAAAGTTCAAGCTATTATCGCCTCTGATTTACGCAAACTAGTTGTTGATGAAGTTTTCAAAGGCTTCGATGTTAAACCAGATGCTAAAACTAAGTTCTATTTCAATCCATCAGGACGTTTCGTTATCGGTGGACCGCAAGGTGATGCTGGTCTAACAGGTCGCAAGATTATCGTAGATACTTACGGTGGTTACGCTCGTCACGGTGGCGGCGCTTTCTCTGGTAAAGATCCTACTAAAGTAGATCGCAGCGCAGCTTACGCAGCTCGTCACGCAGCTAAAAACATAGTAGCAGCTGGGCTTGCTGATAAATGTGAGATCCAACTTTCATACGCTATCGGTGTCGCTAAACCTATAAGCGTGAATGTGAACACTTATGGCACAGCTAAACTTGATTGTGATGATGCTGACGCTAGGCTCGCTGATATCGCTTCTAAAGTTTTTGATTTTAGACCTTATTCTATAATCCAAAATTTCAAACTAAGACTTATGCCTAAAGAGCGTGGTGGTAAATTCTACCAGCGCGTAGCAGCTTATGGTCACTTCGGTAGATCAGAGCTAGAACTACCTTGGGAGCAACTTGATAAAGTTAGTCAGTTGCAGAGTGCTGTTGCAGCAAGTCAAGCAAAGGTCTGAGATAAGGTTCATAATTATGCCACTTAGCTACTGAACGCTTGTAGATTGGTTCGCGTACCTGCAAGGTACTAGCTGTAACAACACTACGTTTAGTCTTATGAAATTCTATGCACTTATCATCCCATTCTAAGCCACAATACTCAAGCAACTTACGCGTTTCTTGCTCTTGATTCGAAGTTAGCTCTTCATAGCTAAGATCATAAAAATGATCGGCATAATATTGATGCCAAAGTTTCATAGTTTTAGCATAGGCATTATAAAAATTCCCTAAGCCTTCAAGACTAAAACTATAACCATGACCTGAACTAAAGTTTTGTTGATAGCATGAAAGACAAGTGTCAACAGGATCACGCTCACTATGAATTATTATTGCCTGCGGCAATATCGCCCTTATTAACGGCAGAACCCAAAAATTAGAAGGCAATTTATCACAGACATATTTGGCAGAATCATGATTAATCTTCTTAAGTCCATTTAAATATTTAAGACCT
Organism: uncultured Gammaproteobacteria bacterium; assembly: GCA_964597205.1. Lineage (GTDB taxonomy): Bacteria > Cyanobacteriota > Vampirovibrionia > LMEP-6097 > LMEP-6097 > CAYUFH01. The sequence continues at coordinate 1,685 of CAZQXM010000084.1, forward strand.
AATTGAGTAATCTCATCAGAATTCATTTTGGCAAATCGATCAAAACATTGTTGCAAACTATCAGTGGTATCTTCCGAGATTTGTATAACACTAGGGAAAGCGTAAAGCTCACCAGCACCATAGACATCAGGATGCGAAGCTAATATCTGTTCTATAAGACTAGAGCCAGAACGTGGCATACCCAAAATAAATATAGGAATAGGTAAGCCTTCATAAGCTTGCAAATTAGGTTGAACAGCCTCTAAACTCTTTGGGTCAAAACCATCTAATAGATGCTTAGCTTTAGTAGCAACCGTAGTATTGTCGTAAATAATAGACTTGAATTTAAGATCGTTAGCTATAGTAAAGTGCTTAAAAGCATGACCATAATCAGCTTGCTCATCATAAATCTTAGCTAAAGCAAAATTTAAACTTATTTCATCAAGACGTGGCAATTGGTTCTTGAGGCATTCTTTAATCTGCTTAATTAGCTGCTGAGTCTCTATTGAATTATCCTTATGCTTAGAGATTTCAGCAAGACCAGATAGCGCCAAAGCTGAACTAGAATTACAAAGTAAAGCTAGTTTATACTCGCTGAGCGCCTCTGGGATTTTACCTTGAAGTTTGAGTATATTAGCTCTACTAACGTGACTATCTGAATTTTGCGGTTCTACTTCTACCGCTAAGTCAGCAGTGGACAAAGCCTGTTCCAGATTATTATGCTCAATCAAAACAGAAGCAATCATTATTAAAGCTCTAGCTTTGCTTGGATCAATCTTAAAAGCCATTTCAAAAATTTCAACAGCATTTTGAGCTCTACTTGGATCCAACTCTGAACCATATTTCATAGCAATACCAAGTTCAATATAGGCATCTACATCACCAGGATTAATTTCTATCGCTTTAGTTAATAACTGTTGAGCAAGATCACGTTTATAGTATTTGTGAGCAATAATCCCTAATAATCTATAGGCTTTAGCTTCTTTCGGGTCCTGGCTTAAAGCTTCTTTACACAACTCTTCTGCCTTTATATGATCACCATCTTGATAATGGTGGATAGCATCTTGCATTAAAGTCTCTGCACTCATCCATAAAATTTATACACATAATAAGAATAAAATTAGTCAATCAGCTGAATAGTTTAAGCTGATTCGCTAGATTAAAAAGACTAATTAGAATGGTGGGTTAGCAGAATCGACACCAACGTGTCGATTCTGCGCTGCAAACACGAGTGCGCCATTTTAAACACCGCATGCTTAAAATTGATGGGACGGGGTGGAAAGTGGTGGGTAGGGTT
>CAZQXM010000084.1:3060-6710 GCA_964597205.1 uncultured Gammaproteobacteria bacterium
TGGTGGGTAGGGTTGGGTTCGAACCAACGAACACTTGCGTGAGCAGATTTACAGTCTGCCTCCTTTAGCCTCTCGGACACCTACCCTTCAGGACAAGTCCTCAGGGAACAGCTACAAATTATAACCTAGAAGCAATTTAGCTAATTATAATAAAATTATTACTCAATTAGAGCATCTTCAGCACTGCCACCGCTGATAAATACCTCACCAGCCTGCTCAAGAGTACGAACAATACTAACAACCTTACTTTGAACCTCAGAAACGTCACGCATACGCACTGGACCCATCATCTCGATATCATCCTGTAATAATTTAGCAGCTCTTTGAGCCATATTCTTGAAGAATAGATCTCTAATATCATCACTAGAACCTTTAAGAGCAAGTGATAAATCCTTAGAATCAATTTCACGAAGAAGTCTTTGTATAGATTTATCGTCAAGCCTAATAATATCTTCAAATACAAACATCAAGTTACGAATATCAGTTGCAAGACCTTGATCTACTTTTTCTAGATCCTCAAGTATACGCTTCTCAGTATTACGATCGACACGGTTAAGAATTTCAGCGAGAGCTTCAGTACCACCAATCTCACTACCAACATCAGACGATGCCATAATGCTCGCGAATCTGCGTTCTAATATACGCTCTACTTCAGAGAGCACCTCAGGATTAGTACGCTCCATCTTAGCGAGTCTAATAGCAACTTCCGAGCGAATGTGCTCAGGGAGCGCCTGCAAGACTTGCGCAGCTTTCTCTATCTTAAGGCAAGATAGAACCAAAGCTATAACCTGGATATGCTCATTCTGAATAGTATTAGCTATCTGCTCAGCGTCTACTAAACGTAAAAATTCAAAAGGAATGCGTTGCACGGTACTAACCATGCGTTCCATAATTTCATGCGCACCATCTTCACCATAAGCACCGATGAGCATACTTTGTGCAGCATCAAGAGTACCAACAGCAACGTTGCTATTAAGTTCTAAAGTGTCATAAATTTCATCAAGAATTTCTAACTGTTCTTCTTCAGTAAGACTATCTATCATAGTGATTTCTTTCACTAATGCAGCAACTTCTTGGTCATCACCAATATGCTTAAGAATACGCGAAGAACTCTCGGGTTCAATCAACAGTAACAATGCCGCAACCTTAGTACGATTAGTCCAAGCTTTAACTTTATTTTTTCCAGCTAGTTTTGCCATAAGCTCTCTAATATATTTAGCCCCTGAATCAGCGACTTCAATTAGGCTATTTGACCTAATTCTCAGCGCCCAGACAGGGGATTATCTTAGCTAGCTATAATATAGCTGTGCGGCTTTTCAGCTCAATATTATTAGTATTCTGCTCTTTCTTGCTGCTTGCCAGCCCAGCTAAGGCTTTTAGCTTATACGACTCCAGCGCCCTAGGTCAAACAGACGAGCAGTACAGCTACGAAATCGCCAAAGCCACAAAAGTCCTAGAACTCGGGCGCGATGAAGAAAAAGCCGGACGCGAGCAATTCTGCCAGTTCACTCTAGTTAGCGGTCCCAAGAAAGGTTCTGAGATCAACACCCGCAATCTTATTCCTGACAATTACGCTTACTCTATAGTCGTTAAAACTAATCATAAATATTTAATCGCTATCGATAATTACACTGGTGAGGTTTTCGTCGATGACTACTACAGGCAAAACACTGTTCTAATATTAATCGCAGTATTTTTTATCGCCTTATTATGGTTAGGCGGCAAGCAAGGTTTCAAATCAGTGCTCTCACTAGTACTAACCGCTCTATCTATAGTCTATGTATTAATCCCTATGATTAATTCTGGCATGGACCCAGTGATCGCTTCAGTAATAATCTCTTTATTCTGCACAGTAACAACCATGCTACTTGTTACTGGCTGGTCTAAGAAGTGCGCCGCCGCTACCATCGGCACCAGCACTGGAATTGCAGTCTCAGCTGTATTAGCTTTATTAACTATTAAACTTGCACCACTAAGCGGGCTTGCTAGTGATGAAGCGAGGATACTACTGGGAAATATTCTTTATAAATCAGAATTACACGGCAAGCTATTAGATTTCCAAGGTATCTTAGTTGCTGGTGTAATTATCGGCAGCTTAGGTGCGGTGATGGACGTAGCTATTTCTATAGCCAGTGCTGCTAATGAAATTTATCTAAGCAACACTAACGAATCTCGAGTACAGTTTTTCAATCGCCTCTTAAATGTCGGTAGAGATATTATGGGTACTATGGCTAATACTCTTATACTTTCTTATACTGGTTCTGCTATTCCATTATTTCTATTACTAAGCCGCGAAACTGGACTAAGGGTATTTAATATAGAAATTATTGCCACTGAGCTTACTGCCGCTATCATTGGAAGCATCGGACTATTGATCGCTATTCCTTTGACGGCACTATCAGCAGTCTATTTATTCAAGCGTAATCTAGATTTGGAGCAGTTAGCGGAATTGGAGCCGGTGCATCTAATCGAGTAGAATAAAGTTGATGGTTGATCTTTTAGACTATTCCGAACAAATCAAAACCTTCTACCTAGTGCGCCACGGTGAAACCGAAGCCACACTTAAAGGAAATGTCTGCGGTGAACTTGATGTTCCACTCACAGAAGAAGGTGTACTTGAAGCTGAGCTTATTGCTGATAGTCTCGCTAACGCTGGCATAGATTCTATATTCAGCAGCCCACTTACTCGCTGCGTGCAGACTTCAGACTTGATCGCAAGATCCGTGCGCAAACCAACTTACTTCAAACACAGTGGGCTAGTGGAGAAGAAAGAAGGCGAATGGGAAGGCAAAACTCTTTGGCAAATCAGAGCCGAGCAACCTAAACAATGGGAGAAGTGGAGTAAAGATCCAATTAACGTCTCTGCTCCTGGTGGTGAGAGCGTAGTGGATTTCGTCGCTAGAGTCGGACGCGCCCTAGATGATATTCGCAAGAACTATGAGATAGGACAGCGAGCAGTAATCTGCACTCACGCCGGTGTAATTAAAGCCATAATCATGCACACCCTAGACATTCCTGTTGCCAACTTCTATCGCATCGATATCCCTGTAGGTTCAGTAAGCAGAGTGGATTGGTCAGATACTTTTGCGACTCTTAAGTTCTGTGGACTTAACCCAGCGATGCACGAGATGCTGGTTAGTTGAAGTGGCTAAATACTATAATTAGGCTATTTTAAGGCAAGGTTAGTCAAAATATTAAGATTTCGAAAGGGTATTGACATCATACGGATTATTATGTATTATCATAATTATGAAAGCAAACAGAATAATAGAGCAAAGTACTCAACCAAGCAGAGGTAATGCAACCTCAGCAGCGGCTAAAAAACAAACACAGTTTATACAAAATTTCTTACATAAAGGGGCAAACAGATCAGATTTTCACCCCATTGAAAGAGCTGATAAGGTTGTCGTTGGACGTTGGTGGCTAGAAACTGGCGGGCATAATAGAATCCAAATAAAAGCTCAGTCTTTAGTCGGACCAAATAGAAATAAACTAGGAACTGTTGCAACTGTTGCAGCTCACGCACAACTAATAGCTGATACATTGGCAAGAAAAGAAGCTGTATTGGCAGATATCGTAACGACTTTCTAAAGACTTAATGCCTAAAATGCCTGCACTTGGTAAAGACCATTGCAATACCAGCTTCATCA
>CAZQXM010000085.1:0-6373 GCA_964597205.1 uncultured Gammaproteobacteria bacterium
TAATAAGCTCAATAAAGCCCCCGCCCCAACCCCTTCCTTAACATGTCCGTGGCTGTAAGCATCTAACGGCAGATCTTTAAGTCCATCGGGGATATTAGCGGATGCACTAAGTTTAGTGCGCTTGCAGCATAGTGCTAGTAAGTCTTGAATGCGGGCGGATTTGTCGTTTATTACCCATGGAGTGGTGACTACATTTATATCGTGATCAATAATTTTCTCAACTAAACTAGCTATCGCTATCATCTGCGAGCCACCAGCTAGAGTAAACTCTATACCTCGCTCTATGCATTCAACTGCCATGCCAGCAACTACAGCTTGCATCGGATCACCCATTGCGCTAATTGCTAGCAGTGGATTTCTCTCAACTAATTCTGGACTAAAATCATCACGCTTAAGAGCAGCTTGGTAGCCGCGTTCGACTAAATCTGTTTTAAGTGAGTGGTTACCATTAGGAATACTGCTGGACATTAGTCCGCTAACATCATAGCCAAGTGCTCTTAATAAACCTTGGGCGGTGGTTGTACCTCCGACTACACACTCGGCAATAATAGTAGCAATCCCTGTACTTTCGTCAGGGGATCCTTCGCTACGCTCAGGATGACAGGTTAAGCGCTCAGCATGACATGAAGCTATAATAGAGTGCCCAGCTTCATATAACCTGAGTACCTCATTAAACTCAATAGCAGAGCCAGTTTCAACTGACTCCGCTGGTAAGGTAGCTAGATCAGTCATCCACTCATCACTTAACTGCGGTGTCACTGGCGCACCAGCATTAATAACGCGCACAGGCATTTTTAAAATCTCTAAACATCTGCGAGTAATTAGAGCGGGACTCACTATTCCAGCTGGCGAAACTGGCACAGATGACTTAGTTAAAGTTTTACCTAAACAAATATACTCAGCATCAAGAGCAGCAGTGTAAGGCAATAATTCATGTGAAGCTCCAGCAGCGCTAATGCCCTGATGTTTAATAGTTTTAGTTCCACCTATAACTAGGAAGAACATTTATTTTTTACCCATTCCAAGCTTTTGCGCTTTTTGATAAACCTTACCTTCAGTAAGCAGAGATGGAGCAACTATAACTTCAACATCTTGCATCTCACGAAGATTACTAGCACCTAAAGTTGACATTGAAGTTTTGAGTGCACCCACGAGATTATGACTACCATCATCGAGTTTAGCTGGACCATGGAGTAGCTCATGAGTACTACATTCCGTGCCCACTTCTATGCGAGTACCACGCGGCAATACCGGACTTGGTGTCGCCATACCCCAGTGATAACCTCTACCTGGAGCCTCAGTTGTGCGTGCGAACGGTGATCCGATCATCACAGCATCAGCGCCGCAAGCTATAGCTTTGCAGATGTCGCCGCCAACAGCCATACCACCGTCAGCAATAATCGGTACATATTTACCACTGCTCTTGTAATGTTCATCACGCGCAGCACGGCAATCAGCAATCGCTGTCGCCATCGGCACACCGATACCTAGAACTCCGCGACTAGTACAAGCAGCACCAGGACCTATTCCCACTAATAGAGCAGAGATACCAGTCTCCATTAGTTTGCGGGCGATTTCATAATCAACACAGTTACCCACTACTACTGGCACCTTGCGCTCTTTGCAGAATTTAGTGAGATCTAGTTCTATGCTTGGGTCTTTAGCAATGCGCTCAGGAACAGATTTATGTTCTAGACCCACTACTGTAGATTGGATAATAATAATATCGACTCCAGCCTGCTCGCAGATTGGTGCGTAGCGATTAGCCGTATTAGGAGTAATAGAAACAGCAACTGGTCTGCCTTGAGCTTTTAGTTTCATCTCCTGGATAACATTTATTATCAGCTCGTCTTTAACAGGTTCAGAATAAACTTTCTGCATCAGTGAGACGAAATCATCTTTAGACGATGCCGCAATCTCATCGAGAATAATGCTGTAAGCCTCGCGAGTATAGCGAGTATAAATACCCTGAAGATTCAATACCGCAAGAGCACCTTCAGCGGATATTACAGAGGCGTTATCAGGGCTCACCACACCATCCATGGCGCTAGCGATAATTGGAGTTGCGAACTTATGCTTGCCTATAGACCAGCTCGTGTCACAAAGTTCAAAATCTAAAGTGTTGCCGTTCGGCACCAGAGCGATTTCATCGAAACCGTATGCTCTTCTAGTTTTTTTGCCGCGACCTAGCTCCATGTGAATATACTACTATATCTGACTCAGTTTTTGCCAGTTTAAGATTCCTCTGGATGTGCTTTCCCAAGACTAATATAGCTGGCGAAGCTATTTCAGCGTTTATGATTTCTTGAGCTAGATTCGCGAGGTCTGAATAAATAATTTTTTCATTTTCAAGACTGCCGTTACTAATTGTTAGCGCAGGGAAATCCTGACCAAGTTTAGAAGAGAGAGCTTCACAAATATCCACCACATGGAAGAGACCCATATATATAACCAAGGTTGAACCCGTCTCTAATAATTGAACCCAATGCGCAAGTTTTTCAGGATTTATATCGTGACCTGTTGTCAGCGTTACAGCATCGCTAGAATTTCTAAGTGTAAGCGCTACGCCCGCAAGAGCTGGCAAAGCAAGTCCACTACTAAGCCCTGGGATAATACGTGCTTCATAACCATATTTGTTAATGAACTCGACTTCCTCTACTCCGCGCGCGAAGATAAAAGGATCACCGCCCTTTAACCTAGTAACATTCTTGCCAGAATTTAAATATTTCAAAATCAATTCATTGATTTCGTTTTGCTTGAGGCTAGCTTTGCCGCGGCGTTTGCCGACGAAAATTAGCTCTACGTCATTGCGAGCCGAAGGCGAAGCAATCCCCCTGCTGCCATGATTGGATCCTTCGCGTAGCCTGTAGTGAGCGTCAGCGAACTGCTCAGGATGACTGTTGTTGAACGCCATATCCAATAATCTGTGATTAACCAAACTATCGTAAAGCACCACCTCGCTAGCAACGAGTGCCTTTAGTCCTTTAACTGTAATTAGCTCCGGATCACCCGGACCGGCGCCTATAAGAGTTAGTATCGGTTTATCACTTAGCAATTAAGTCTCCCTTCTTCTTGAAAACCCTTTCACTATACCAGCGAATAAGTTTAGATCTGCGTGCGGCTTGCTTGCCTGTGATCTTAGTATGCACTTTAGAGCGGAACTCTGCGATACGCTCAAGTATTGGTTTGTAGATATCACGGGCTATGGGCTCTAGCTCGAGTCTTATGCGCTGTGCTACCGCTGGAGCTTTACCGTTAGTGCTAACAGCGATCTTGATATCACCAGCTTCTACTATGCTTGGTATATAGAAATCACAATACTCTGGTTCATCGACTGAGTTAGCGAGTATCATCTGATCGCGCGCTCGGTTAGCGATGCTGTTATTGAGTTCAGGAATGTCAGTAGCTGCGATCACCATATGATAACTACTCTCATCACCTTGCTGGTAGTCTCTCTCGATGAATTCTATTTTGCGCTTATTCGGGAACTCGCCAGTAAGCGCGCGCACCTCATCACTAACAGTAGGAGCTATAACAGTAAGCTCCGCTTCAGTATTAATTAGTCCTTGTAATTTTTGCAGCGCTATCAGCCCGCCACCTACTACTAGAACTCTGCGTCCTTTTAGTTTAAGGAATATAGGAAATAGTTTGTTAGATGACAAACTCACCTCCTTGCTCGGCTTCAGAATCTTGGATATGTAGTCCGCATTCTATCTTGTCCTTACCCGCCCAGCGACTGCCTTTGCGGTCAGTGCCTACGCTAGTACATGGTTCGCAACCTATACTTTCATAACCTTGATCGAGAAGTAGATTGTATGGAATTTTATGCTCGTGAATGTATTTCCAAATATCAGATTTAGACCATTTGATTAACGGATTAATTTTGCCTAGTTTGAATTTACGGTCGAACTCGAACGCCATGGCACTGGCTCTAACTTCTGTTTGATCTCTGCGTATGGAACTTATCCAAGCTAGCCTACCATCAAGCAACTTAGAAAGTGGTTTAAGTTTGCGCATATAGCAGCATTGATCTGGATCGCGCTCATAGAGTCTAGCTCCGTAGGCTGCATCTTGCTCAGGGACAGTTAATTCCGGTTCCATCATTATTATAGTGAGACCATATTTAGCCTCGAGCTGTTTTTTAAGCTCCAGAGTCTCTTTAAATTGATAACCAGTATCTAGGTTCGCGATGGCGATCTTGCCTTGCTTGGCGCCCAGTTCACTAAGGCTAGTAGCGACGCGATCTTTCTTAAGCTCGCCTTTAGCGATTAATGCCGCTAGCATCTCAAGTAGTACGCAACCCTCGGGTCCGAAAGCTGTTAAGAAAATCACATCCCCCTTATCTAAGAGCTGGGTAGCCGCGTGCTTAACTATCGCTTCGGCACTTTCGCTTTCGAAAGCTTTGCCAAGTTCTTGCCAGTTGATATTTGCGCTAGGATTTTCTTGCTGCAAGTGTAGTGAACTATAATAACCTAAACTAGCTATACAGATGTGATGGAACATTTGTTAATACATTTGCTATATTGATAACTATGCCTAAATTCTACGCTCTGCTTCTTAGCCTACTAATCTCTAGCTCAGCTTTCGCTGCTAGTAACGGTACGACAGCTACTACTGATCCCGCCAAAATCAAAATCCAGCAAGAGAGGGTAAATAAAATCTTTAATGGCTTTATCGCTGAACTTAAAAAGAATCCTCTTGATTACTCTATAACTGTCGAGGACTCTTCTGTGCTTAACGCACACGCGACACTAGGCAAGAAGATAGTAGTTAACTCGGCGCTTATTGATTACTTGAACGATACGGCTTTGGCTTTTGTTATTGCTCACGAGCTAGGACACGTAGAAGGTCACCATGTAATGAAAAGTATAGCTAGGCAAGGTTTTTTTGCAATCATTAAAGAGAAATTTTTTCCAACCAGTGCTGTTTATGATAGCGCCAGCCTTGTTGGCAATATGGGTTTTAGCCGCGGCTCTGAGAAGAAAGCTGATTTATTCGCTGTAGAAATAATGAATAAACTTTATTGCAATCAACCCGGCAAGTTAGAGTTCTTCAAAAAAATGAGCGCTAACGGCGTGCCGCCTAAGATTCTTGAATATTTCACCACTCACCCATTCCCTACTACAAGAATAGAATATTTAGAAGAAGCTATTACTGAAGCTGGTTGCAAGGTCTAAACAGCCGCCGGCACCATATCCTGCACTTCAGCCTGGAAAGCAGATAGCCCTACACGGTCTAAATAGTTACGGAAAATTTCGCCATCTTTACGCTCGCGAAGATATTTACGAAGGATCTTAGATAAGGTGACCTGAATTTCTGAGTGTAAGAATCTACCTTCTAGTGGCTTACCGAACTGTGCTTCAGCACCAAGCCTGCCACCTAAGAAAATCCTAAAAGCATCTTGCATAGTACCGTCAGCGACCTTCACCTTAGCGCCGACTATGCCGATATCGGCGACTGCATACTGCGCGCAGTTATTAGGACAGCCGGTAACTGAGATCATCAGCTGTTCTTGCATACCAGGAAACTCTTTATCTAAGTACTCGAATAGCACGCGAGCTTTTTCTTTAGTCTCCACTATCGCAAGGTTACAAAACTCAGTACCAGTGCAAGCCACACCGACGCGCGAGAAGGTAGAGTGATTAACCTTAAGCCCCATAGTATTAGCTTCAGTCACCATCTCTTCTACTCGATCCGGCGGCACATTCACCACGATCAGATTCTGTTTATTAGTAGTACGCACTTGTCCGCCGTATTTCTCGATTAGCGTAGCTACATTAATAAGATCATTACCGCGAGTGCGCCCGCTCACGAAGGCTATACCAACAGCATAATTACCATTAGTAAGTTTGATTACTCCCAGGTGATCATGATGCGGAGTTACCGGTGCTGGGAAATATTGTTTAAGTTCGTGTTTAGTGCCGGTTTCTGTCGCTTTAGAAACACCAATCTCAGGGACGCGATCTAGTTTATAGCCCAGTACCTTTTCTGTTTCTTCGAGGAATTTTTCTACGCCCCAAGCATCCACGAGGAATTTAATACGTGCATTCTGGCGCTTCTCCCTGAAACCGTTATCCCTATAAACAGTAGTGACGGCGATCATCACAGGCAGCGCCTCAGAGCGTTTGATGAAGACCGGGAAATTCTTAGAAATCATTGGCTTAGTGCTTAGTCCGCCACCGACTTTAAGAGTGTAACCAAGCTCCTTGGTAACAGGGTGTTCAACCCCAACTAGAGAAGCACAATTAATATCAGGTTGTGAGGACCAAGTACGACACGCACTAATTGACATTTTGTATTTGCGCGGCAGATTACTAAAATCCTTATTGCGCGTGAAAAAATTATCTATGGCTATAAGCTCTGGTGTCGCATC
>CAZQXM010000086.1:0-6361 GCA_964597205.1 uncultured Gammaproteobacteria bacterium
GTGGCAGATATAATTAAAGTCCTAGATCGCCTCTCAGTGCCGCTTAGAGCTAAATTCACTGATAAGGGTGTGCGCAGTAGACCAGTTAGAGTAATGGTAGTGGGCTATCCTAATACTGGTAAATCTACACTTATTAATAAGCTATCTAGCAGCAAGAAAGCTAAAACCCAAAACAAACCTGGTGTTACTCGCAGCCAACAGTGGGTGGATGTTCTTAAGCAGGGCAATGTAGAAATCAAGCTACTTGATACCCCAGGGATAATCCCGCCTAAGTTTTATTCTGATGATCAAGCTTTGATGCTGGCACTTTGTAATTGTCTAGGTGATAAAGCTTTTGATCACGTTCTAGTCGCCAAAGAAGCTCTTAAGCATCTAGATCAGCGCTATCACGACAGATTATCTAAGCTATATAAATCTGATGACGAGTTGAATCTAGAAGCAATGGCAGAGAGAGCTACAGTTGATCTTGATCAGATGGGACGTAAATTGATTCAGGATTTTAGAGATGGGCGTATGGGACTTATTAGTCTTGAATAATATTCGTTGAAGTCCACAGTATCGAAGTTATAACCGCTGATTACGTGATTGTAAGGAAGAGTGATCAAATCTGATCTTTGACTGAAATTGAAACCCTCTAAGACTTTTTGATAACCTTCTAAAGTTCTTACAAATTTGCCACGATCAAGATCTTTAAGTAGTTTAGCTATTGGATTTTGATTGGGTACACGAATCCCGTCTAGGCATAGAATTGAAGCTGTTGGGTTGATTTTTTTAATTTTGGTAATTAAATCTTTAACGTGATTATCATCAAGGTGATGAACAACGCCTAAGAGTAAATAAATTGCTTTTCCAGAACTAGTATCTATATCTAAAACATCGCCAACCGTAAATTTAAAATGAGGATATTTTTTCTGTGCTGCTTCTACGTATTTGTAGTTGTAATCAACGCCAATGTAATCTGTTTTTGGGTTGAAATGTGATGCAATAGCAGCATCTCCGCAACCTATATCTATGATTTTATAGTTTTGATATTTATCATTGATATAACGAGCAAAGGCCTCTTGCAGGCTGATTTTTTGCTTGACTAATAGATTTTGGAAATACCTATAAGCTGAGGGAAAATCTAATATGTGTTTATATAGCTTCGACATTTTCTTTTGATTTTATACCCCAAAATAGATCTATTGCATAGCCTAGTAGCGCTATTAAGCTACTAAATACATAAGTGACTAAGGTGTAGGAGACGGCAGCAGCTGAGTTTAAGCCCAGGAAGCTAAACATAGCCGTAATGCCACCTTCTCTAACTCCAATACCCCCAATCGAGATTGGCAAGACTAGTAAGATAGCCATTAAGGCTGTTATCCAAAACCAATCAATATAAGCAATATTTATATTTAGTGATTTAGCGATTAGGTAATTATTTGCGAAGCAAAGACTTTGAAATAGAAGACTAGTTATAAAAGAACAGATCAGATTCATTTTCTTAGTGCTGATGATGTTTAGATACTCTTCGTAGTATTCGTTAAGGAACTGGAAATGATCTTTAGTAAGCCATTTGACGATTTTTGGTAGTCCGTAACCTGAGAATAGTACTACTATTACTATTCCAGTAAGCATTGCTGTCTGCACAATTAGCATAGTATCAAAAGCTTTTCCTGGATGCTGGCTGATTAATAGAGCTGCCACACCTAAAGTCAGGACGGCGCTATAAGCAATAAATTTATCAAGTATTATTGAACTGACTATCTGACTGGGTTTATGTCCTATTGCTGTTAAGCGTGCGCCTTTAACTCCCTCTGAAGCGAGTTGACCTGGCATAAAAACCTGGTAGTAAGCGAATATAAAATTAGATCTCAGAAGTTCGTTGAATCTAAAATGTGGAGCTATAAGCCACCAGCGATAGGTCCCTATATAAACACTGATAATATAAACCGGCAAACAGAGAAGGAAGAGTGGGACATTGATATTGACTAGGGTCTGATAAAGAGATTGAAAGTTGGTATTTTTAGCCACAAGCGCCAGTAAAGCCAGTCCTATAGCTATTTTTATAGAAGTGCTAAGAGCTTTATTTTTGATAATATTTAAAAACCTTTCTAGTAGCAGCGATTACATCATCTATATCTGTGTCACTGAGTTTTGGAAATATTGGTAGTGATAGTATCCTAGATGAGAGTTTAGAAGAGTGTGGAAGGCTATCGTAGTTGATGTCGAGAGTCTCTCTGTAATATTTATGTTCGTGAAGAGCTTTATAGTGAATGCCACAGCCTATGCCTTCTGCTTGCATTGCTTGTAGTATTTGATCACGATCGCATTTTAGTGACTCAAGTTCTAGGTTGATAATGTATAAATGACGAGCGTGTTTATAGCTGCTATTAGTGTAACTAGCATCTTGCAAGTCTGGTGGTAGCTTAAGTGCTAAGCCTGAAAGACCTTCGTTGTAGCGCTGCCAGACTTGGTTACGTCTTTCCCAATATTCGTTAATTTTGGCTAAATGAGCGATACCAAGAGCTGCTTGAATATCGGTCATATTGTATTTATAGCCAAGAGTTACTACTTCATAAGGTTTGAAGCCGCTGCTTGAAAAACGCTTCCAAGCATCAGCACTTAGACCATGCAAAGCTGTTTGTTGAATTATTTCTGTTAAATTATCGTTGCTATGAGCAAGCAGTCCGCCTTCAGCAGTGGTGAGGTTTTTATTAACGTAGAAACTATAGCAAGCAATATCAGCTTTTGAGCCAGTAATCACTCCTTCGTATTTAGATTCAACAGCATGTGCAGTATCTTCTACGAAGAATAATTTATGTTTATCAGCTATAGCTTTAATCGCTTTAATATTAATAGGGAAGCCAGCTAGATCAACGGCAATGATAGCTTTGGTTTTAGGGCTTATAGCTTTTTCGATAGCATCTGTGCAGATATTATAAGTCTTAGGATCTATATCAACGATCACGGGTTTAGCACCAGCATATAAAACGCAATTAATAGTTGCGCAGAAAGTTAGATCCGGTACTATAACCTCATCACCAGCACCTATGCCTAAAGCGAGCAGCGCTATATGAAGTGCGGCGGTGCAAGAATTCATCGCGTGGCTATGTTTAATGCCCAGGTGTGCTGACATTTGTTTTTCGAACTCTTTAACCTTAGGTCCAGTACCTATCCAACCAGAGCGCAAAGTCTCTACTACAGATGCGATAGCTTCTTCTTCAACTATCGGAGAGCCGAAGGGTATAAATTTTTCTCTGGTGGCTTTGCCGCCTTCAAGAGCAGGGGTTTGAATATCTATGTTCATTTATTTGAGTAAAGGAACGGCTTTTTTAACTATTAACCAGTCCTTATTGTTTTTATACCACTCTATGGTCTTAGATAAATTCTCTTCGAAGGTCGTAGTTATCTTGAAACCTAGTTTTTCTAGCTTGCTGCCATCCATTGAGTATCTAAAATCATGTCCTTTGCGATCTTCCACGTAGCAGATTAGGCTTTCTGGTTTGCCTAAGATCTTGAGTATGGTTTTGCAAATATCTATATTGGCTATTTCTCTATGCCCTGGGATATTATAGATTTCACCGATTTTGCCGTGCTGCCTGACATAGTCAACAGCCTTACAATTCTCTTCAACGTATATCCAGTCTCTGATATTAAGTCCGGCACCATAGACTGGTATCGGTTGATCATTAAGTGCGTTGCTAAGAATTACTGGTATGAATTTTTCTGGGTATTGATAAGGACCGAAATTATTACTAGATCTAGTAGTGACTACAGGTAAGCCGAAGGTCTTATTATAGGCACGTACAAGACAGTCAGCGCCAGCTTTAGAGGCTGAATAAGGGTTGTTAGGCTGAATAGCGGTTAATTCAGTTGTAGAAGGATCTCCGTGTTGCAAAGAGCCATAGACCTCATCTGTGCTGATATGCAAGAAGCGATCGATGCCATATTTAAGAGCAGCATCCAATAAAGTCTGAGTGCCGATAATGTTGTTAGTGGTAAATATTCCTGGATCAGATATAGAGGTATCTACGTGAGACTTGGCAGCGAAATTAATCACTTGGCTAAATTTATATTTTGTGAAAAGTTCTTCTACTAAAGTTTTATCAAGTATAGAACCGTGAACGAAATGATAACGCTTAGGATCTAGCTTATTATGATTATTCGCGCAAATAGGGAAATCTAAACTGTCAAGATTTACTATCTCTAAATCTGTTGAAGAGTAGATATGATGAATAAAATTAGTGCCAATAAAGCCTAAAGCGCCGGTGATTAATACAGTCTTGGACATGTCTTGCTGAAATATTCTAACATGACATTTTAATTATTAGTCTTTGCTGCACTTGTCTTTTGATAGTAGAATTAAGGCGTGAAAGGCGTTATTCTCTCAGGTGGTAAGGGTTCTAGGTTAGCTCCTATTACTGATGATTATCCGAAACAGCTTATCCCAGTCTTGGGCAAGCCAATACTGTTGCATTGTATTGATTATTTGCGCTCAGCTAATATCAAAGATATTTGTATTATTCTTAGTCCAGCTACTGGACAAACCATTATTAAAGAACTTTCCGAATTTAATCTTGATGTAAATTTGACTTATGTTTTTCAAGATCAGCCTCTTGGTTTAGCTCATGCTGTTAATTGCGCTAAAGACTTTACTCAAGGTGATGATTTTGTTGTGCTTCTTGGTGATAACCTCTTCGATAAGGAGATTAAAGATTTAGTTGATGAATACTATAACAGTAAGGCTGATAGTTTGATAATGCTTAAAGAAGTTGATCGTCCTTATGAATTTGGTGTTGCTAAGTTTGATGCTTCTGGTAGAGTTGAAACCTTAGTAGAAAAACCTAAAACTCACGTGTCTAATTACGCCATTGTTGGTGTCTATATTTTTAACCAATCAATTTTTAGTTCAATTGCCCAAATCAGTCCTTCTGGCAGAGGTGAATTGGAAATAACCGATGCTATTGCCCATCAGGTTGCTAAAGGTCTTAATGTGCATACTGATATTCTTAATTCTTTTTGGTTTGACTCTGGTACTAGAGCGGGTTTGTTGGATGCTAATAAAACCTTACTACTAACGCAGAAGAATTTTGATAATGTTAAAGCCAAAGTTATTGATTCTTTTGTCTTGGGTAATGTAGCATTGGGTGCTGGTTCTCGCATAGAAAACTCTACATTGTTAGGACCTATTTTTATTGGCAAGAACGTTACTATTAAGAACTCTACTATAGGACCTTTCTCAAGTATCTCTGATAATTGTGTGATCGAAAATTCTGAATTATTAGAAGTTATAGCCATGCCTTCTATTTTGGTTAAATCTTCACGTATAGTTTCTTCTCTGGTTTTCAAACAATCTGTTATTAAAAACGAAGCTATGGTTATTAATTGTTTGAGTAAATGAAGAAAGTAGCCATAATACAGTCAAACTACATCCCATGGAAGGGTTACTTCCATATGATAAATAAGGTTGACGAGTTTATACTTTATGATGAAGTCCAATACACAAAACGTGATTGGCGTAATCGCAATCAAATTAAAACTGCTAATGGTCTGCTATGGTTGACCATTCCAGTAGAGGTTAAAGGTAAATTTTTTCAAGCAATTAGTGACACTAAGATCGCAGATCCTGGTTTTGCTACTAATCATTGGAAAAGTATTACATACGCCTATTCTAAGGCTAAGTATTTTAGTAAATATAGTGATTTGTTTGAAGCAGCATTTAATGCTAAGCATAGTGAATATATTAGTTTGGTGAATTATAGTTTTATTAAAGTTATTAATCAGGTCTTGGATATTAATACTAAGATCTCTTGGTCAAGTGATTATCCGCTAGCTAAGGAGATAATGAGTCCTAATGATAGATTAATTGACCTTTGCCTGCAATCAGGGGCTAATTTGTATCTTAGTGGACCAGCTGCTAAGAGCTATATGGATTTGGAGCAGTTTAAAAGTCTTGGTCTGGATGTAGAGTGGATGGATTACTCTAGTTATCAGCCATATAACCAGCTTTATGGAGATTTTGTACACGGAGTATCAGTATTAGATCTTATATTTAACGAAGGACCTGATGCTGCCAAGCATATTAGGGCTTAGAATTATATATATGGGTAAAAAATTAGTTATATTCGGTACTGGTGACATGGGTAAGATAGCCCGTTTCTACTTTGATAGAGATTCAGATTATGAAGTATTAGCTTTTACCACTGATAAAGCTTATATAACTGAGGATAGTTTTGATGGTTTACCCTTACTTGCTTTTGAAGATATAGAGAAACACTATAATCCCAAGGATGTATCGATGTATATTGCAATTGGTTATAGCCAAATGAATAAACTTAGAGCGAGTAAATATTTTGCTGCTAAAGAGAAAGGATATTCT
>CAZQXM010000087.1:0-6155 GCA_964597205.1 uncultured Gammaproteobacteria bacterium
CAAGCAAATCAAACTCAAGTCTAAGACAGCATTTCTGGCAATATTTTTTTACTGACGATTTCAACAAAGCTACGCTGGTTGCTATTGATTTACAGACGATTGCTAATAGCGAGCAGGAGCTTTCTGAAGCCTATGAACTAGAAGCCAAGATACTTCTCAAGCGCGGCAAATTTAAAGAAGCACAAGAGTTACTAACTAAAGTCAAACACTACTCGCCTTTAAAATATTTTATAGATTTTCTGCTCGATGGCAATATCAGTGCTCTTGAGCAAGGCATCACTGGCACTGACCTTGATAGTTCTATATTTCGCGCTCAAGCATTGCTTTTCACCAAAATTTATTGGGGTGGGGATTACCAACTAGAATCAATCTTAGAAGATATATTCGCTAAGTTGCTCATTGAACAAGATTACGATAGAGCTGTAATGGCTTCTCTGCAAGCTCTTGAACTTATTATCCAAGAGCAAGAATTCGGTAAGGATCTACTAGAACCTGTAGCCAAGGAACATTTACGCAATCTTCTGGGGCTTTCTAAGCAGGCACGCTACGACTCTACTCGCGCTAAAGTTTATTTGCTAATGGCAAGAATGTTTAAAGATCGTCAAGCTGCTGAAGACGCAGAGATATTATTCGGCAAAGAAGCTAATCATAATGGACTTGCTGAAGTCTATGCTATTTACGCTAGTGAATTCGGTGAGAAGCCCTTGGAGAATCTTAACCGCGCACTGAATATCTTCAAGATCACCGATAATATTGCAGCGCAAGGATATATTTACGAGAGCTTAGCTTCTGACGCTCTCACCAAAGGCAATCTCCAAGAAGCTCTCAAGTATTTCTCAGAGGCTGAGCAGGTGCTAGAAAGTGGAGGACTCTTCGAGAAACTTGGACTAGAAATACAGAGACTCTCACTAATGGCTATCAAGGGTGAGTTCAAACGCATAAAAGAACGCGCCCAAGAATTACTAGATAGCGATATCCCTAAATTATTCAAAGCACAAGTGGCACAAATATTAGCTAACACCTTAATTCAAGTAGATAGCGATGTCGATTCAGCACGAGTACTAATAGTTAAAGCTTGCGAGCTCTTAGAAGATTTGCGCCGTTACAACCAACTCTTGCAAGCTAAAAATATTTTATTCCAGATAGTTTTGCTTGAGGATGATTTACCTCAAACTCTTAAACTTGGCGAAGAGATAATCCAGCTCTCAGATCGGCTTGGTGATGAGAGCTCGAAAGCCACTAAATATGTGGATTTGGCTTTCGCCATCGTGCGCGGTAATATGGGCAGCCAAGAAGTTGGTGATAAAGAGATGGAACTCTCTACTAAATATTTCAACCAAGCTATCGAGATTTACAAATATACTCACAATGTTATTGGTGAAGCTGATGTCTATCAATCCATGGGTAATCTTTTCGCTAATATCAATCGCTCTGAAGATGCTTATAACTCATTCAAGAACGCACGCGAGCTCTACAAGTCTGAAGGCGCTTTATTACAGTGCGCTATCACCGACTCACTTATCGGCATCTTGATGTTAGATTTCACTATGCTCAATGAGCAAACTTATGACATCGCTCATAAACATCTTGAAGAAGCTTTTGTTTATTATGAGCGCGAAGGTTTTCATGATCTCTGCTGGAAAAATGCATTCTACATCTCAGATCTCAACGAGAAATTCTACATAGCTACTGATGAAGATCGTTTCAAAAGCAGAGCTAAGCATTATTACATCGAAATGCTAGGAGCCATCAGAAACTACCGCACTCACAGCGATACGGCTACTACTATTGACCTAGTCAATGTGGGGGGTATTAGCCCAGAAGAGGCGTTGAGTAAAGGGGCGGCGTTTTTCTTCTCAATCAAGGAAGATGAGATCGCGCGCGAGTTTAAGGATGAGTAGTACTGAAACCCTAGTACTAGAGCCAAATCTAAGCTAAGAGCTGGAGATAAATAGGGCTCAATAAACCGCATAAAGTATCTAGCATCCCTATGCGTCTATCTCTCAATATCATTATTACAAGCTTGCTTGGGCTCAACTTTATTATGGCCCCGGTTATGGCTGTAACTGCACGAGTAAAAGACATTACTACAGTACAAGGTTTAAGAGATCATTATTTAATTGGTTACGGTATAGTTGCTGGTCTTCCTAGTAACAGCGGTGATCGTAACAATCTAGGAACTGATTTAGCACAAATAAATATGCTCAAAAATTTCGGCATAGATATTAAAGAATTCCTTACTAATAACCAAATCGATGTTAACAACATCAATCTAGCTAATCCAGGTCAAGGATTAATCGCAGCTCTTAGACAGCTTAATGGTGGTGGCACTGGCAATATTGCTGCTGTGATGATCACAGCCAAAGCTGCTCCTTTCACCAAAGAAGGTGATAAGTTCGATATAGATGTTTCTTCTTTCGGTTCAGCACGCAACCTAGCTGGTGGAGTGCTTTTGCAAGCTTTGCTTAAAGGACCAGATGGCAAAGTTTATGCTTCAGCTCAAGGACCCGTTATCGGTGCTGGTTATGAAGTAGAAGCCAACGGCTCTATGGTTAGAGAAGGTTCTCCTAATTCTGGCAGAGTTCCTAATGGCGGCATCATCGAGTATGCTCTACCTAATACTATTGATTATAGTGACGGTATTATACTTACAACCGAAAAAGTAGATTTTACAACTACTAAGAAGATCGCTGATGCGATTAGTAGTTCAGCTTATAACCGAGTAGCAGAGGTAGTCGATGGGAGGACTATTAAGGTCAAACTTAACGGTCCCGAGGACAATCCCATAACTGCCCTTGCTGAAATCGGTTCTCTTACTGTAGATACCGAGAATGTAGCTAAGGTAGTAATTATGGAGCGCACTGGCACTATAGTAGTCGGTGAAGACGTGAAACTAGCTCCAGTAGCTATTGCCCATGGTTCACTATCTATTACTATCAAGACCAACAACAACGTATCTCAACCATTCGTTCAGACTTTATCATCGCTTAACGTAGCTGGTAATAACACTAACGTCAACACTACTAATGGTGGCGGTAATATCCAAACCCAAGCTTACTCTAACTCTAATATCGAACTTAATCGTCAACCAGCTAAATACATAGAAATGCAAGAATCTACTACACTAGCTCAACTGGTTCAAGAGCTTAATAAGGTCGGAGTAGATTCTAAAGATTTAATCGCTATTATGCAAGCACTTAAAGCATCTGGTGCGCTGCAAGCTGAATTGGTAATCATATAATGATTTGGGATCGCAAGATTTATAAACCCAGAAAAGCTAAAGCTATTGCTGTTGAATCATTTAGCTCTATTAATTACGCAGTAATCGCAACTATACTTTATTTACTCTATCTCAGCTTCAACCCGGCTCTAGCAGAAGCTCCTATTAAAGCTG
The DNA here is from genome assembly GCA_964597205.1 of uncultured Gammaproteobacteria bacterium. Classification (GTDB taxonomy): domain Bacteria; phylum Cyanobacteriota; class Vampirovibrionia; order LMEP-6097; family LMEP-6097; genus CAYUFH01. The sequence continues at coordinate 3,395 of CAZQXM010000087.1, forward strand.
GGGTTATGGAAAGCACACCACTGCAAGTAGTAGCAGAGTGGAGTATTAACCCAGACACTCAAGAAGGCGAACATTTCTCAGCAAGAGTAGTGGATAGTTTTATAGGTCCAGAGGGCGAAGTCTTAATCCCTCGTAATAGCAGAGTAGTCGGCACTATAGTTAAAGTCGACGGCGCTAAGACCTTCCACAGGGATGCTGAAGTTACAGTTAGATTTGAGAAGATTATATTTCCTGATAATATCACCAGCATAGAGATACAAGCTGATGGTTCATTGAGACAAAGTGTCGCTAACAATAGAACTAAGCCAGAGAAAATACTGTCTGCTGCTGGCGCTATAGCTCAAGGAGCTATAGAAACTGGCATGGGCGCTTTTACTGGAGCCACTCTCGCTTATAAATTCGGTGGACTTATCGGTATCGGCACTAGTGGCACTAATATAGCCATGGTAGGAGCTGGTGCTGGAGCGAGCTTTGCGCTAGTTAAATTTATCGCTAATCGTGGTGAAGACCTTGAGATATTTCCAGGTACTCCTATGACTCTTAAAATGGTTAGCATGCAAGAGCAAAATATATTAGAGCAGCAAATGCAAGCAGCTGATACTGGAGTAAAAGTAGATATAGTGAAACGCAGGGGTAATAAACTTGCCATAAAAATTCACAATGAATTAGATGAAGCCATTCCACTAACTAACCTTAAAATCATAGATGGGCTTGGCTACACCGTTAAACCAGAACAAGGTTTTAAATTCTTCGATACTAAACGCATACCGGCTAATTCAGAGTTCAGTTATGAATTCAGATTTCCTAGCCGCGAGAATTCTAAGAATCGCGAGTGGTTAGTATTAACTGACAGTTTCGGTACTCAAGAATATTTTAGGGTGGAGATCTAATGCAAATTAACCCCGTTAGTAATTTCAATCTAGTTGAGGCTCAGGGACTAAGTTCTAAGCTTGAAACTGAAGCCGCTCAAGACTTCGAATCAGTATATATTCAGATGTCACTAAAACAAATGCGCCCAGCTGGCGTCAGCGAAGGGTATTTTAGTGCGGGCATGGCAGAAGATGTTTACTATCAATTCTTAGATGAAGCTATCGCTAAAGAAATGGCTAAATCAGAAAATAATTTCGGTATAGCAGAAGCGGTGCAGCAACAGGTGTTTGAATAATTAAAGAAAACTAAGCACGAGGACGAGCAAGATTACGAGCACGAGCACCCCGATTGACTCTTCTAGCATCAATCCCAGAAAGAACACCAGCCCTTGGAGCACCTTCACTTAGACTAAGAAAGCGATCATTTTTTGGTGGTACATGAGAACCAGAACTTGGAACTTTATAACGACGACCAAATTCAACTAGACCGCTCTTATTTAGCGGAGGCAAATCTGTCGGCCATCTAATCACTGGGGGTTGAAGTTTAAACTCTCTAGGCATAGTTTTGATAATAAACGATTTGCCATCAGCATGTCAACAGCTATTTCCAAAATATTTGACATGAACATACAAAGAGTACATGAGTTATATAGCAGAATGAAGCTCTGAGTTATCCACTCGTGGTTGAGAGCGTAAAATAGACCTATCTGAGTCGATTTTACTATCATTTTTACGCTTAGAATCACTAGCCCAATAAGTAAGTCCAAAATCATCTAAAGCAATAGAAAGGTGATTAAGTATGCGTGCGGTATCGTCACCCACCCAACGCATAAATATATTAAGTACTGAAGCTACCATCATCAAGGAACCAGCAAAACGCTTATGCAAGTCGCTACCTTGAACCAGCCTACCATCACCAGTAAATCCTGCTGCATTGCGTACTAGACCAAATAACCTTGCCGGCCAGCTATCTCTAACTTTATTTGCAAAAGCAAGACCACCAGTAGATCCACCCAACATACCAAGTACAGTAAAACCATCTAAGATTCCAGTGAGCGTCCATTTCTTACTAGCAATTCTACTAATCATTTCACCAAGTTTATTAAAAGTAGCCTTAGCATTACCTAACGGTGAATCATCCGGAGTTTTACCTTTATATTCTTCATCAATTAAATGCAGAAGGTAATTAACACCACTTGAAATTCCTGTTGCCATATTAAAGTTATAAAACGGTAACATCCAGAATAAAGCTGCAGGGACCAGTCTTGCAGCAGCTTCTATAAAACGATTACCAGCACATGCTTCAAGTCCGTTCCACGCAAAGCTAATAGGCACCACATAGCGCGAGAACCATTCTGATTTTTTATCAAGCCAATCTTTAACTTTAGGTCCGACAGCAGGAATACCTTTAACTATCACTGCTCCGAAATTCAGAGCAACACCAATAATATTTAAACCCATAGTGAAGAAATTTCTACAGAACTGAAACCTGGGGCTAGGGTTTTTGAAATAGTCACGAAATTTGCGCCAAGCAGATTCTATACCTTTATGCTTACTTGAAGCTTGATTCTTATTATCAGCAGTCGATTCATTAGTAGGCTCAGATTGATTTACTTCAACCATTACTTGCGGACTAGTATTAGTAGTAACCGTATTTTGATCCTGCTTAACTTTAATAGCTGGACTAGCCATAGGCGTAGCCGCCACGGCAGTAGCCCTAGCCTCCGGGGGCTTAATATTAGGTATTGGGGTATTATTCATTCAGTTAATACCAATAATGATTATAGGTCTTTACGCTTGACAAAATCTAGCCCAAAAGTTGCAGATTATAATTTAGTTATAATTAGCCTAAAAGCTAAAAGAGCCCTAATAGTAGAATGAAAACATGCTCC
>CAZQXM010000088.1:0-6085 GCA_964597205.1 uncultured Gammaproteobacteria bacterium
AATTGAGACACAGATTTCTACATATCAAACTATTCCTAGTGTGTCGTGGAAATATTTATTTCCCAAAGAAACTCCTAGAGCTTCTAAGGCCTTGTACTCATAAAGCTTGCAACCATTAATCTTAAGTCCTTAACGAAAATCCCCTAATAAGTAATGTGAGAGGATATAATTTCTCAAAACGAGGTTAATAATATGGACACTAAAGCCGAAGCTACAGAAGGCTTAGACCCTAATTATCCAGACGACTTTACCGAAGAAGACTACTGCGTAAATTAGCAGAATTTCTACTATTCTTAAACGAAATAGATCAGGAAAACAAACGCAAATTGGAGTCCCATGAAGAAGGGAAAAAAGTATACTAGGGTAGAAATAATAAAGGGCTATCAAGCTAGAAGTCGGGATTTCCCTAAACAGAGGTTAATAATATGAAAACTCAAGCTGAGATGGATGCGGATTTGAAAGCCTATTTCGATGAAATTTCTGGCTATTGTGTTTCCGAAGAAGAGTGCCATCTTTACAAAAACAAGCTAGTCGAATACTACTCTATTTTGGCTCAAATGAAGATGGATATCGACAGAAGAGAAAGAGAAAGAGAAAAGAACGCACCCCATTCCAAGTCATGAATGGGGAATTATACCTATGCCATTTTTTCTACTCTTAAGCTAGAAGTTGGGAAGCAGCTATTCCCTCAAAATATCTTGGATATTAATATTACCCATCAAGTATGCTAAGCGTGCTTGAGCGTTGTTGTAGTTGGTTACACTAGCGATGATATTTACTTCAGCGTTGCTTAATGCAGTTTCGTTTTCTACTAGGTTGTTAATGATCTCTATACCATTCTCATAACGAAAGTGCGATAACCTGAGAGCCTCTGTAGAAGCTTTAAGTTGTTCTCTGGCTTCTACGATATTGGATTTGGCAGCTTCGTAATCTAAGAAGGCAGATCTTAGTTCTGCTTCTATATTAAGAATAGTGTTTATATGTTGTATTTTGGCTTGATTAAGCTTGGATTTGGTTCTACCAATTTCAGCAGCAGAGAAGAGTCCTACTCCTTTACCAAACTCTAGATTCATTTGAAAACCAGCTGTGGTGACATTATTAAGTGAGCCAAAATCTGGTCCTATAGCGTTTTGGTTTAAATAAAGATCGACTTTGGGTAAGAACTGTCCAAAGCTAGCGTAGTTGGATCTTCTGAAAGCTTTTTCATTGTATAGAGCCTGTTTAATTAGGGGATTCTTGTCTAGAGCGATCTTCTTAAATTCAGAGAATTCTATAGTTGGATCTATGATTTTCAATTCTTTGATTTTTTCTTGTTCAATAATATATGGAGTCTCTAAGTCAGCATTCAAAAGTCTGGCGATGTTGATTTGTGCTTTTCTGAATTCTGCTTCTTGCAGTAAGAGCTGTTGTTTAGCAAAAGCCTGACGGGCTTTGGTTTGCAAGAATGCATAGTAAGTACCTGTGCCTATTTCAAAATGGCTTTTAGTTAATTGCAAGTTTGCTTCGGCTTCTTCGTAAGCTTTCTTGCGGCTAGCAAGTGCGCTTTGTGCTTGCAAGAGATCATGGTATAGGCTTACAGATTCAAGAATAGTTAGATTTAATTGGTTCAGCCGATTTTCATCTGCTACTTTCTTGAAATATTTTTGGGCAAGAATAAGCATGGTTGTATTGCCACCATTAAAAGCTCGCCAATTCATATTTAATCTAGCAAAAGATTGACTTTCATCTACTGGAGCTTGAAGCCTAGAGTTAAGGAAGAAAGTACCGTCTAAGTGCTGCATACCTAAGTTGGCAGCTATGTCAGGGAGAGCCTTAGAGAATTGTTGCCAGAAATTCCATTTAGCCTCGCGAGTTTGCTCTTGGCTTAATTGTAAATCAAGATTTTTCTTAACAGCCTCATAAACCAATGTTGAAAGAGTTATGGCTGTAGGGTCAAAATTATTTATCTCAAGTTTTATTACTTTTTTGTTCTTACTTGTTGTAAATATATCTATTAATCCTTCGCGATTTATATTTAAAGTCACTCCATTCTCTTTAGCGGAATCTTGGCTGGACGTTAATAAAGCACCGTTTCGCATAAATGCGCTTTCATCGTATTTGATATCATCAATAACTTCTGTTTTGGGTAGGCTAATTACTGGGTTGCTTTTAGCAAGCTTGCTTACAGCATTGGCGTTCAAGGTAAAACTAATGAAAGTTAAAGTAAGATAGAGGATTTGTTTAGATTTCACTATGATCCCCCTTCTTCTTAAATAAAATAGAGCTGCAATAATCTCCTAGTCTTCTACTTAAAACATAGAACACAGGTGTAAATAGTAAGCCAAAGAAAGTTACTCCAAGCATACCGCTAAATACTGCTGTACCTAAAGCTCTGCGCATCTCTGAGCCAGCGCCACTTGCATACACTAGTGGTAGAACGCCCAATATGAAAGCAAATGCGGTCATTAATATAGGTCTTAGTCTTAACTTAGCCGCTTCTATAGCGGCTTCAATAAGCTCCATGCCTTCATCTTCTTTCTGCTTAGCAAACTCTACTATTAGAATGGCGTTTTTACTTGCAAGTCCAATTAATACTACTAAACCGATTTGTGTAAGTATGTTGTTGTCCATGCCTGCAAGCCCTACTCCGCTCATGGCAGATAGAATACACATTGGCACGATCAGAATTACAGCTAGTGGTAGAATCCAGCTCTCATACTGAGCTGCAAGTAATAAGAAAACGAAAACTACTGCAAAAATAAATGCAAAGACTCCAGTGTTGCCTGATTGTTTTTCTTGATAAGCTACGTCGGTCCACTCATAACTAAATCCTTGAGGTAGTATGTTCTTAGCGAGTTTCTCCATGGTGTTAAGAGCTTCACCAGTACTGTGTCCTGGCTTGGTATCACCAAATAATTCTGCTGCAGGGTATAGATTGTAGTGAGGTAATCTTGACGGTCCAGAACTTGATTTAGCTCTAGTGATAGATCCAAGTGAGATCATCTCTCCATTTTTATTTCTTACTTTTATTCTTGCTATATCAGTTTCTGTCTTCCTGTATTCATTATCAGATTGAGCTGTGACACGGAATGTACGTCCGAGGAAATTGAAATCATTTACAAAGGCAGATCCATAGTAGATTTGCAGAGCATCATAAATGTTTTGCGGAGGAACGCCTAGCTGTTCGGCTCTATCGTAGTCTATATCAAGATATAGTTGCGGTGTTTTAGTCTCAAATAAGGTAAAGGAATTAGCTAATATAGGATTCGAGTTAGCTGCCATAGCAAGTGACCAAGTAACTTCTTCTAAAGCCTTAACACCTCTACCACCCTTGTCTTGAACCATCATCTTAAACCCACCTGCATTACCGATACCTCTAACTGGAGGTGGTGGTACAACTACTACCAAGGCATCATCAACGGTACTGATTTCTTTACGTATTTCATTTAGTAGATCACTGTATTTAACACCAAGTTTTTTTCTTTCTTTGAAGTCCTTCAGAACTAAGAAAGCTGTTCCAGAGTTAGAAGCATTACTGAAAGTCGCTCCAGAGAAGCCAGAGAAGGCAACTGCCGTTTTAACACCTTTGATCTTTAATAGTTTTTTGGTTACTCTTTGCATGACAACATCGGTTCTAGATAGTGATGCACCAGGTGGTAATTGAGCTACTACAATAAAATATCCCTGATCTTGTGGTGGGATGAAGCCTGTTGGAATTCTAATGAAAATAAGACAAGTGAGAGCAATCAGAATTGCATAAATAGTAAGAACCAAGCCACCCTTACGAACTAATTTACTAACTAGTATCGAGTAGTTGTGTGAAAAGCCGTTCATGAATTTATTGAAATTAACAAAGATGAAATCTAATGGAGTTTTGATTGGTTTATTTGCAGTGTGAGCATCTTTTTGTCTTCTGAGCAAAAGCTTGGCTATTGCAGGACTTAGAATCAACGAGACTGCTACAGAAATCATTGTTGATACAGCAATAGTTACACCAAACTGTTTATAGAATTGCCCCGAGACACCGCTAATGAGTGTAGTTGGTAAAAATACTGCGACTAAAACTAGTCCCATGGCAACTAGAGCTGAGCCTACTTCATTCATAGTAAGTCTTATAGCGTCTCTTGGTTCCATGCCCTTCTCTAAATTCCGCTCAGCGTTCTCTACAACTACGATGGCATCGTCTACCACTATACCGATGGCAAGAACTAGACCAAATAGAGTTAGGTTGTTGAGTGAATAACCTATAGCCTTCATTACTGCAAAAGTACCTACTAAAGATACTGGTATCGCAAGAACCGGAATAATTGCGGCTCTCCAGCTCTGTAAGAAAAGAATGATTACTAAAACTACTAGTAGAATTGCTTCAAAAATAGTATGTCCAACCTCTTCGATGGATTGCTCAACAAACTCTGTTGGATTGTAAGCCATATCGTACTCGATATCCTTAGGAAAATTTTTAGAAAGTTCTTCCATTGTCTTCTTGATTTCTTTAACAGTCTCAATAGCATTAGATCCTGGCTTCTGGAAGATTGGTAAGGCTACTGCGACATGAGTTCCTAAGTAGCCCTTGGTAGCATATGATTCTGCGCCAAGTTCAACACGACCAACGTCTTTTACTTTTACTACTCTGCCGTTTTCTGTTGCTTTGACAATAATATTCTCAAATTCACCGGGTTCAACTAATCTACCTCTAGTGCGAACATTAATCTCAAAAGCATCTTGTGTTTTAGCTGGTTGTTGATTTAAAGTACCGCTGGCGATTTGCAAGTTCTGTGCTCTTAATGCTTGTAATACTTCACCAGGAGTGATTCCTAGAGAAGCAATCTTGTCAGGGTTTAACCATATTCTCATTGAGTATGGACTTGCACCAAAAATTCTTAAATCACCTACACCCGCGATTCTTGCAAGCACATCTTTGATTTGCAAGGTAGCGTAATTAGCTATATAAGTTTGATCATAAGTACCGTTCGGCGAGTACATATTAACTATAGCCATAAGGTCTGGTGAATTCTTCTTAGTAGTAATTCCTAATCTGCGTACTTCTTCTGGCAAGCGTGGTTCGGCTATAGCAACTCGATTCTGTACTAGGACCTGTACTTTATCCAGGTCTGTGCCTACTTTAAATGTAATGGTGATAGACATTTGACCATCGTTGGTGGACTGGGAAGAAATATAAAGCATATCTTCTACACCATTGATCTCTTGTTCTAGAGGAGTTGCTACGGTAGCTGCGATAACTTCAGCACTGGCACCTGGATACATTGCTGCTACTTGAATTGTAGGCGGAGTTATTTCTGGATATTGAGCTATAGGTAAAGTAAAGAATGCAAGACCTCCTATAATAACTGTAATTATCGAAAGCACTGTCGCGAAGATTGGTCTATCAATGAAAAAGTGTGAGAGTTTCAATATTTATTCCTTGTTTTCAGTCTCTTGGTTTCCTGTATCCTGGTTTTCGGCATCAGGTTCTTGCATAATCGGTTTTACTTTTATCCCGGGTCTAACTTTTATTAGATTTGAAATGATGATCTTGTCTGTGTCTGTAAGTCCACTTCTAATGATCCGCAATTTCTCATCATGCAGCGGTCCAAGTTCAACAAACTTGATCTCTACTTCATCTTTATCATTAACGACAAAGACATATTTTTTAGATTGATTTGTTCCTATGATCTCGTCAGGGACTAGGGTAGCCTCGTATTCGCCGCTACTAGGTAGTTTAGCCTTACCAAACATTCCAGGTTCTAATAAGCCATCACTATTACGGAAAACTGCTCTTGCCATCATAGTTCCAGTTCCCGAATCAATTTCATTGTCAATGAAATCCACATATCCCTCATGAATAAACTCTTCTTCATCAAGCAGCTTTACCCATAGTGGATTAGCCTTGGTTCTGAAACTTGTGCGTTTACCACTCTTGTCTAACCGAATATATTTAAGTAAATTACTTTCGCTAGCATCAAAGTAAAAATAAATCGGATTAATTGAAATGATCGTGGTAAGAAGAGTTGAGCTTTCACCGCCACCGCTAATCAAGTTACCTTCGCTAATAAAATTCCTGCTGATTCTCCCGCTAATAGGTCCTCTAACTTCATTGAAGCCTAGA
>CAZQXM010000089.1:0-6002 GCA_964597205.1 uncultured Gammaproteobacteria bacterium
TAGCAAGAGACTCAGGTTTAACCTAATCTCTATTGTGCAACAGTTAATTGCGAGCGGTTGTCATCCTGAGCAAAGCGAAAGGATCTTCAAGCTTTGCGCTAAGCATAGGGGTCCTTCGCTGCGCTCAGGATGACGATTAATACTCGTAGCTCTCACTTTCTGGCAGCACCATCACTATAATCGCGCCTAGAACCATGTCATAGAGGAAAGGATAGAAACTTAGTCCCATAAAATTATTAAAACTCATCTGTCCGGTAATTAGCAGATATCCGAAGCCACAAGCATGCGCCACTGGAATGGCAGCGAGCGAGAAGTTTTTAAGATAGCGAAAGCCGAACATCGATAGTGGTATATGCTTCCAGAAGAAGCCTAATAAAGCTAGTGGAATTAAACTTAGTAAATGTCCGAAGCTCGGTTCATGCACGTAACTAAAACCACCGCCATAGGTGAAGACTGGTAAACCGCTTAGTCCTACTACTAAGAAAATCATCACAGCGATTAGTGCGTAGTTACGACGAAATAATTGAGTGAGCAAAAAACAAGTGATAAATAATAAAGGGTAGTCATAACCCATAACGGGTACTTGCACGAACGCTGTTAGCGTTAGCATACTAAAACAAAAAGCTACTTTGACTATAAGCTCAGCCACAATATTAAGTGTGCATCAAGTCGCGTACCTTAGCAACTATATGACTAACGCCAAGCCCATAATGCTCAAGTAGCTCCTCGGCTTTACCGGACTGTCCGAACTTATCCGCCACGCCCATCTTGGCGAAACGCACTGGCACAGAGACATGCTCAGCGATAGCGCTAGCGACAAGGTCGCCTAGACCGCCAAGAATATTATGCTCCTCAATAGAGATAGCGCGTTTAGTCTTAGCTATAGATTTACTAACAGTCTCTGAGTCGAAAGGTTTAATAGTAGCTGAGTTAATAAGCTCAACACTAATACCAGCAGCAGCTAATTCTTCAGCAGCTTTAATAGCGGTGCTGACTAATACTCCACATGTAATTAGCGTAATATCAGTTCCGCTGCGAATAATATTAGCTTTGCCGATTTGGAATTTATAATTACTATCGAAGGTTACTGGTACTTTGGATCTGCCCAGGCGCACGTAAGTCGGGCGCGGATCAGCAGCAATAGCTCTAATTACTTGATCTGTCTCAGTTGCGTCTGCTGGAACTATAACCACCATCTCAGGAATCACGCGCATGATAGCTAGGTCTTCTATAGTCTGGTGACTAGCACCATCTTCACCCACGGTAAGTCCAGCGTGGCTAGCACAAACTTTCACTCCGAGGTGATTGTGAGCGACAGAATTGCGCACGAACTCCCAAGCTCTACCAGTTGCGAACATAGCAAAACTACTAGCGAAAGGAATCTTGCCCATACGCGCAAGTCCAGCTGCTGTGCCGATCATATTAGCTTCAGCGATGCCCATATTAAAGAATCTTTCTGGGAATTCTTTCGCGAAGAATTTAGTCATAGTACTGCCGCTAAGATCAGCATCGAGCACTACTACGCGAGGATTTTCTTTGCCAAGCTCGACTAAAGTTGCGCCGTAAGCTTCTCTAGTTGCGATCATGTCGCCGAGTTTGTAGTTGCTTTTAAGTTCTGTTGTTTGACTTGCCATTTTAGTTTAATTCCGCCAGTGCTTTTTCTAATTCTTCAGTCTTAGGAGCAACACCGTGCCATTTGACTTGATCTTCCATGAAGCTTACACCCTTGCCTTTAACAGTGTTAGCGATTATTACTGTTGGTTTGCCGCCTTCATAATATTGAGCGCGTGGTTCAGCACTGTTAGTGCCGTATTTAGCATCAGAGTTAACATGATGTAAAACGCCACCAAGTTTATATGCTTCATTAAGTGCTTTGTCGATAGCTGCTACATCGTGCCCATCTATCTCAAGAACATTCCAACCGAAAGCTTTAAATTTATCAGCCACAGGATCAACAGACATAGTAGTTTCGGTCCAACCATCAAGCTGTATGCGATTGCGATCAACGAAAGCCACTAGGTGACCAACTTTGTAGTGAGCTGCTGCCATAATTGCTTCCCAGTTAGAACCTTCTTGCAGTTCGCCATCACTAAGAATTGCGAAGACTTTACGTTTAGGTTTAGTACCTTGATCGAGCTTAATAGCAAGCGCACAACCTAATGCGTTAGACAGTCCGTGCCCTAGTGAGCCAGTGGACATTTCTACGCCCGGCACACGCATACGATCTATATGACCTTGAAAAGGAGAACCCAGTTTACGGAAGCTAAGAGTATCAGCCAGTGATACGAAACCAGCTAAAGCTAATGCTGAATAAACTGCTGGAGATGCGTGACCTTTACCCACGACCAGAATATCGCGCTCTGCCCATTCTGGATTCTTAGGATCATGCTTGAGATGTCCGCCGAAATATAAAGTTGCGAGTATGTCGGCGATAGATAGTGAGCCACCTGGGTGCCCAGAGTTAGCGGCGTGAATCATTTTGAGCGAATTAGATCGAATGATTTTGGCTTGAGATTTTACTGTATCTATGTTCATTATTTGCTTAATACCCCACGTAAGTCAGTGTATGACTTGATTTCACTAGCTTTAGGCGTCTTGCGTCCTAGTGATTTAATGCTGCGCGCTAGACCAGAGATGCCAGAATAGCTGCGCTTCTCGTAGTTCAGCATGCGCTTAGCGAATTTAGGCGTCTCATCGTCGTCACCTAAATCTATATATCCTTGCTCTTCACCTATTAGTGAGCTTAGACCTTTAGCTGATGGAGCGTAGAACATGAATACATATGGCTTGCCTTCTTCTACTTCTTTAGTAGTGAAAGGACTAGCGACTTGTGCCCATTCTTTAATAATGATTTCTTTGCCGCTCACGCCGCGTAGTGGCTCAATAACTTTAAATTTAAGTAATCTGACATTAGTCTTGCCTTCAGTTACTATCTTAGAATCACGAAACTCACCTTTGAAAATTATGCCAGCACTATTAATGGCATCATCAAGAGTAAGTGCCTTAGTCATAGCGTGTCCGGTGCCGTTAAGTTTAACGATATTAGCTGATACTGGTAGCAGTAGGAATATCGTAAGAAAAACTAGGCTAAATAGGCGCATAGCCCATATTCTAGCAGGCGCTAAAGGTAGTCAGTCAGGCTGCCTTCTTCAAGTATTTTACCCTTGAGTTTACGTAATGCTTTAGCCTCGGTTTTTTTAACATTCGCCTTAGGCATATCAAGAATTTCTGATACCTCATCGAGTGTGTACATGCGCTCACCTTCTGATTCGATTAGGCCATATCTTAGTATTAATACATTCTGTTCTTCCTCTGATAGAAACTCAATAGTTTTTTTGAGTTGATCTTTAAGCATTTTGCTAATCACCGCAGCATCGGGAGCAGCGAAGGTCTCACCAGATTCGATGAACTCACTAAGATCCGCATCGTTCTCCTTACCGACACGAGTGGACATAGAGACAGTCTGCATGTGCAGAGACTCAATCTCGCGCAAACGTTCAATATCAATATCTAAAGCTGCGGCTAATTCTTGCTCAGAGGGTGCGCGCCCTAATCCTTGCGAAAGATCGAATTTGATTTTACGCAAACGGCTCGCCTGTTCTATCATATGCGCTGGAATCCTGATGCTGCGTGACTTCTCGGCGATAGATCTAGAGATAGATTGGCGTATCCACCAAGTAGCGCAAGTGCTGAACTTGTAACCTTTAATCCGGTCGAATTTCTCAGCGGCTTTAATTAAACCGAGATTACCTTCTTGAATAAGATCAAGCAGATTCCAACTATCTTGGGCGTAACGTTTAGCTACGCTGATAACTAATTTAAGATTGGCAGAAACTAATTTACGTTTAGCGCGCTCAGCCTCTTGCCCACCTTGTTCTATGATACGAGCGAGAACTAATTCTTCACCGACAGCGAGTGGTGGAATTTTACCGATCTCTTTAAGGTAGAGATAGACACCATCGTTGATCTGCGCTTTATCTGCGCGGCTTGCTTCCTTCGCTTCTGCTTCGATAAGTTCGCGTTCAAGTATCTCCGCATCACTTAACTCGGCATCATTCGGTATTTCAGCGTTGGGAGTTTCTAGCTCGAGCTCTTCTTCTAGCTCATCTAGTTCTGGTTCAGCCACTATCTATAGTTTTCCACAGATTAGGGGCTTGTAACTAGAGCTTCTCTTATAAAGCAATATTTTTAGATAAGAAACAATTCTTTCAGATATTATTTTGTTACCAACTGAGTTGGGCTAAGTTCTTTAAGAAGATTGATAGTACTTTGAATTTCTTCAATTTTATTCATTGTGGATAAAGAAATTCTTACTGCTTTACTTGCTATCTCATCAGATATGCGGCAAGCCCTCAACACATATGAACTTTGAATTTCAGCGGCAGCTTTATTCGATGAGCAAGCTGAACCTGAGCTGATGCAGATGTTTTTAAGGTCCATTTGCAAAACTAATTGTTCGCTTAACCAAGGCGCTTGAGTAAGAGCAATGTTGATGATGCCGGGGACTGCTTGTGCGCGGTCTTGAGGTCCGTTGATTACTAAGCCGGGGATATTTTTTAATTCAGCGATAAGTTTAGTTTCTAGTTCGCGCAGTTTTTTAGGGTTATAAATTTTAGTAAGTTCAGCCATCGCTACTATGCTCGCTAGATTTTCGGTGCCAGCTCTGAGCCCATGTTCTTGACCGCCGCCGAGTATTAATGCTGGGGGATACTTCGCTGCGCTCAGGATAGCAGAAAGGTGACTTACGTCACGTTTCTGCGCTGCCGTGGGCGAATGTACTGTAGGTTGTTTTGCTCCTCTTGTGATGCTGTTACTTAAATATAAGAATCCCGTGCCCCGCGGTCCATGCACCTTGTGAGCAGACGCTGAGAGCGCATCTATATTCATGGCACGCACATCAACTGGCAGTTTCAGCCAAGTTTGTGCAGCGTCAGTATGAAATAAGGCATTGTATTTTTTGCAGAGTACACCGATGCGCGTGATGTCCTGCACGGTAGCAATCTCATTGTTGCCGTGCATAATGCTAACTAGGATTTTTTTGTCCGCGTGTTTCTTGAGTGCAGCTTCTAGTTCTTCGTGGTTAATAAATCCTTCTCTATCCAGATTTAACCAAACAATTTCGCGCGCGCGTGCTTTAGCTGGCTCAAGCAAGCTAGCGTGCTCGCTAGGACTAGTGATGAGCAAGTCATAATCAAGCGCAGCTATAACCGTGTTGTTAGACTCTGTTGCCCCACTTGTAAAAATTATTTCTTCGATCTCAGCGTTGATACTTGTTGCGATCTGGACGCGTGCTTTTTCAAGAGCAGCTTTGGCTTTCCGTCCAGCTGAATGCAAACTACTAGGATTAGCGTAATCTTGCGCGAGCAAGCCTGCTAGACGCGGGTCTAGACTAGTGGTGGCGGCGTTGTCGCAATAGATCATTAGCTATTTATCATATCGTATTAGCAAGTCTTTTAACTAAAATTCGAACGCTAGCACTTGATTAGTGGAGCTTAGAGCCTGCACTCGTGGTTGAAAGCGCAATATCGTGACATTTGTCACGATATTGCTAACCCCTTTCATTTTTGATTTAGAGTAGTCATCATTATTAAACATGAAGGGGATAATTTACGAGAATGCACTTAAGTTTAAAGCTGATGTCTTTAAACTTATTGGTATAGCTTTCTGTACACCAGCTGCAGCTATGATATTGAAAGGCTTTATTAATAGAGATTTATTTCAAGTCTTTATTTCTTGGGAGATGTTAATAGCAATCCCAATATCTCTAGTTGGGGTATGGGTATTGGATTTAGCTTATAAAATTTTATTTTGGTTAGATGAGGTAAAATATAATCATGTTGATTAATGGTATGTCTGAATCCCTGGCTGGTTCCTTGTTAGCATTAGTTTTCCTAGCTTTTATGAGCATTCCTTTTTATTGGTTACTTGCAATAAGAATGCGCACTCCTGATGAAATTGCTGCTGACGAGCTACGTAAGCAGCAACGCAAAGCTAAGAAAATG
>CAZQXM010000090.1:0-5942 GCA_964597205.1 uncultured Gammaproteobacteria bacterium
GCCATCTCTGGTGAGTAACCAGCCTCAACAAGAGTTTCGAAACCAGCTTTAATAAGCGCAGAGAGTCCGCCGCATAATACAGCTTGCTCACCGAAAAGATCAGTCTCGGTTTCTTCGCGGAAATTAGTTTCGAATACACCAGCTCTAGTTCCGCCCACGCCTTTAGCGTAAGAGAGTGCTAGATCTTTAGCTTTACCGCTAACATCTTGGTAAACAGCAATAAGCGCAGGTACGCCGAAACCCTGTTGGTAAACGATTCTTACGCGGTGCCCTGGTCCTTTAGGCGCGACCATGATCACATCAACGTTATCAGGTGGAACGATTTGGCTGAAGTGAATAGAAAATCCATGAGCCACCATTAAAGTTTTGCCAGCAGTTAAATGTGGCTTGATTTGAGTGTTGTAAACGCTTGCGTGAGTTTCATCAGGCAATAGAATCATAATTACATCAGCTTCTTTCGCTGCTTCTTCTACGGTTACTACTCTAAGTCCATCAGCCTCAGCTTTAGCTTGGCTTTTAGAGCCTTTATATAGTCCTATGCGAACATCGCAGCCGCTTTCTTTTAGGTTAAGAGCATGGGCATGGCCTTGAGAGCCGTAGCCTATAACAGCGATTTTTTTGGATTGGATTAGCTTTAAATCAGCATCTACGTCGTAATATACTTTAGTCATGGGGCATTATTGTAGCAGGTTTAGAGCTAAAGTGTATAGATAATATATTATCCTTGCTGGGGGCGGGATTTAGGCTATAAATGCGCCGGCAAATAAGCCCTATTCTCTAATTCTTTACCGATCTTAAACTTAGAGCGCAGCAAGTAAACAGCCACGCCAGATGGCTCGGCGCCATAGGTCCTCTCGTATAATCTAGCGAGATGTTGATAAGCAGCTTCGTCTTCCATTGATTCGACTATCATCAAGTCCTCTTCCTCAATGGCTTCCACGAAATTATTAATGATGATGTTTGTCAGATACATCCTGACATCTATTTGCCCCTAACTTATCTAGAGGCTTCTTAGTTACTAAGACTAGCCTTAGTAGTTGTGGGTGGTCTCACTAATATTAGTAGCTGAGCGCTACATAGTTTCAGCTAGTGTTTAGAGCTAAAAACCGCTGCCAGAGCTGATTTATACATTAGGTAAAAACCCTAGCGTAATAGTAGGTTCACTGCTTGAGAAATAGGTGGCAAATACGTGAAACGCCCTCGTAGAGTCCATATTAGGGCATAGACACTCACTAGCTGAATGAAGATCCAGTAGCCAGCTATTAGACTATCCGTAGCTTGTACTAGAAGATTTGCGCTATTTTGAAAAATAGTCAAAAGGCTTAGTAAATTGGCAATAAAGCTCACTAGTAGCCTTAATAACTGAGGCAAAAATCCAGCAATCATATTAAATAAAATCGCTTGATAACAGTGATAGCGTACGTAATCTTTAAGGTGAATATTTTTGATACTGCTAGCTATTACCCAGATCATTGGTATCCAAGAAACGAAAGGCACATAGATACCAGTATAGAAAAAAGCACAAGGAATTTTTTCACGCCAATCAGGAGTATGTGAATAAAAAGACATTAAGCGACCCCCTCTTCTAATCGGACAATTTCTGCTATTGAGCTCAAAACCTGTTCTGAAGCGTTACTTAAGTCTTTGATTTTAAGTTTACCGCTACTACGCTCGTCAGCTAGATAGAAGATAGCGAAGCGTGCTCCGCGCTTAGAAGCTTTCTCGATTTGTTTACTAACTTTAGTGTTCTCGTAATCAAACTCCACACTAATAGTCTCTGAGCAAGCACGCAGCTCATCAGCTAGCTTAGAAGCTGCAGCGGTATCATCGCTAACTATATAGAACTTAGTACGCTTGCTAGCTCTCTGACCAATCAATAGTGCCAGCCTCTCTATCCCCAATGCCCAACCAGCTGCGGGGCTCTCAGGACCACCGAGCATGCTTACTAGCCCATCGTAGCGACCTCCGGCAAGTACAGTGCTTTGCTGTCCTAGGCTCGCACTGTCGCTTTTGATCTCGAAGACTAGGTGACTATAGTAATCCAGTCCGCGTACTAGTTTAGGGTCAATAATGACTTTAGTATTTAAACCTTTAATATGACTAAGCAACTCAGTCCAAATCTGCTTAGACTCAGCATCGTAATAATCAGCTAATAACGGTGCTTTAGCGTATAAAGCTTGATCTGCTGGAACCTTGCAATCCAAGACCCTAAGTGGATTCTGGCTCATACGGCGCTGGCAGTCTTCGCAGACTTCTGATTCTACGCCGCTAAGAAACTTCAATAAAGCTTCTTTATAAGCGAGCCTGCTTGCGTTAGAACCTAGTGAATTTACATGCAGAGTAAGATCATTCAAGCCCAACCGGCGTAAAAGCTCTAAGCCTAGTTTAATCAGTTCAATATCCAAATGAATACTACTGCTACCAATAGCCTCAACACCGATCTGGTGGAACTGTCTGTAACGACCGGTTTGCGGGCGCTCGTACCTGAACATAGGACCTCTGTACCAGGCTTTATAAGGCTTAGGACCCCTATCTAGACCGTGTTCTATAAAAGCACGCACTATAGCAGCGGTGCCTTCTGGTCTAAGGGTCAGCGATCTATCACTGCGATCAGAGAAGGTATACATCTCTTTATTGACGATGTCTGAGCTCTCACCAACAGCGCGCGCGAATAATTCAGTGCTCTCAAAAATCGGAGTGCGGATCTCAGCATAGCCAGCAGCGCTAAATACACGAATCGCCTCAGCTTCTATCTCTTGCCAGAGGCTAGAATCTGGTGGCAATATGTCTTGAGTTCCTCTGGCTGCGCTAACCTTGCTCATCGTTCGGGATAGTGGTGTAAGCATTAAGCGTAAAAGTTACGTTTAATGTATCGTCTTGGATACTATCCATAATGCTAGCACCGCGACCTTTAGCGAAGCGAGCGTCTTCGCCGCCACCTTTAGCACCACTTTTATCGCTAGCTTTGGTCATATTGATATCACTAATATCTACTGCTTTATAGTAACTAATAATGCCTTCGAAGAAATTGCGATAATCCTGAAACTTACCACTAGAATCAATGTTAATCACGGTTTTAAGCACTTTACCTTTAGGTAAGTTTTGGTTTTTCTTGCGCATTTGATTCTTAATGCGTTTATTGATTTCTTGTCCGCCCATGGCAATTGCAATCGCGTCTTTAGGAGTAAAACTCTTAATCTCGATCATGTTATTGCGCGCCAGAGTCTCAAGATCTCTAATCAGAATGCCGCGCCGAGCGCTGCTAGGGATCTGCGCCTTAAGGCTGCTGATCTCGTTTACCAGTTCTTCAATCTGGTGGTTCATAGCATCAAGATCACCCTCGTTATATTTAGGATTACGCATCTCTGATTTCAGGTCATGGATTTCTTTAATTAGAAGGTTTTGATGCTCAAGCACCGGCCAAGTCCAAAAATAAGCAGCAGCTAGTACTATGAGCACAGAGCCAGCAGCGAGTATAGTTTTGTCTTTTTCTTGTAGTGTCATAAGCAAACCTACCTAGTCTTAACCTAGGCTTAACTCTGCATATATATATTGAAGCATAAAGGTGGGGAGAGGACAATGCAAGGATCATCAATAGGAGCTGAACAAAGAATGGCAGAAATAGAGATACGCTGCGAGCGTGCTCTGGGGCCGATTGAACAGCCTGACACACATGCAAGCCTAGCTAATGGTCTGCATAAACAATTTAAAGAACCAGATTTTAAAGCCATAGCTGCTGTAATGCAAAACCAAATGTATTCTGCTGCTTTTGCTAAAGATACTGATAAAGAAGAGAATAACGCTTTCGATATGACCATGATGCAGCAAATGATGCCTGGCGCTACAGCTGAAGAATTACCAGCAGAAATGCAAACCTTGATGCAAGGTACTAATGGTTTGGATGCGATGTCTTATATCAACAAATCTAAAACAATGGCACCGATGTCGCCATTTAATAAGAGTGCTGCACCAGTTGTTGCGCCTTTTAAGAGTGAATTATTACCTGGTGCTTACACTGATAAAGTTACTGAAGCTGAATTACCAGTGGACGGTAGAATCTCAAGTCACTACGGTGATAGAACTCATCCAGTAAATGGTCACCATCACTTTCATAGTGGTGTTGATATTGCTGCTCCTCTAGGTACTGCTATTAAAGCTCCTTGGCAAGGCAAAGTAGTTTATATAGGTAACGTTAGTGGTTTTGGTGCTAACACAGTAATCATGGCGCATCCAGAGACTGCTCAGAAAGATGGCAAAATAGTTTATTCAATATTCGGTCACAATGATTCAGTGAGCGCAGCTGTTGGTGATGTGATTAATAAAGGTGATAGCTTTGCAACTGTAGGCAGCGAAGGGCGTTCAACAGGTCCGCATCTACACTGGGAAACGCGTTTAGCTGAGCCTGGACTTGCGGGTAAAGACATCTTCAAGCATGAAGTTTCGATGACGGTTAACCCACTAAAGTTTTGCTAATAGTTTATTTTCTAGCAATTTCACTGCACGTGCACGGTGACTAAAATTATTTTTCTCGCTGTCATTAAGTTGGGCAATAGTTCTTAAACCAGCAAGCACCGCTTCTGTCGCGCTGCGATTATAGTAAAGCTGCTCTCTAAGCTCGTCGAAAGATTTATAATGCTTGAAAATTTCTTCTTCGGGGATAACAAGCGGATCAAATCCAAAACCTTGTTCACCACGCGGTTCGCGTACTACCCAACCGTGCCAGTATGCTTCCACTTCTTGGATAATATTATTATCCAAATCGGATAATACAAGGCTGCAAATAAATCTACAACCTCTATCAACATGATAATCAGGTCTATCCTCGGCATTAATCTCAGTGGCGAGCGCCGCAAGACCTTTCTCTCTTAAATATCTTCCAGAATAAATTCCAGGCTCACCATAGAGCGCGTTAATCTCGATACCACTATCATCAGCAAGTGAGTAAACACCTTCAATATTAGGTTCTGCTGTTTTCATGGCAGAAACTCCAGCGAGTGCTTTTATGCGCGCATTCTCTCTATAAGTAAAAGCGGTCTCCTCAGGCTCGAAAGGAGCCGCACCGATAATTTCGTTGATGCTATAAAGTTGCTGCGAACCAGCAAAGATTTGTTTAAACTCAGCGAGTTTGCCTTGGTTGGAGCTGGCGAGTATGAGTTTCATTCTAAGCAGGGAGTGTAGCACGAACAGTGTCAGCAAAGTCTTGAAGATATTTTGCTGCTAAATCTCTAGTAACAATCCACACTGAAGGCGAGGGAGGGTTCTTTACAGCTGAAACATCAGTGCTTGTTAATGCTTGTTTCGCTGCGGTTTCGGTTTCTATGACAGGCTTTAAATTATTGATTGTAAGTCGCGCAGCTTTAAAGTTATCAATTAGTTCTTGTTTATGGAGAGCGTCTAATCTATACAAGTGTGCAGCCAAGAGGCGAGGAAATTGTTTCTGGGTGATTAAGTCTTGGTTGGAGTCACTTAGTTTAAGGGTTAAGGACATTATGTCCATAAAATCTTTAAATGAACTAGCTCGCTCAGCTATTTCAAGAACGGTCTTCGGTAGTCCGGTGATATTTTCAGAAATCACAAGAGCCTAGCTTAACATAAGCTGGTTATTGGGTTTATTGAATATTTAAACTGTTGGTGAGCCTGGCTTAGGGTTTTGCATATCAACCCTAGCCCTACTGGCTCTATCTAAATGAGCTGTAGGTTGAGTAAAAGAAAATTGAGCAGGCATATTTGACGGGGGTTCTTGTTGTGATTCTGCCGCACGTTTTGCCAATAATTCACTAATTTTTCGATGTAATTCAAGAGCATTAAAAATCGCCTGTTGTCTTGGTGGGAATTCTTTTACTGAATGTGCGCTCATAGTTCTTACAAAGTAATATCCTAATACAATTTGTTAATACTAAATATTATGCTATTATTAAATTTACTTAAGAAGTCTAAGAAAA
>CAZQXM010000091.1:0-5875 GCA_964597205.1 uncultured Gammaproteobacteria bacterium
TCTTTAGTTACCATGGCTATAGCCTTTTAAGGGCAGCTGTTATCCTAGCATTTACCATCGCTCAGAGCCTAGAGTTGGCTCTGGTAGCCAGTATTTTTAATTAGATATTAACAATTCGAACCAAGTCTGAGGATAATATATCTATGCAAATTAGTATAATCTAAGCGTTGAGCATAATAGTAGCATCAAGTCCCAGAATCACAACAGTCAGCAATAATCCGCTAACCAACCCTTTCGGTATTGATCGGGTAACTAGCTCAAGTGGGAATCCAATTTCACTTGCTCGCAGCACTGAACTAAATTTTACTAATATCACAAGCTCGCCCGAGCCTGCTATCCAAAAAATCATTCAGCACTACAAAACTGATGGCAAACCCAATACAGCAGTGCTAAGTAAAGATGGCAATAATTTAGTTGTTGCGATCACCGGTCAAGATGCTGCCGCTAAACTTTTCAACGACTCTTGGTTCAGTAAAATCTGGGCTAAGCTAAGATCTGCTCCCAATCCAGGTTTGGTGATGCAATGGTACAAGGATTATTACGATCCTAAGACCAATCCTAAACTAGATTACAAATCTGACGACCCTAATGATTTAGTCAAAAGCTTGAAAGCTAATTTCTATCACTCACAAATATTATTTAAGCGTAATCCGGCAACTGGCGTCTTCGACATTAACAACCCTAGTTTTGTTTCTATAAGTGATTCCTATTGGTTCGCAGCTGAGCACGCCAAACTCGGTAAGGATGTACAGAATAGATATAGGCACTATTACACTATCGATAAGACTGTCGCTAATCCTAACGATAAACAACTAATGGCTAATACCGCTACTATAGCTGAAGCCTTCTTCACTGCTTTACCTAAGACCAATGGATTAATAGTGCCTTTCGCTCTGAAAGACATACCTAATAGTAGAGTCTTAGACTGGCATTTCCCACTCTACACCAAAGACAATAAGTGGATAGAAGAAAAAGGGCAAGTAAGTTTCTTAAGACCAGCCACCAGAGTAAGCCAAGACATAGATCCGGTTATAGCTAAACTTGATATGCAAACTCGCATCAGCAGTGGCAATAAAGTGATGCCTGGTTACAAGGAACATAAAGCAATGGTGGATAGATGTATAGAGCAAAATGCTAGTGCTTTAATGGCGTATCAAGCGTCTCTAAACTAAAGAGAAACCTGATCCTAAATAATATTTACGCACTAATTCATCTGACGCTATTTCTTTAGAACTACCAGCTTTAATAATGCGTCCGTCTTGAATAATATAAGCACGATCCACAATAGATAATGTTGCACGAGGATTGTGGTCGGTAATTAATATGCCGATACCACGCTCCTGAGCTAGCTTCTTAATGACAGCTTGAATATCTTCAATAGCAATAGGATCTATACCCGTAAACGGCTCGTCCAACAGAACAAAAGTTGGCCTAGCTGCTAGCACCCTAGTAATCTCTAAGCGACGACGCTCACCACCTGATAATGAGATCGCATGCGTATCTTGCAAATCCAATATATTAAACTCTTGCAAAAGCTCAGTTGCTTGATGACGTCTCTCATTAGCTTCTACGCCGTGCTCCTCGAAAACCAATTCCAGATTCTCGCGCACAGTTAATTGTCTAAACGCACTTGGCTCTTGGGTGAGATAGCCAATACCCAAGCGAGCACGCTGGTGAATACGCAATTCGGTAATGTCAGTATCGTCTAACCACACTGAACCAGAATCCGGTCTAACTAAACCAACCACCATATCAAAGCTGGTAGTTTTGCCAGCACCATTAGGTCCTAACAAAGCAACAGCTTCCCCAGCACTAATACTGAAGCTAAGATCATCAACAACTCTTCTAGCTGAGTAAGATTTGACGAGCTGTTTAGCCGATAGCGTCTTTATCTCTGCCACCTTTCTTGAAAGCACCTTTACGATCATTACGTTCAGGGCGTGGAGGTAAAACTATCAAACCAGCCTTAACGTTGGCATTAAAAATTGCTTTGCGTTTGCACTCTGCTTTCTTGCGCTTTTTACCTTGGCGCTTACTTTCATAGTGCTTGCGTTTTTTTACTTCTAAAATTATTCCAGCTTTAAGTACTTCTTTTTTGAAGCGACGAAGTGCGGCCTCAATTGACTCGCCATCGTAGACTTTTACTTCTGCTAAGTTGTTTACGTTGTTGTTTTTCACTCTTTCTCTGTTTATTGTTATCGTCATTACTGTAGCCGCCCTTAAGCGACTGAAGCAAAATACTATCATTTTATGCCCAGAATACGCAAGTCTAGGCTATTTTCAGCCCAAACTATTAACAAAAGTTGAAGTTATTCTATATACGGCAGCGGCAAATAGACCTTAGGACCCCTTCTGTAGAATCCACTAATCCTCACATCTGACTTGCGCGAACCTATATATTCAGAAGCTGTAATGCTTGGATCTTTAAGCAGTGTTTCGATCTCAGGATTACGTTTAAGAGCTAGTTCCATTTCACTTTTGCTTAATTCTGGATTTTGATAATGAATAAAACTACTAAGCGTATGCCAGTAAGCATCACTACCATCGTATTGAATAGCTTTATTAATTGCTTCACTTGCTGATTTAATTCTAGGGTCTTGGGAATCTTTCGATAAGTCCTGCGTATTAGCTAAATGTGCCGCCGCAAGAAAACCATAGAAGTAAGACACGTGCGAACTAAGTTCTACGGCACGCTCAAGATCAGCTTCACTATTAGCAGCAAGCATATGAAGATTAGAAGCACCACGCATGAAATGGTAAAGCGAGTGATAAGGATCTAAAGCTATAGCTTGAGAGAAATTGCCGCGATCATAATAGTAATGAGCCGTGACACTAAGACTGCCAAAAATCAAAGTTAAAATGCATGCTAAGTAGCAGGCTGGTTTTATCAGCTTCTGAGGCAGTGTCATTGCGAGCCAGAAG
Organism: uncultured Gammaproteobacteria bacterium; assembly: GCA_964597205.1. Taxonomy (GTDB): domain Bacteria; phylum Cyanobacteriota; class Vampirovibrionia; order LMEP-6097; family LMEP-6097; genus CAYUFH01. Next base: position 2,923 of record CAZQXM010000091.1, read on the forward strand.
TGAGAGTCGTCATTGTGAGCCGAAGGCGAAACAATCCCATTTGCTAAGCTCGGGGGTCCTTCGCGAAGCCTGTAGTGAGCATTAGCGAACTGCTCAGGATAACGCTTGACTTTCAAGCTCGCAATGACAGCCGGAACCAGAATAAGAGCAGCCAAAAAATACTGGTTAAAGCTAACCATAGTGGCGTCACATATACTAATAACTAGAAATGGTAATAGAGCTTTGCGCGCATAACGATAAATTAAAACTACTAGTAATAGATATAAAGCTAAACCTACTAAACCTAATTCGAACATTAAGTGCAAAGGCAAACTATGTCCGTGCGCTACATGCTCAGCGGCTCTAGCTCCCAGCACATTAGCGTGCGGTCTATAAATAGGAAAATCTATAGCAAAAGTTCCAAAGCCATGACCAAATATAGGTTTATCAAGGAAACCATTAAACACCGACTGCCAAATATGCAAGCGTGGCATTATTGATTTATTTAAAAAATTGCTCCAGAACTTAGGATGATGTGAAAGCCAGTAAATAAGAGCTATTAGGAAGCCAACAGGCACAACTAAGATCGAAAGAAGAGCTTTAGTACTTAGTTTAATTTTCTCACCCAGATAAACCATGTAAGCCAGTAAAGCGGCTTTCTTATTAGAAAATAACATCGCGATAGCAGCGAAGGGTTCTAGCCAAGTACTATTTAAAGATGAAATAGTCGCAAGCCAAACTGGCAACCAAATCAACATCGAGCCGCGCTCAGAAAAAGTTATCTTCGAATAATCAGCTAGCGCAAATAACAAAAATACAAATAATAATATTATTTCTCTTTTGCGCTGTGACATCCCCAGCCACAAAGGACTAATCGACACACCAACTAAACCTGCTGCCCATAAAAAATATTCAAAACTAAATCTAGGCTCTGAAGCAAATAAAACTAAAGCAAGTAAAAACCAAAAAAGATAGTATCGTGAACTGTATATCAAGCCATATGCACTTAATAATGCTATCCCCAGATGACCAAACACCGTCACCAAACCAGCTTGAGCTGTACAAAAATATAAGCTAGCTATAACTAATACTGAAATCACTACTCAGTGAATACCAGCTTAAATCTACCCTTCGCCGAACTACCTGTTTTTAAGAAACTGCCTCTAACTACTGCTTTATTACCCTTGCGACTGGCTGTAATTTTGCCCACTGATAAATCACGTACTATATGCACATTAGTCTCAGTACCTGTATTATCGACAACACTATCCAAGCTGTTAGCCGTAATTACAATGCCATCAAATATCGCACGCACACTACCACTGCCGTCGGTATCTTTATCTGTGGCATCAGTAATACTCTCAATTACACTGCGAATCACTGGCAGTATAAAACTATAACTGGCCTCATGATTACCTTTCTCATCTACACGAACAGTATCAGTGCCATCATAAGAACCACTAACTTTAATTACTTTTCCGGCAGGAGTAAGATTAACGCCCGTTTCTCTACCTTTATAGAGACTGGACAAGGTACTAGGAAAACCCTTCGATTTGGCAGTTAAAGTCACAGTACCAGAGACTGTACGCAAGCTTACAAACTCGACTTCTGCACCATGATCCTCATCACCATGAGCCAATGAAGCATTAAAACTAAGAGCAACTAATATAAAGAATAGAATTGATTTACGCATAAATAAAATTGTATCCTAGTGCTGACTAAAATAATTCACAAGATAAATCCCTGCAATTAACAGCTGCACGAACGTAAAGCTAATTACCACCATATTCTCTGAAATCCCAGAAAGCTCAAAATGATGATGCAATGGCGCCATCTTAAAAGGACGAAGATCACGCTTAAGAAAATGACGCGAAAGTTTAGCAGAAACTACTTGGATAATTACTGACAGAGCTTCAATAATCGGGACTAGCAAGAATACAAATAAATACCACTCAGCCTTAGCCAAATAAGCCATAGTACCAAAAAACATTCCAAGAGCAAGACTACCAGTGTCACCCATAAAAACTTGTGCTGGTTTTCGGTTATAAACTAAGAACGCTAATAAGGCTGCAGCCAGCGTTAAAGAAAGGGATAGAAAAATCGAAGCGTCAAACCCCGCACCACTATAGTCATAAAGAAAGAATCCAAAGCTAACTAAGCTAACAATACTAATACTAGTAGCCAAGCCATCAAGCCCATCTGTCAAATTCAAGGCGTTAGAGCTGCCAGCTATCACAAGAAAAGCCCAAAGTGCAGCTATAAGAAATTCTAGACTCAGGAATTCTAGTCCACTATTACGAGCCGCCGCAAAAGCAATCAGTGAGCTGGCTATAAACTGCAATAGCAGTTTCATTTTAGAATCTATACCTTTATAGCTAGATTGCCATATCTTCAAACCATCATCCAGAGCGCCCATCACCGCCGCGAAAAAAGTCGCGACTAATAGAATCATGATTTCATTGCGCGCCGTATAAAAATACAAAAATAAGCCCGCTATAAATAATGGAAATAAAAATATCCAGCCTCCCATAGTAGGTGTATTTTTCTTAGTTTCAATATGAGACTTAGGTCCTAACTCACGAAAACTTTGCAAAGATTTAGAGCGCAGAAGAAACTCTATCCACGGCTTGCCAAGAGCAAGAGCCGTAACAAAAGCAAATAATATTAAAGTAGTTAAATGAGAAGTCATTAAATCATCGGATGAGCAAGACTAGCAATCAGGTTCTTAAGAAACTCTAGAACAATAAACGCTAATATCACCGAAAAATCAAAACCACCAATAGGAGGAATTAGACCGCGAAATATTTTAGTATAGGGATAAACTACCGACTCTACCCATCTGTAAAATTTCGTTCCATGCAATTGCGGAAACCAAGAACCTATCACCCAAATAATAAGCAGATAACTGTAAATTTCTATCGCTTGCAAGAGCAGACTGACAAGTTTTGCGGGCATGATTTAAGTATAATGCGCC
>CAZQXM010000092.1:0-5838 GCA_964597205.1 uncultured Gammaproteobacteria bacterium
AGAAGCCTAAAAAAACTAAGGCTTTTATCACCAAATCTAGCTACTGGCTAAGAGCTAGTCACGGTGGGCTTTTTGTTACCACTAAAAAACTTGGCACTAAGGTAAAAGCCAACGAAAGCATAGGTTATATTACAGATGCTTTCAATTCTCGCCGTACTGATGTCGTGGTACCGCAAGCCGGATTAATTATCGGCTTAACGATATTACCGCTAGTAAATCAAGGTGATGCCATGGTGCATATCGCCACATTCAAGGAACTTAATAAAGTTGCTAAGTCTATAGTTAAACTTGGTGAAGAAATAGATCAGTTCACTACTACATAATGACTAGTGACAGCCTATTCGAAAATCGTCCAAATACAAGGCATGCGAAGTCCGAGCAACCGGAGTTGACTGAGCTCGTCAATGAGGATTGCGAGGACGAGCATAACGCAGTAGTTGGCGATTTGCGGATAGGCTGCTTTGCTGGTGGTTGCTTCTGGTGCATGACCGCGCCGTTCCAGCAACTCCCCGGCGTTAAATCGGTAATCGCCGGCTACACCGCTGGTCATATAGAAAACCCGACTTACGAAGATATATGTACTGGCGAGAGCGGACACTATGAAGCCATAAAAGTGAGCTATGATGCGGCTCTTACTAGCTATGCTCAATTACTAAAGGTATTTTGGTTACAGATTGATCCCACTGACGCTGGCGGTCAGTTCGCTGATCGCGGACCGCAGTATCAGACCGCTATCTTCTATCACGATGAAACCCAACGCTTAACAGCTGAACAATCTAAACAAGAAGAAGCCATCAAGCGCCAAAAGCCCGTCGCTACTAAAATTCTTCCTGCAACTAAATTCTACGAAGCTGAAGAGTATCACCAAGACTATCACCTCAAACAACCAATGCATTATAAAAGATACAGCGAGGGTTCTGGCAGGGCTAGATATATAGAAGCTGCTAAGCGAGCTGGGCTCAGTGATATTCAATGTTACGTTACTCAGGAGAATGGTACCGAAAGACCATTCGCCAACGAGTATTGGGATCATCATGAGCCAGGCATCTACGTAGATATAGTTAGCGGCGAAGCTTTATTCACATCTGTGCATAAGTTCGACTCTGGTACTGGCTGGCCGTCTTTCTATCAGTGCCTTGAAGGCACAGAGCAACGCGAAGATACTAGTCATGGTATGAGACGCGTTGAAGTTCGCTCGCGAATTGCAGATTCACATCTTGGGCACCTCTTCCCTGATGGACCTAAGCCTACTGGTTTACGATACTGCATTAACTCTGCAGCATTACGCTTTATTCCAGTCTCTGAGCTGGAAGCACAAGGGTACGGGCAGTATTTGAAATTATTTAATAGGAGCCTTTAGTTTAAGATCTCTTACCATATTTGGCTTCCGTTGATGTAAAGGTTTTAACAATTTTCTAGTCTCATCGTCTCTATCTATGTAATTGAGCAATGTTTGATTATCAAGCAACCATCCATAGCCTGTTTCTCTAATTAGTTTAGATTCCGAAGTGTCTTCATCAATACGCCTAAGTGCAAGTATTCTTCTTTGTTCAAGTATATTTTCACCTACTAGCCTTTCAGCAAGTGTTCTTGTTAATTGCTTAAAGAAATCTTGCACTTTAACTGGTAACCGTTTAATAGCCTCACCAACAAACATGACTGCTGTTTCTATAACTGTTATAGTCTGACCTATACGAACTACTGCAACAGATTTAGCCTTAGATTTACTTTTACGATCAACATGCTTTTTATTCTGACCCATTACTTCTTTAATTTTTGCTCTAATTATTTCGTTAGCTAGACCTATTCTCTGATCTGCATATTGATTTAGGTGATTATGCAACCTCTCATCTACTTTTGAAATATTCTTAGGCTTATTATCATTACCAACATCCGCCTCGTAAGTATTAAAGCCAACTGCAAGATGTGAATAGAACTCACCATCCAACTTGAAAAGCTTATTTCGCGCCTTTTCTAAATCGGTCTTTCCCACTTGCATTACAATTCAAGTTAATAATAACGCTTTACGCATATTATTAGCACTAAATTATCCTTAAACTAGGAACTTCTCCCTAAGATAACTCGTCAAAAATTACATGTCAGCCAAAAAAATCTGCATATTATTGATTATTGCAAGTATCGCTTTAGGTCTTCAACAAGTAGTCAAAGCTGAAGAAGCTCAACAAGGTGGATCTCCAGTAATTGCACCAGTAAGGACAGTGGCAGCAGTAGTAGGAATCCCTCTGGGAGCGGTTTTCGGTATGGTACATGGAGCCTTAAGTGGTGCAGCTGATAATGTAACTATGGTGATGAGCCCCATGCACCCAACCTCATCAACCCTAATTATGAAACCACTACATATTATTCTTGGTGGAGTGACCGGCGCCATAAAAGGCTTAGGCTCTGGCGCAGCCAAGGGAGCTAAAACTGGCTGGAATTTAGGTAAGTAACGGGTTGCTTCGGCACTATGTGCCTCGCAATGACAGTAATTCTTAAAAAATGATAAACATTTTAAGTTTTTCTTAAGGATTATTTGCTAGGATCAACAGATGGTCAAGCGCGGTACAGTCTGGGAACAAGCTGTACCGCATTTTTTTAGCAGTTCATAGCAGCTTTACGCACAGCTTTTTTATCAAGAACTTTTTTGCGCAAACGCACATTTTCTGGAGTAATCTCCACTAGCTCGTCATCGTTGATATAAACTAGAGCTTCTTCAAGATTGACTTTGCGCGGCACTTTAAGCGGTACAGTAGCATCTGAACCAGCAGCACGCATGTTAGTGAGCGCCTTTTCTTTGGTTAGATTCAATTCTATATCCTGCGGACGATTAGCTTCACCAACCACCATACCTTTATAGATTTTAGTACCTGGCTCAACAAAAAATATTCCTCTATCACTGAATTGCTCAAGCGCGTAAGTGGTAGCAACACCACTTTCAAGATTCACCAAAGCACCTGGTCTTAATTGACCAATCTCACCAGAATAAGGACGATACTCTCTAAAAGAATGACTCATGATTCCAGAGCCTTTAGTCATACGCACGAAATCACTACCAAAACCAATCAGCCCGCGGGTTGGAACTATATAGCGCAGTAGAGTACGTCCTGATTTAGTATCCATAAATACCATCTCACCACGACGACGATTCAAAGCATCGATGCAAGAACCACCGAACTCTTCTTCCATATCAAGAACTAAATCCTCGAATGGTTCTGACCTCACACCATTAATTTCTCTGATAATAACTTTAGGTTTAGAAACTTGCAATTCATAACCTTCACGGCGCATATTCTCAAGCAAAATACCAAGATGCAACTCACCGCGTCCAGCTACGTTGAACATATCAGTACGATCTGTCTCATCAACACGCAAAGCCACGTTGGTTTCTAGCTCTTTCATCAAACGATCACGCACTTGACGAGATGTTACGAATTTACCTTCAGTGCCAGCAAAAGGGCTGTCATTCACCGAAAAAACCATCTCTAGAGTCGGCTCGTCAACCTTGATTGACGGCAACGCCTCTGTTAATGATGGGTCACAAACAGTGTCACCAATATTACCTTCTTGCACGCCAGCAAGCATCACTATCATGCCTGCTTTAGCCTCTTCTACTTCTACTTTCTCAAGTCCGATATAACCATAGATGCGAGCAATTTTCTTTTTGATGATTTCGCCAGTGGTTTTAACTAAGTTAATCTGGTCGTTAACTTTCACGCTGCCATCAAGCACGCGTCCAACTAACATTCTGCCCATGTACTCGTTAGCATCAAGGCTAACTGTTTGGAAAAGAAAAGGCTTATTAAGATCACCGCTAGGAGCTGGGATCTCAGAGACCACAGTGTCAAGAATTGAAGATATGCTTTTCTCTTGCTTAGCAATTGCTTCAAGAGCCGTTTCTAGAGTAAGTTTGGTAACACCATTAGTACCAGAAGCGTAGATAATCGGGAAATCAATCTGATCATCACCAGCACCAAGATCTATGAATAGTGAATAAACTTCATCTATAACTTTAGGAATATCGGCGTTAATTTTATCTACTTTATTAATTACTAGAATTGGTTTCAGACCTTTCTCGAAAGCTTTACCAAGAACGAAACGAGTCTGTGGCATCGGACCTTCAAAAGCATCCACTAAGAGCAGACAACCTTGAACCATACCAAGCACGCGCTCAACTTCACCACCGAAGTCAGAGTGACCTGGAGTATCAACGATATTTACGCGATAGTCCTTGTATTGAATAGAAGTATTTTTACTAAGAATAGTAATTCCGCGCTCGCGCTCAAGAGGGTTACTATCCATAACGCAAGTGCCGTAGTCCTTGTGTTGACTGAAGCAGCCAGTTTGATCCAAAATGGTATCAAGCAAAGTAGTCTTGCCATGGTCAACGTGGGCTATTATCGCTATATTGCGAATCTTGTTAATATCGTGCACGTGCCTTAGTCTAGCAGGGTTTGAGGGGAAATGTATGACGATTTTATTAGGATATTTGGAAGAAATAGCCTAACTGCAACAGTATTTCGATTTTCGAAATACTATATTCGTTTTACGAATATTTAATATTTAAATACGTTATATTTTTTGCGACTCTGGGTATAATATCCCTACAAGGCATAAATCGTGTCAGTCAAAAAAAAGAACTCAAGTAAGGGCTTCCCCTCAGAGACAGAGCTTATAGACGAGTTCTATATTTCACCTGACGAGCCGATTTATAGCAGTGGTGTTGTCTGCAAATTACTTACAATACCAATCTGGGTCCTTAAACAATTAGATAGCGAAGGCATAGTCTCCCCGCCTCGCAAGCGGGAAGGTCAAGCCCGGCTATACTCGAAGCGAGAGTTAAAAAAGCTGGACCAAGTTTGGTATCTAATGAACGTCCGTAAAGTAAAAGCAGATGGCATAAAAGTAATCCTTGAAATAGAACAGGAGGTCAATCATGTCATTAATACCATACAGAAAAACGACAACTGTAAAACACGCTAGCCCGCTCAATCTTATCGAAGACTTACAAAGTGACTTGAATCGATTCTTCGATAGCTCATTACTTAATCTTACGCGCGGTTATGAAAGTTCAGGACCGCCTATCGGTACTTGGTTACCTAGCACCGATATTCACGACTCCGGAGATAAGTTGGTGGTAACCACTGATCTACCAGGTGTCGATAAAAACAATATCGAAGTTAGTGTGCAAGGCAAAACTCTTTTTATCAAAGGTGAGAAAAAACTCGAATCAAGTACCCAAGATATGGGCTGTCTGCGCAGTGAGCGCTTCCACGGACAATTCGAACGTGCTCTACCTCTAAGTGAAGACATCGACGCATCAAAAATAGAAGCCAATTACCAAAACGGTGTGCTCAGTGTCTCCATCCCAAAAAGAGAAGAAGCTAAGCCAAAACAAATCAAAGTCAATGTGAAGTAATTTCCTCTCCTCACAATGCCCGTCAAACCCCACAACCCCGAAGTTGTGGGGTTTTCCTTTTAATCTCTGCGCTTCGGACTCAAAAGCTCAATCTTATAGCCATCAGGATCTTCAACAAAAGCAAGTACCGAACTTCCGTGCTTCATGGGGCCTGGTTCTCTAGTGATTTTTGCGCCTTTGGCTCTAAGCAGCTCGCAAGCAGCATATACATCATCTACTTCAAGTGCGATATGCCCAAAACCATTACCAAGATCATAAGAACTAGTGTCCCAGTTATAAGTCAGCTCTATAGCGGGGTGCGAAGCTTCATCACCGTAACCCACAAACGCTAAAGTAAATTTACCTTCTGGATAATCTTTGCGGCGCAATAATTGCATGCCTAAAACTTCAGTGTAAAACTTAATCGATCTCTCAAGATCGCC
>CAZQXM010000093.1:0-5816 GCA_964597205.1 uncultured Gammaproteobacteria bacterium
TGTTTATGTACCATCCCGCCAAATATCAGCTGTATATTTTTATCAGCAGCAACCTGCCTAAACTCATTAATCTCTTCTTCTACATCATGGTCTATAAATATAGTTTTACTTGCGTCTATCTCCAGAGTTGAGTTCTCGGGTATACTTTGCAGAAGCTTCACTATCTTATATTTATGCAAGAACGTAATACTCTCGCCTAAAGTTATGCGTTTTTTCTTACCAAAATCCTGAATAATAACGCTCGGCGCTGTGTAAGTCCTCGCCACAATAAATAAAGCTGATACAACGGTACCAATAAGCACACCGATTAACAGATCAGAGAGCAGAATACTAACCGTAGTAATAAGACTAGGTATAAACTGATCCAGTCCTTGCTGAAATTGCTTATAAAGCTTCACTGGAGCAGCTAGTTTATAACCAGTAAAAATTAAAATCGCCGCAAGAACAGAGAGCGGGATTAAATTAATATAGGCTGCAAGAAAAAGTACACCAATAAGTAGAAGCAAACCATGAAATATCCCTGATACTTTAGATTGAGCACCAGCAGAGACGTTTACCGTACTTCGAGCAATAACAGCGGTGACCGGCAGCCCGCCACAGAACCCAGAGACAGTATTTGCAATACCTTGAGCTACAAGCTCTCTATTGGTCGGGGTGGTGCGCCTATGTGGATCCAGTCTATCAGTAGCTTCTACAGAGAGTAGTGACTCAATGGAAGCAACGAAGGCGATACTAAAAGCTACTTTATATACCGCTGCCGATTTCCATAAAGACCAATCTGGATACTTCAGCTGAGAAACGAGCGAGTCCCAACCGCTAATTAACGGTAAATTAACGAAATGCTCAGATTCAAAAGCGGCATTAGGGTCCAAAAATCTATAGACTGCAACAGCAATAACACCAAAGGCAACCACTGCAACAGCAGCAGGTACAAGTTTAAGTTTGCGCCCCATAGTCGCTTCCCAACCGAAGAGAAAAGCTAAACAAAGAATACCAACTATCGCAATCGCTGGTGTGATGTGGCTAAGCGAGTGTAACACTAGAGTAAAGGTATTCTCCTCATGCCCATTAATTGGAGGGACAGCGATATCATGTGAATGTAAAGTATATTCAACAACTCCCATCGCCTCTACGTCATAACCCAGTAAGTGAGGAAGCTGCTTAAATATCAAGATCATTCCAATTGCAGCAAGCATGCCTTCTATAACGCAAGAAGGGAAATACTTAGCTATCACTCCAGCTCGAATAAAGCCTAATATAATTTGGAAAAATCCAGCAATAACAATAGCGAGTAGCAAGGCTTCAAAACTACCAAGCTTCTCTATGCCAAGCAAAACAATAGTAGTAAGACCAGCAGCAGGACCGCTTACACTCAAGGGCGAACCGCTAATAAGCCCAACAACAATACCACCGACTATGCCAGCGATAAGCCCACTGAGCATTGGCGCCCCGGAAGCATGAGCTATCCCCAGACACAGCGGCACCGCCACAAAAAACACCGCCAAACCTGCGGGCAAATCTTGTCTTAGGGTTTTAAGATATTTAGAAATTGACACTAAGGATGATTATATACTTTTCTTGAGAAAATGGTCATCAATACTAGTTGACGATACTTGTTCTCGCTACTTCAGCATAATACTTATATGATGCTTTCTTAGTGCGCTTATAGCTTTGCTGATCAACATGTATTAAGCCAAACCTCGGCTCCATGCCAAGTGCCCACTCGAAGTTATCCAATAAACTCCAATAAAAATATCCTTGCAAATTAGCTCCATCAGCTATAGCTCTCTGACAAGCCTTGAGATGCTCGCAAATAAAATCTATACGATAACTGTCATCTATATCTGATACAGCATCGCGCGATTTAGAATTCTCAGCATGGATACCTGGGTGATTTTTATCCTCTAAACATGAATAACCATTCTCTGTTATGTACATAGGACGATCTCCTAGTATCCATTTGAGTTTAGCTGCTGTCAGCACCTTGTATAAACCTTCAGGATTAATTTCCCAGCCTAGATCATTAGTATCTAGTTCTGGCTTCATTAATTCAGCCCAGACTCTTGAGCGCAGCTTGGTATTAGCCGAGTCATAAGCTTCAGGGTTAAACTTGTATTTAAAACGAGTGTAATAGTTAATGCCTAGAAAATCTAATGCATTCATTTCCACGCAAGCTTCAATAAAAGCATAGTTGTGAATTTGTGAGCGCAGATATTTACCAATAGCACCAAGCTCATCTTCAGCCTCAAAATGATATAGATTCTGAGCAAAACCTACTTGCGACTCAGGGTACTGAGATTTAATCAATGCGTAAGCCAATTTATGTCCAGTAAGCATGCCTTGAAAAGCCTCTAAATAGCGGTCCCAAGCATTCTTGTAGCCGGGCGGCCAGATACCACTCTCGTAGCCGAACCAAAGAAAAATATTAGGCTCATTAAGGGTAATCCAATGTGAGATCGAATCACCGAACTCATCGACTAGCATCTGCGTGTAATTCGCGTACTCGCGCGCAGTTTCTGGATTCTGCCAACCGCCATTTTTAGCAAGCCAATACGGCAAAGTAAAATGCACTATAGTAGCGAAAGCTTTAACTGGTTTTAGTTTAGCTAATAATGATTTATAGAAGGCGATGGTCTCTTTATCGAACTTACCAGGACCCCTGTGCAGAGTTGCCCAGTTAAAAGAAAATCTATATGCGCCAAGATTGAGATTTTTAATTAAGCTTATGTCTTCATCAAGATGCTCTATATGTTTAACGGCTTGACCTTTGCCAGTGGGTTTCATTACGCCATTCCAGCGTGACCAATCAGAGAGTCTATGTTTAATTTCATCAGGATGACCTTCGATTTGATAGGCTGCGGTAGCGGCACCCCATATAAAGTCATCTGGAAATTTATTATTCACTATTCCATTATATGTGACAGCTGTGGATTCTGCACTCATAGCAGAAACGTGACCGAAGTCACGTTTCTGCGCTTTAAACACGAGTGCACCATTTAAACTTTGCTATATAACCTCAATTTCCCCATTCGCCACCCAACCCCGCTTCTTGGCTAAGCTAAGTTCAGACCATCCATCATCACTGCCCACTAGTTCTACTATCTGCCCTGATAATAATTCGAATAACTCGGGGAATTGCTCACTGTTACCAGAACGAGCATGAGTGGCTGTCACAACAACGGCATGTTTTTTCATCTCTTGATTATTAGCTATAAAGAGGAAATTCAAAAGACTAAAACTGAAAATCACTATCATTAAATAGCGCAAAGCCGTCTTAGGCAAAAATCTTCTTCTGAAAATAAATAATATATTGGCTAAGAGCAAAAACAAAAATGACTCAAATAAAGTCATATAGCCGTAACCAAGCATCGCTGGCTGCTCAAGCTTAAGTTCATCCAATAAGATTTGCATATTATGATTGAGATCACGATCACGAGGAATATATTTTTTAGCTTGATAGTATTTGGCTAAAGCCTTGCCATAGTCACCACTACGGTAATAAGCATTGCCAGTATTAATTAAGAGATATGGGTTTTGGCTATCATGCTTAGCAATAGCCTCAAAACTTAGTGCAGCTTGAGCATAATCACCATTAAGGTAGAGCTTTTGAGCATAATCTAACTGTGATTTACTTGGCATTGCGCTTCAACTCCTCAATTAATTCTAGAGCTTTAGCCTTAACTTCTTCCAATCTGCCCTCACTTTGTCCGCTATAGAGTAATTGGTCAGTATGAGCAAAAAACTCAGTAATACTGGTAGTTTCAAGTTCAAACTTGGTAAATAAATCTTTTAGTAATACCGTCACTTCATCTATAGAACTTGCTGTTTTAATCGCTTTAGCAGTCTTAGCAAAGCTCGCTGAACCTAATTGCAAGTCAGTTAGCTTAGCTAAATGACCGCGCAAGCCCATAAAGACATAAATCATATTAAGCAGAATTATTAAACCGAACATCAACCAAAGCGGCAGAGTAAATGGCTTAGCTCTAGCAAGTATCTTAGTATTAGCAACGGACATAAGCTCTGTATTAGCTTCTTCTTGCTCATTATCAAGCTCTAGTTTCGATTCATCTTTATCAGCACCCGTACTAGCTATCACGTCTAAATCTAACTTGCGCCCAGAGATGGTTTCATAACGCTGACTAGCTGGATTGAAATAAATTAATGGCGCTAGATCTATTGTCAATTTACCACTACGTTTAGGAATAATTGCTTTGCGCGCCGTGGATCTAAAACTCTTAACACCACCACTGACACTAGCATTGATATTTTTCTTGTCTTCGAAAATTGTATATTGATTAGATTTAGGCACTAAATCCAAAACTAAAGATTTGGCATTACCCGTGCCAGTTGCCACCATAGTTAACATGGCTGCAGTCCCTTCTTCAACACTAGTTTTATCTAATTGTGAACTTAGTGACAGAGTGCCTACATAGCCGCTAAAGCCCTTAGGCGCTGGACTTGGTAGACTGCGTACGTTAACAACTAAATTATTAGAACTAATCTCCTGCTCAGATTCAAAAGACCTAGCTACTAACTGAGCAAAAGGATCAAAAGCTCTAGCTCTCATAGCATCAACATCAACAACTGTAACTTTTAAAGTTTGCACTGGAATAACTGTAGTTCCCGCTTTAACCGGGTAAAGTATACTTGCCATTTCATAGTAATAATATTTAACACCATCGATAGTTTCTTCACCCTCAACACCACCATCGATCTTCTCTTGCAAGAAATTATCAAAACTAAAAGCGCCGTTATTAAAATCTATACGTTTAACATTACCTTGATGATAAATACGCATCTTGAGTTTTATTTGTTCGCCCATATATGGATGAACGTTAGAAGCGGATAATCTAGCAAAGACCTTAGAGCCTTGTTTCGCCACTGGAGCCGTACTTGCCTTAGCAACTGGACTAGGAGCAGGACTGCTGGCAGGAACTGCCGAAGGATTGCGCGCCGCAAGCACAGCTATAGTCACCGGATCACTAGTGTGAGTAAAGCCTCCAGCATCTATAGCAGCAGATGGCAAAGTAAATTTACCGACATGCTTAGGTTCTATCATCAAAGTTATACGATGTTGCTGAGATCTGGCTCCATTAACTATCTTGATATTAGTAGCTTGACTTTGAGCTACCACAATAAAATCTTCAGTCTCAACCGGGAACCTTAATTTACCGATACTATTAGCTCTAACTGTAATAGTTAAAGTAAGCGTTTCATCAAGTGCAATTTCAGCAGCACTAATATTCGCTTCAAAGATAGGTTCGTCTACTGCTAAGACTACTACTTGCATTGTTAGCATCAACAATAGAGTGACTAACCTTATTATCATTTAATTTGATTAATTATATTCGTGCTTGACTTACCTTCGATCAGTTCCACTAAGACTATTTTAGTGCCAAGTGCCCTTGCTGTACTAGCTTCAGGCAAAGTACTTAAATCATAATCGCCACCCTTAGTATAGATATGAGGTTTAACTAGCTTAAGAAACTCTGAAGCATCGTCCTCTTCAAAAATCACCACAAAATCTACGGCACTTAAAGCCAGTAACAATTCAGTCCTATCCAGTTCATTATTAATAGGTCTACTAGCACCCTTAAGTCTGCGCACCCCAGAATCAGAATTGAGCCCGACTACCAAGCAATCTCCCAGTTCGCGAGATTTAGCTAGATAACGACTATGCCCCACATGCAAAACATCAAAGCAGCCATTAGTGGCGACTATAGTCTTGCCTGCCGCGCGCAGATCAGCAAATAATCTTAAGGCTTCTTCTTTATTAAGTAGTTTTTTCATTTACTTTAGTTTTAAAACATTTATCC
>CAZQXM010000094.1:0-5811 GCA_964597205.1 uncultured Gammaproteobacteria bacterium
AATAAATATTTATATCAAATAGGTAAATACCCTCACTTTCTAATATAGCTTGACTAAATAGGTGGTAAATATGGATAACTTAGTTCAGGCGGCCTTAGGGGTGCTGGCAGGGAAATGCGAACCCAAGTCAGTAAATAAAAACAAGACTGAAGAATGCGAACTTCAATCTGAAAACACAGAAGGGGATAATGGCTGCTCGGCTGGTCTAACAGTTGAAGCTGAAGACAGATTTAATTCTGTTACAGCGCCAGCAGTTAAAAAAATAGATCAAACCGTAGCGGCAGCAAAAAAAGAACTTGCTGAAGAAAAAGGTTGGCTAGATACAGTATTAACTAGCTTTCAAAATTTACCAAGTGAGGCGCAATCTCAACTAGTAGAAGCTGGTAAGAATCTAAGAGCAACAGCAAAGTGCATTGGGGATTCTTGCACGCTAATAGTAAAGAATGTAAGCGAGCAGGTGAAAGCTATTGCACCGCCGTGCGTAGTAAAAGTTGTAGAAACTGCTTCTGAAGCTCTATCTAGCATCGGTACTAGCATAGGAAGCTTCTTGCCAGGATACTCAAGCCTTAGTTCTCTCTGGGATAAAGCTTGCAGCTTCGGTAAATCAATTTGGCATAGTTGTGTAAGCTTCTTCGATCAATTTACTTGCAAAGAAAGAAAAGAACAAGAACGTCAAATAGAAGAAGATAGAAAATTTCAAGAAGAATTAGATCAAAAACTCCAAAATGCCAAGAAAGTGGCTCGCAACCAAGTAGAAACTAAAAGGCTAGAAAAGGTCGCACAAGTTAAACGTGAAATTCAAGCCAAAGAAATAGAAAAAAATGCAATTCAAAACAAAAGAGCCATCCAGTTAATTGAGACTCATCCTATAGCTATTGCTATAGATGATTTACAAGCCAGACTCTTAACTGCATGTACAGAGTACAGCGAGAAAGTAGCTAAGCTTGCTGTTTCTAATGATGTCTGGGGAGACGCTCCAGACATCCTAGGCACAATCGCTATGATTAACGGAATAAGTCATGAACTAAATAGCAAACAAAAGGCATATGAAAATCAATGTGCTAATTTCAACAAAACCACTGAGAGACTAAATAAATTACGTTTGCTAGTATGATTTAGTGGTGCTTAAGAATTGGCAATTAGCAATATGCGCAACGGATACAGTCTGGGGGCTGGTCTGTAGAATAGATAGCTCAGAAGCTAAGCAGAACGTAGCGAGGATTTATGCGATTAAACAACGTGAGGCTAGTAAACCATTAATTTTATTCGGGTCTTCTTTAGAAATCTTGAAGCCATATGCTGCAGAGTGGAGTGAAGTGGCTGAGGAATTAGCTACTCGGTATTGGCCGGGAGCGCTCACCATCATAGTGCGCAGATCTTCACTATTACCGGATTGGGTAAATCCTGGAGAAGAGTATATAGGGTTAAGAGTGCCTAATTCTATATCTGTTATGAAACTCTTAGATCAGGTAACTAATGGTGTCTTACTCAGCACTAGCGCAAATCTTAGTGGTCAAGAGCCTGTGCGCGATTATCAGGAAGCTTGCATGCAGTTTTCAAAGCAGGTAGATATCATAGTTGAACCCTACGAAAGCCCAAGCAATAGCGCTAGCACCATAGTAAAAATCACTGATGACAAGCTAGAAATTCTAAGACAAGGCGACATTATCCTTTAAAAGCTAATTCGCAAACCCTAAACGCCTCATAATAAGCCGTCTGCACAGTACTAGCCAAGTTCAGCGACCGTACATTCTCTGAGCGCATCGGTATAGTCACAGATGTATCAGCATACTTAGCCAAGAGTTCAGCAGGTAAACCTCTAGTCTCTGGACCGAAGACTAGATAGTCGCCTCGCTGATAACCAGCATCCCAATAAGATTTAGTAACCTTGGTTGAGAACATCCATAAATTTCCGCGCGCAACTTCGATAAATTTATCCCAACTTGGATATATTTCGTAATCCAAAAATTCCCAATAATCTAAAGCTGCGCGCTTAAGGTGTTTGTCACTCAATACAAAACCGAGTGGTTCAATAAGATGTAATTTAAGTTTATTAGCCGCACACATACGCGCTATATTTCCAGTGTTCTGCGGAATCTCAGGTTGATAGAGAACTATATTTAGGAAACCGTCTGAATTTTGCATTGATTAATAAGATTATAAATACTAGCAAGCTCGCAAGCCATCTCAACTCGCATCTCAGCAAGTACAGAAGGGTAATCATCAAGCTCAAAACCATGCTGCAAACGGCTTAAAGGCATTTTAAATATCGCAGAAGCGATAGCATTAGCTCCTGCAGCGAAAACACTAGCTAATAGTTCAGGCTTATTAAGACTAGTAATCCCGGCAGCGATAATTTTAAGATCAGGGAACTCTGAGCGCAAGAATTTAACTAATTCAATACCTGAAATATCATTAGCACTAAGATCACCAGGCTCTACTGCTAATAAACGTATTTTTTCGTCTTTGAGAAAATATTTACGCAGCATCATATAATCACTAGGACTTGAAATCATAGTGAAACCCTTATCCATTAAATATTGCTCGCGCAAATCTTTAGAGACGGCTATTAGCTTGCGATCTTTACGAGCTTTTTTAAGCTCACGGAAGGGACCTTCCAAGAATTCAGCTAAATCTTTAGCGTCATCAGCAGTAACTGGGAAAACTTTAATAGTAGTTAAACAGCTTAAATCCTGACTAGCAAAATTAGTTAACAAATCAAAATCATGCTTAGTATAAACCCCTGGGATATAGCGCAAAGACTCATTCTCACAGGATCTTAGAGTTAAACCATCAACCACACCAGGCGAGAAAACTTGCAAAGCATAATCACAAGCAGCTAAGCGTTGGTAATCATCTTCCGAACACAAAGAAGCAAGCGATATCTCGACATCACGCTCAGCAGCGTAATCCAATAACAAGGGTAAACAGCGTTCAATCTCAGGAGAGGCTAGACTAATCTCTAATTGAGCTTTAGTTTCACCAAAGCGACTAGCAGCATCAGAGACCGCATCAACAACACAATAATAGAAACTCAAAAGATTTGAAGCATCTCTAGTAAATATCTCTGCTTGCGGCAAACGCAAGACTGGATAAAAAGCAGCAACTGGATTAACGTTTATAGACATTAACAATCTCCACTTTAGACATGCCTCGCTCAGCGAGCAACTCTCTAAGCCTATCTTCAAGCTTGAACGCCTGTTCTTGACTGATAACTGGCAGCTCAGTATATTCCACAACCTCACCAGCGAACTCAGCGTTACTAGAATCGTGGTAGTGATTACCACGAGTTTCAATAATATATTGTTTTGATTTTGGTTTAGGACGGGTTGGGGTGTTGATTTGGATCTTAGTGACGCCAAGATCAGCTATTAAAGCAGCGAGCTTAGTAATAAATGAATCATCACCAGCATATTTAGGCATAAACATGATTTGGAGTTGTAGATCCGTCTTAGCGCCGTATTCTTGCTGAAACTTTTTAATGCCTGCACAAATACTAGCCATGGTCACACCAGGAGCAGGTTGGTTAATAGCTTGCAGAGTCGTATCATCAACAGCGTCTAGTTTAAGTGAAAGCCTATCAGCCCTGCTTGCGCGCTTGCGCACCAGAGCATCACCAAGCAAAGTAGCATTAGTAAGAATAGATATTGGAACTTTAATTCCATAGACACCCTCAGTAAGGTCACGAATAGAATCTATAATTTCGCCAAGGTTCTCAGCTAGAGTAGGCTCGCCCGAGCCAGCGAAGGTGATCACATCTATCTTCGGCGCGCGGCTAGTAGTGCTAGCGAAAGTGAAGATTCCCTCACGCTCCATAACCATTAAGTCTTCAAGAATATATTCAGTAGGGACGTAAGTTTTAACTACGCTAGTTATGTTTTGGATTTTACCTAACTGACAGTAAACACAATTAAAACTACAAGTACTAATATCACCAATAGGGTCTATGCCCAGCGAAGTGCCGCCGCGCCAAGATTGCACGGGACCATAGACATAGCGATTGCGCTTAAGTGTAGCCACTGGGGATAATTATAGCGATATAATAATTAGACATGATTAAAGAAATCAGCCCCACGCAGCTCAAAGAACTACTAGAAAGCAAGCCAGAAGACTGCTTAGTGATTGATGTGCGCCGCCAAGACGAGTATGATTATTGCAAACTACCTTGCGCCAAGCTAATCACCATGAATGAAATTCCAGAACGAGTTTCAGAGATACCGCGCGACAAGACAGTGGTAATTCACTGCCACCATGGTGGTCGCAGCCGCAAAGTTATTGCTTGGTTAGAGCAGGCTCATGGTTTTGAGAATTTATTTAATTTAGATGGTGGGATAGCTGGATGGTCTTCGGATGTGGATCCGGCAGTGCCGACTTATTGAAGGATTGCTTCGTCGCTTCGCGACTCGCAATGACCAGTTTATTGAGTGCAATCGCGTTTAACAGTGGTGAGGTTAGATTATGCCTTAGATGCTAGGCACATGAGCCCGAGCAACCGGAGTGTATATGATACATACATGAGGATTGCGAGGGCGAAATGTAACGACGCAGATAAGGCATAAGATACCGAACCCTAACGAGATTTTAATTTAGACATTTCGATGAAGTGTCCTATTATCGCCGCAATAACTGCCATGATCGGCAAGGCTAATATCACTCCAACCGCCCCAGCAAGATTAGCTCCAACTGCAAAAGCAATTACTATGCCTAATGGATGGAAACCAAGTGCATCACCCATCACTCGAGGCGCCACAAAATTATCACGAACAATCTGTGTGTAGAATAAATAGACTCCTAAAGCAATTAAGAATTTAGTTGAACCGGAAGTATAAGCAATAACAGCCAGTGAAGGGACTATTGCTACCCAAGTGCCTATCATCGGCACTATCTCTAGCATTTGAAACACGCCAAGAAGAACAGCATAACTACTACCAAGTGCTGCGTAGGTAATGAACATTACAGAAGCTGTCATAGAGGCGATTTGGAACTGTCCTAATATATAAGCGTGCAGTGAAGAATTCACTCGAGCACGAATAGCATTAAGATGCATTTGGAAGCGTTTATTAAAAGGCAGAATAATAATGTCCCAAGCACGCTGACCATCAACCAGTAAATAAAATGTAACTATAAAAGTTAGTAAGCTATAAAGCAAAGTCGCCATGCCACCGACAATAAAGCCACCAATAGAAGCACCTACATCAGTAATTTTAAATTTACTCAACACAGGCAAGACCGAGTTACTAAACTCATCTTCATTGAAATAATGAACTGGAATTTCAATATGATAACTAGCTAGATAGCCGTTGATAATAATAATGGTTTTTTGCAGCTCACCTAGTAAATATGGGATTATGGTGCCGAACTGTTTTGCCTGAATAATAATCTGCGGTGCTATGTAAACACCAAGCATGGCAATAATAAAAAACACTGATAAAACAATAATCACAACTGCAAATACACGTGATTTAAGATAGCGGGCTAAAAAGCTAACTGGAGCCGAAAACAAGTAATACAGTAGAACTGCCAAAAACATCGAGGTAAATATCCCCCAAACCGGCTTACTGAGCATTACAAAATAAAAGAATATAGCTATCCAAATACCAAGGAAAGCGCTTTGGTAAGCTCGCCTTTGCCAGTAGTTAAGAGATTTATCCTGTTCTTCAAACACTAAATACATTGTATAACGACATTGTAATAATGGAATTTGGCTGTTACATTATCTTATAGGGGTCTACGGGAACTTTCTCGACTGGCTCGATGTCTAAATATGGCCGCTACTAAATCCAAAATCAGAATCAAACAAAATAAAAAGGG
>CAZQXM010000095.1:0-5657 GCA_964597205.1 uncultured Gammaproteobacteria bacterium
TTAGCCATGAAACTAAACTATATTATTCTTATACTCTGCTTAAGCCTCGGTTTAAATGCCGCGCGAGCTGAAGAAGCAGCAGCGACAAAAGATCTTAAAAAAATCATCAAAGAAAAAACTCAAAGTATCAAACACGATACTAAAGAACTCAAAAAAGCCATCGAAGAAGGCGTTGATGATGATGCTAAAAAAATCAAAAAAGAATACGGAAAGCTAACTAAAGAGCTTGAGCGCAGACAAAAAGATCTCGAAGAGATCATCGAAGTACTCAAGGACTAGGCATTATCACCCATTGAGACTCAATCTAGAATGCCGATAACAAGGATATGGAGAATTTAGCCGTATCTGTCAGAAAAAAATTATTTCTTGCCAAGACCCCTATGACTGGTCTTGAGTTTGGTCAAGGAATGGCTCAGATTCTAAGCAAGAAGCCAGTTGGGCTTACCGAGCTGAATGTCTTGATTATCGATGATGACAATGATGATGTCATGATTTTAAAAGAGTTTCTGGAAGAGGCTTTTATCAATAAAGCTCTTAACACTCATAGCGTTGGCTCTTATAAAGAAGCTATTGAAGCTCTTAAGAAAACTAATTATGATATTTGCTTCGTAGATTACTTACTCGGTGCAGAAACAGGATTAGAACTATTAGAAAAAATTAGAGCTGAGGGCTTCGAGACTCCAATAGTATTTATCACTGGTCAAGGTGATGAGCGCATTGCTGTTAATGCCATTAAAAACGGAGCTAAAGAATATCTAATTAAAGCTGAGCTTGATTCTGATCTGGTTAAACAGACAGTAATGGAGATCTATGGACTTAATCTCTCTGAGAAAATTTCAGCTAAAAAGAAAGATATTTAATGTTAACTGTTGTCGATAAAAAACAATCAATAAAAATATTAATCGCTGAAGACGATGACGATGACTACACACTTGCCTTAGATACACTCACTGAGCTAGGTGTACCAGAATCTAATATCAGAAGAGTCTTCAATGGTCAGGAGCTTATTGATTATTTGTATAAATCAGGCAGCTTTGCTAAGCAAGCTAATCTGATCAAGCCCGACTTAATATTACTTGACCTTAATATGCCAATCAAAAATGGCAAAGAAGCTCTTAAAGAACTCTCTAGTAAAGGTCAACAGCAAATGTCTATAGCTGTACTTTCTACTTCTAACTCTCAAGAAGATATAGATTTCTGTTATAAAAATTCTGCCAACTCTTACATAGTTAAAGAAGGTTCTATAGCTAAGTACACAGTTAAAATGAAAACCATGCTTGATTACTGGACTAGCATAGTAGAACTACCAAGAAGTCCAAGCTTCAAGCTGTAACTAGAGGTAATTTAACCACAAAACTACTACCCATTCCGGGCTTAGAAAAAGCTTCGATACTGCCGTTGTGACGTTCAACTATTTTTTTACAGATGGCTAAGCCCATACCAGTACCAGCATAAGGACTATTGCGTCCGTGCAGTCTTTGTAATTGCAAAAATATTTTATTAGCGTATTCTTGCTCAAAACCAATACCATTATCAGTAATAGCAATCACAGCCATACCATCCCTAATCTCTGCTTCAACTTCTAAGACAGGGTCTACTCCTTCTTTATGATATTTAATAGCGTTCGATACTAAATTAGTAAATAGTTGCAGAATTTGCACAGCATCAGCTTCGATCTTTGCAAAATCACCACTAAAATTAATTTTGGCTTTATTACGAACTATATAATCATCCAAATCAAATAGAATAATTTCGAAAATACTTCTAAGATCAGTTTCAGCAAAAGCCACGCCTGTAGTCTGCACTCGTGAGTACTCCAGTATCGAATTTAAAAGCACTTGCATGCGCTCAGCAGCGTCTTCTATGCGCCCCAAGTAATACTCGCCTTTCTCGGTCAAAGTCTCACCAAGAACCTCTTTGAGCTTGCCGCTGAACATGAGAATCTTACGTAAAGGCTCCTGTAGATCATGAGAAGCTACATAAGCAAACTGTTCACTATCACTTTGGTCATTGATTCTATCCATAGAAGGGCTCTATTGCTACAATATCATCCATGCACACTATAACGGATAGACTTCAAGAACTTGGCATAGAATTAGCAGAGGCTCCAAGCCCAGTAGCTAACTATGTCTCTTATATGATTAGCGGTAATTTAGTTTACATCTCAGGGCAAGTAAGCAAGCTTGGCGATAAATTAATCACTGGTAAACTTGGCAAAGATATTAGCATTGAAGAAGCACAGATCGCTGCTCGTGCTTGCGGACTAAGTCTTTTAGCGCAACTTAAAAAAGCTTGTGATGGCGATTTAACTAAGGTTAATCGCTGTATTAAATTAACTGCTTTTATTAACGCCATTCCTGATTTCACTGACTTACCACCTATATCCAATGGAGTTTCTGATTTAATGGTTGATGTTTTTGGCGATGCTGGACGTCACGCTCGTTCTACTATAGGTGTAGCGACTCTACCAGGCGGCTGCGCTGTTGAAGTAGAAGCTATTTTTGAACTAAAGAATCAATTTGCTAGAATCTAAGGCATGACTTCAAAATTAATTAAATCGGCGTTACTGGGTGGACTAGTAGCTTTCTTATGGGTTAGCCTCTCTTGGATGGTTTTGCCTTGGCACAAAAATACTATCGGCTACTTCAAAGATGACGAAGCGGTAAGAGCTTGTTTGCTTGAGAACATTAGCAGCATGGATAAAGCTGTTTATTCGCTGCCATCTATGCACCAAGGCAAAAAAGATACTGGCGGACCTAGAGCACTAATCGCGCTATCACCTAAAGGTGGAAAATTCTCGCCAATTAAACTACTTAAAGAGTTTGGGCTTGATGCTGTTGTTTCATTATTGATTGCTTATTTAGTTTTGCAAAGTAAAGCTAGTACTTACAAAGCTAGGTTAGGCTTTATCGCTGTTATTGCTCTTGCCCTTAGTCTATGGGCTAATCTTCCTGACTCTAATTGGTGGGGATTTGCTAATAACTATATTACTGTTGGCATTTTAGATAGTTTCGTCACCGTGATGTTGGCGGGACTAGTAATAGCCAAGATTGCCAAGTCGTAATTCCACCTCGAAATAGGTATTTTGCTCCAGATGCAAGGCGCACGAGCTCGAATGCAGAACTTTAGATTTTGCACTCCTGTTGAAAGCGCAAAAACGTGACTTATGTCACCTTTTTGCTATTCTCGTTCATCTTACTATGATGGATTCCATAAACGAAATAAATAACCAAACCAATCGCAAGCCAGATTAAAAATCTCTGCCAATTAGCTATGCCTAGTTCTGTCATTAGATAGAAGCAGGATATTAGACCGAGAACCGGTATTAGAGATAGTTTCTTAATAGCACTTAATATCGTCATCACTACTACTAGAGCGAAGAAAGTGAAATAAGGTAGTTTATGAGCGAACACCGTTGAAGCTGTTTGGCTAGCTGAATCTAGGCTGAAGAAATTAGCAAAGAAACTAGGATTATAAACGTTAATCAACATTAGTGTAATTGCAACAGCACCTGGCACTAAATATCTACTGTTAACGTAAGGTACAGTGAATTTACCTTTATGCTCATTCTTAGGCAAAAGTAATACACCCGCGCAAACAGAAACGAAAGCAAATAAAGTTCCAATACTATTCATATCAGTAGCCAGTTCAGCATCTAATATCAAAGCTGGCACCGCTACCATAAAGCCCATAATAATAGTAGCGAAGCTAGGGGTGCGGTATTTAGGATGAATGTAGGCGAACTTCTTAGGCAGAAGTCCATCACGGCTCATTGCCATCCAGATACGCGGTTGAGCTAATTGGAATACCAAGAGAACGCTGGTAGTAGCAACTACAGCACTAAATGCCAAAATGCCACCGAACCAATTCAAGCCTACAGAATTAAAAGCAACAGCAAGGAAATCACCAACATCAAGTTTGGTGTAGTTAACCATGCCAGTAAGCACTATAGAAATAGCGATGTATAAGAAAGTACAAATCATCAAAGAGTTAATCATGCCTTGTGGAAGATCTTTCTGTGGATTCTTGCACTCTTCTGCCGTGGTAGAAACAGCATCAAAACCAACATAAGCGAAGAAAACCGCCGAGACTCCGCGCATTACCCCATGAACACCATTAGGCGCGAAGGGTTGCCAGTTATCAGGGTTAACATAGAAAGCACCTATAAGGATGACAAGCAAGACTACTATCACCTTAAAGAGAACCATAAATATAGTAGTGTTACGTGATTCTTTAACACCAACATAAACCAAGACAGTAAGAGCAGTTACACCGATAAAGGCAGGTAAATTAAATATCAAAGGTATAGAACCAAAAATCTTAGGAGCAGTTTCCCAAAGCAAGTTTAAATTAACTATATGCTCTGGTATCTCAGAACCTGAAGCACTAAGTAATTGAAACTTCTCATGGGCTTTCGATGCTCCTAAATAACTGTTGGTAAGAAACGCTGGTATATGAATGCCAAGCCCAGCCAAGAAACTAACTAAGTTAGCTGACCAAGCAATAGCAACAGTAATATTGCCAATAGCGTATTCAAGAATTAAAGTCCAACCAATAATCCAAGCCCATAATTCACCGAAGGCTACATAGCTATAGGTATAGGCGCTACCTGATACTGGAACCCGAGAAGCGAACTCGGCGTAACAGAGAGCACAGAAAGCACAAGTAATAGCTGTAAAAACGAATAAGAGTGAAACCGCAGGTCCACCATTAAAACAAGCCCTACCTATAGTAGAGAAAACTCCAGCGCCGATAATCGCTGCTACCCCAAGAGCTGTAAGATCACGGGTAGTGAGTATCTTATTAAGGCTGATATGCCCGGCACTATCAACCGGCTCATTATTAAGCTGGTTGATTTGTTTTTTACGTAATAACTTGTTAATTAGATTCATAAGCAGAGACGATTATACTTGAAGCTCAGTAAAAAGGGTAGTAATTATTAACAATTTGCTCCTTAGCGGCTACAGAGTTAAACTCTATATAAATCCCTCTTATGGAATGGCGCAAACTTATCTTCGGTAAACCTCTTGAAAGCCATAGAGAAGCTCATGAACGTTTAAATATTCCACTAGGCTTAGCCGTTTTTGCAGCAGACGCACTTTCTTCTACAGCCTACGCAACTGAGGAGATCTTAATCGCACTTGCTGCTAGTCCGTATCTACTTCAAGCCAATTTACTTTCTATACCTATAGCAATTTCTATTTGCTTATTGATGGCGATAGTAGTTTTCTCATACCGACAAGTGATTCGTGCTTATAGAGATGGTGGCGGTGCTTACGTAGTCGCTAAAGAAAACTTAGGTGAGACTGCTTGTTTAATAGCAGGTGCAGCTTTATTAGTTGACTATGTACTAACAGTAGCCGTGAGTGTATCAGCTGGAGCTGCTGCTATTACATCAACTGGATTAGTGCCACATCATTTGCAAACCAATCTTGCTTTGATTTTTGTTTTATTTATCACTTTCATTAATTTACGCGGGGTGCGTGAATCAGCTGCTGTGATTGCCTTTCCAGCTTACACATTTATCGCTATAATGCTTGCCTTAATTATATGGGGATTCTTCGCACCACATCCTGAGCATCATATAGCTCAAGGTTTACTAAGTATCAACAAAGCACAAAACGGTTTAGGTAGTCTTGTAATTAATAGTGCTCTAA
>CAZQXM010000096.1:0-1569 GCA_964597205.1 uncultured Gammaproteobacteria bacterium
TGATGCCTGAGCAGCTATGGGATACTACTATGAATCCGCAGACGCGCACGCTTAAAAAGATCACCATAGAAGACGCGAAAGAAGCAAGTCTAATATTCGATATGCTGATGGGCGACGTGGTGCAGCCGCGTAAAGAGTTTATCGAAGAGTATGCTGGGCTGGCGGTCTTGGATATCTAGTCTTAACCCACCCTTAACCTCCTAGGGGTAAGCTCTATATAGATGTCAGTAAACGGTGTAAACGGTAGAAATTTCGGTGGCGGTCAACAACCATCAAGTTCTGGCATGAACAGTGATGGTGCTGGTAAAGAATTCGCACTTGAGAAACAAAAAACAGGATCTGAACTGGTTAAAGCTAACGCTGTAAGAAGCCATGATGTTAGCAAGATCCGCACTACTAAGATCGTCGATAAGAAGAGACGTAATTATAAAGGTGCTCCGCGCACAGTATTAGTAGATGGTCAGATTTATGAAATCTATCTCTTAGCTATTGCTTAAGGTAGCTCATCGATAATCCAAATATAACTATCACTATCATCGACTTTTAGTTCAGAGATTTTAGTCTCAAAAGTTTTTGAGACTTTATCACAGTTAATCATAGATAAACACTCGCGCGCAGCAGCTTCACTTAGTTTAAAAGCTTTGAGTGACAGAACTGTATCAGCCGGAAAAACAATTATAGAATCCGCTTCTTTAACGGTTTCTGGGCTATAAGCGTCATTAGCTAAGAATCTTGGGCTTACTAGATCTTCACCAAGAACAGATTTAATTTCTATATATAGTAAGTAGTTAGTAAGGTTTGCAAGTTTAAGCTTGCGCGGAAGAGTAGATACCACTGCTACTGGAACAGGAGACTTAATAGGATTCGCCGCTTCGATTTTCTTAACTACAGACTGAGCAGCTAGTTTATTAAGATCCATACGCTCGGCAAGATCTGCAATATCAGGATAACTTAGTTTAGTAGTGGTAGTAGGTTTAAGACCGAATCTACTAATAGATATCAGGTTAGAACCATTATCATAAGAGCTTTTCAGCTTAGTTTCTTCTATATAACCTAGAAAAACATCACTAACATCATAAACTTCTAGCGTGTAATCACCTTCCGGCACTTCAGTAAGCTCAGAGAAATAATATGGCGATATATAAATATCTCTATAGTGAGTACCATTATGAAAAATCTTGACTTGAATAGAAGCAGAGACATGGTTCGCTATTTTAAAGCTAACCTTGGCATCACTGAATTTCTCATCACCAATCTCGGCACCAGCGCCAAGTGCCAAAAACCAAATAGAGAAAATAAGGACTAATCTTGCCATTAGTAAGCTTTAGCTATTAGTATCTCCGAATTCTTATCACTGACCTGCCCAGAAATAACACAAGGATGAACACTAGCATCTAAAACTCTTCTAAAAGGCATACAGCGAATACTAGCTTTATATTTCTCTTTAAGAATTTTCTCAAGCTCGAGATCACCGTTCCACATCGCGCGCGCGAAGCCCGGTGAGGCAGATCCTGAGAACAAAGCATCAAGCTCTGTTAAGTTAGAAACTGCTTTAGTGTGCTCTTCTCT
>CAZQXM010000096.1:1669-5646 GCA_964597205.1 uncultured Gammaproteobacteria bacterium
CCTTCCTGCCAGAGAAACTCTGATGTGCGCAAGAACAGCCTGGTGCGCATCTCCCAGCGCATAACATTCGCCCATTGATTAAGTTTCATCGGCAAATCGCGATAAGAATTAATCCATTTAGAGAACATGTAATTAATAATGGTTTCTGAGGTCGGTCTAATTACATATTTCTCAGCAAGTTCTTTACCGCCAGCATGAGTTACTACCGCACACTCCGGCGCGAAACCTTCTACGTGCTCAGCTTCTTTTTGCAGGAAGCTCTCAGGGATTAGCATCGGGAAATAAGCATTCTCATGCCCAGTGTCTTTGATCATGCGATCGAGAATGTCACGGATATTTTCCCAAAGCGCATAGCCATAGGGTCTAATAATCATGCAGCCCTTGATCGGGCTATAGTCAGCTAATTCTGCTGTTAAAGCAATATCAGCCAGAATACTTTCAGCATCTTTAATGTTATTTTCGG
The DNA here is from genome assembly GCA_964597205.1 of uncultured Gammaproteobacteria bacterium. Lineage (GTDB taxonomy): Bacteria > Cyanobacteriota > Vampirovibrionia > LMEP-6097 > LMEP-6097 > CAYUFH01. Next base: position 2,133 of record CAZQXM010000096.1, read on the forward strand.
TAGTCGCCAACTTAAGTTCCTTTACGCTTCTGAGCTTCTAGTTTAGCACCCAGACTAGAGCGTGAGGCTTTTTTCTTAGAGCTTGTTTTGGTAGCTGGCTTGGCTGTAATATGCACTGGGCTTGGACTAGGGACTGCTGAACTTTTACGTTTTTTATCAACAGCACGCCCAGAACCGGCAATTAATTCTTGCAGGGCAGCAGTAGCTTTTTTAAGACGGCGGCTTACTTGCATTTGTGAAATACCAAGTAAATTAGCTACGTCAGCCTGTGGTATATCCTGAAAATAAATAAGATCGATAATCTCTCTAAGATTAGGTCTAAGTTTCTCAAGCAGATCTTTGACCACCATAAAATCTTCGCGCGCGTCGCGACGTTTATGTTCTTTCATGTCCATCAAAGTATCCACCAGATAGGTATCGCTATCACTAGACGAATTCACTGTGAGACTTTGATCGAGAGAAACCAGTGTGCGACGGCGATCCACCTCGAAAGCTTCTTGGATCTTATGCGGCTTAACGTCTTGTAATACTTCAGCAATCTCAACGTTAGTCGGATCACGACCAAGCTCAACTCTAAGTCTATGTACTATGCGATTAATACGGAAACTTAATTCTTGCAGCTCACGCGGCGCACGAATCATCGATGTCTTATCGCGCAGATAGTGACGGATCTCACCAGTCACTAAGTGAGTAGCATAGGTAGTAAATTTCGCTCCAGCTTCTGGATCAAAATAGTCAACGGCTTTAATTAGTCCAATAGAACCTATCTGAATTAAATCCTCAACAGGGTCGGTACTTCTTCGAGCAAGACCGTGGGCGATTTTTTTAACTAAAAGAACATTGGCTTTAACTATCTTGTCTCTAATGCGCTTATCTTTACTTCGCTTGTACTGCGAAAGCATGATATGCATCTGCCGAGCTTGCTCGGGTTTAGTCAACTCCTCAGGAGGTTCTACGTCCTCTTCTTCAAGTTCAGTTAGATCTTCTTTTTTTGCCATTACTTTCAAAGGACTAAGAATCAGTATATTACAAGTTTTGTTAATATGTAAGAACTGACACTGATGTCAGTTTCTGATAAAATGGCTTTTATGCCTAATCCCTTCGGCGCTAAAATCCTAAGCTTCGCTAGAGCGGTTCCTACTACTGTAGTCACCAATAAAGACCTCACTAAGCTCTTCGAGACAGATGAAGAGTGGATAGCCCAGCGCACAGGCATTAATGAGCGCAGAGTTATAGATCCCGCTAAAGGTGAGAATGCTGTTAGCCTAGGTTCTGAAGCTGCTACTAAAGCTCTTTCTAACGCTGGCATCAAAGCAGAAGACTTAGATCTAATTATTTGTGCGACTGCTACTGGTGACTACCTCTTCCCAGCGACTGCCTGTCTTATCCAGAAAAAAATCGGCGCTTCTAAAGCAGCAGCCTTCGATATGGCGGCAGCTTGCACTGGCTATATCTATGCGCTTAACGTTGCTTATAATTTCATTCGCAGCGGACAATACAAGAATGTATTAGTCATGGGCGTAGACCTAATGTCGAGATTTATCGACTGGTCAGATAGACGCACAGCAATATTATTCGGTGACGGTGCGGGCGCAACTATATTAAGTTCCTGCCCAGCTTCAGAAGATGCTTTCAAAGCTTTCAATCTTAGAGCTGATGGTGATGATGCCTGTTCTCTATTCGTGCCGAACGTTGGTTCTCATTATCCTGTAGCTGCTGCCGACATAACTGGTAAACCAACTATGGTTTATATGGACGGACAAGCTGTTTATCAATTCGCAGTAAGAGCAGTTCCAGAATCTGTGCTCGCTGCCTGCAAGGAAGCTGGCATAGAACCTACAGATCTAGATTACGTAGTGCCGCACCAAGCTAATACTCGCATCATTGAGAGCGCTGCTAAGAGACTCAAGATTCCACTTGAAAAATTTATCACTAATATAGAGCGCTACGGTAACACCAGTGCGGCGAGCATCCCTATTGCTTTTGACGAGGCACTTGAACTTGGCACTATAGTTAAAGTCCCAGGACGTAAACTCAAAATCGCCATGGTAGGATTTGGAGCTGGATTGACTTGGGGCTCAACCATCATTGAATATTAATGTTAGAAACTCCTACTCTTAATCAATACAAAACTACTGTCGATAAAGCTTTAACTGAGCTACTGAATAAACTTACTGATGCACGCAGCGGCTTTAGTGGTAGAGCATCTCTGCGCCTGCTAGATTCTGTGCGCTATAGCGTTGAAGATGCTGGTAAACGTATTAGACCGACACTCGCGTTACTCGCTGCTGAAGCAGTACTCGGTAAGGATGGCTTAAAAGAAAATCCAGCAATGCCCGCGGCGCTTGCTATTGAATTAGTTCACTGCGGCAGTTTAATTCACGACGATCTTCCTTGCATGGATGATGATGATCTGCGTCGCGGCAAAGCCAGTAACCATAAGCAGTTCGATGAAGCAACTTCACTATTAGCTGGAGATTTATTACTAATACTTCCTATTCGCGTTCTACTTAGTGAAGGTCGCGACTACGGCATAGATTCTTGGAAACTCAGTAGAGCTGCTCTTAAACTATCTGAAGCGATCTCAAGCATGATCTGCGGGCAAGCTTTAGATATGGATCTTTCGACAGGCAGATTAACTGATGGTGACATAGATACGCTCACACTAATGCAGCGCTGCAAAACTGGAGCACTGCTCGCAGCATCTGCTGAGATCGGTGCGCTATTAGCTGGAGCTGATGAGGATTGTTGCAGGTTATTTAATTCATTCGCTCATAAACTTGGATTAGCTTTTCAGATAAGCGATGATATCCTTGATGCGACTTCATCAAGCGAAGTTTTAGGCAAAACTGCCGGTAAAGACGATGAGCAAAACAAACTAACTTTCGTGAAGCTCTACGGCATTGACTCTGCTCAGGCACTAGCCAAAGAACTAGTTATCGAAGCTAAGCAAGAACTAAGACAAACCGGGCTAAGTACTGATAAACTAGAGTTGCTCGCTGATTATGTCGTTTCTCGCAACTATTAACAACAACGGTCTTGAAGTGATCACCGCTATAGTGGTGGCGAATTTCAGCGCCCAGTTCCTCAAAACTATAACTAACGCATTGCAGCATAAAGAATGGGACTTGCAGATGCTATTTACTACTGGTGGCATGCCCTCAAGTCACAGTGCCTCAGTTACTGCAATGATGACGACTATAGGTTTAATTGCTGGTGTCGATTCTATTTACTTCGCTATTGCATTCTGTCTCACTGCTGTAGTTATGTACGACTCAGCTGGCGTGCGCAGATCTGCTGGCAAACAAGCTGAAGTACTCAATAATATTATTAAAGAACTTTTCTCAGAAGAGCATAAACTTAGCGGCGATAAACTCAAAGAATTACTAGGACATAGTCCTTATGAAGTATTAGTTGGTGCGCTTTATGGGGCGGCGGTGAGTGTGGCGCTGCGTTATCTCATAATTGCAAGTGTGGTGTAGACTGTCATTGTGACGAAGTTCATTGTTATTGG
>CAZQXM010000097.1:0-5629 GCA_964597205.1 uncultured Gammaproteobacteria bacterium
GGAATCGCTCCAGGCGCTAATATTGGTGAACATCAAGCAGTATTCGAAGCTACCCACGGAACGGCTCCTAAGTATGCTGGTTTAGATAAAGTGAACCCTGGTTCAGTTATTCTTTCTGGTGTGATGATGCTTGAATTTATGGGCTGGAACGAAGCTGCCAAGCTAATCGAAGAAGGTCTTAAAGCTGCAATCAAAAACAAAACTGTTACTTACGATTTCGAGAGACTTATGGAAGGTGCGAAACTTCTTAAGTGTTCGGAGTTCGGTAAAGCAATAGTTGAGAACATGACGGCAAAAGTCTAAACTTTGCACTCATAATTTAAAGCGCAAAAAGGTGACGCAAGTCACCTTTTTGCTACCAACCATAAAGATTATAAATAGACCTCGAATGCGACTTAAGCAGCTTGTCAGCCACTAATCTGCCATGAGCGTCTATGCCAGTGCTGGTACCGCGGTTACTAGCCAGAATCAATCCCTGAGCGTTTTCTATAGCGCGGAATTTAGCGACCGCCAGGAAAGCATCTTCAGCGCGCTGTGATTTAAACCAACTAAGGTCATTAAGGTTAATAAGCAATTCTGAGTTAGCAGCCTGCTGGCGCACTAAATCTGGGAAGAGCAGCTCAAAGCAAACGAATGTGCCAATGCGCCCGTGACTAGTAACTATAACTGGCTGCTGGGCTGAGCCACTGTCAAAGCCACTGCCAATAGCAAACTTAGCCAGTTCTCTAAATTTCTCCGGCATAATGCTTAGCCAAGGTGTGTACTCACCGAAAGGTACTAGTTTGATTTTGTTGTAGAACTGTAATTTAGCACCATTACTGAAATAATCAACAAAAGCATTACTGTTAAAAAGCTTAGAACCATCAACATGATAAGCACCGAAAACAAAAACATCAGCGAAGTTTTTTAGTTCATCGAGTTCAGCCGGTAGAGTGTCAGATATAAGGATAGGCACCGAGCCTTCAGGCCAAACCAGTATGTCTTTGCGCTCAGTAACTAGAATCTCACCATTTATATCATTATGACGATATAGTTCATAGGTTTTCTGCTTCATTATCTTAAGCACGTCGGCGGCATGTAAATTCTTACCTCGACTAGCCTCAGCACTTAAATTGGCTTGCGCAACAGCGAAGCTCACATAGTCATCACGCTTAGGAGTTTTAAGTTCCAAGGTCTCGCCATTGATAATTTCAGCAGCACTTGCTGTGCTTGATTGAATAGCATAAACATGACTTACGCCACGTTTATGCGCTGTCGCGGGCGAGTGCAATTGACCATTACTGTAAAGAATGCAAGCTGTAAAAACAACAAGCAAACACATTCCTAATAAACTCTGCTGGCTCAAATTATGCAAACTAAAACTTGGCTGATTGATATTGTAGTTGCTGAGTTTCACGGAGCTACGAATATCCATAGCTCTTACATTAAAGAAGTTAGATAAATATAAATTTACTACTACTATTAACCACTCTAATCCAATGGTGCCGATAATATTGCAGATCTGTATAAAACCTAAATAATGATGCTGAGAATATGCCAGCCAATGCAGGGGAGCCGACAAGATAGAAAGCCCTAGTAGATTGAATTGTAGCTTGTACTGAATGATAGTCCAGATGAAAGCTAATATAATGATATCGCTTATAGTTAGTGAGCCTTGTTTCTTCTGACCGTGATGCTTACTGCTGTACATTAGTCTAGCGGCTAAGGTAAAAGGAACGAAAAGTACTGAGTGAAATAAACTAGGCACAGCCCAAGCAAGTCCAGCAACTAAAAAACTCATAGTTAAGCTAAATCCCTGCCAAGTTAGTGGATGCAATTCTGGCAGCCAGGATAGAGCTACTAAATAGTAAGCCATACCGAATACTACAGTTTCTATACTGAGCCTAATTGAGCTATTAGAACTTTTAGCAAGTATAAGTAGCGGTACGAGTCCCATCCAAGCTATTAATGCAAGCGGTTCAAAAATACCTTTAGCCATAGCCGGCAGACTTAAAGAAAGTATCAAACCTCCCAAAACTGCAAATAGCAGGCGTTTGAAATTATTACTCAACTGAGCAGAAAGAAAGATATTTAGTTTATTGAGTATCTCAAACACGCTGCTATTATCGCATTATAATATAGATAATGCGTATTTTAGGCATAGATCCAGGAACCGCTAGACTAGGTTACGCAATTCTAGATTGTGAGCCACAGCAAAGACCCACCTTATCTACCTGCGGAATAATCAGAACCGAAAAAGAAGAAACTGATAGTCACAGGTTAGCTGAGATCCGCAATGATCTAGTTACTATCATAGATAAATTTAAACCCGAGATTGTAGTAGTAGAAAAACTATTTTTCTTCAAGAATCTTAAAACTATAATTCCAGTAGCTCAAGCACGCGGAGTCATATTAGAAGTAGCTGGTAGTTACCATTTGCCGGTTTATGAATTTACCCCACTACAAGTAAAACAAATCATCACCGGTCAAGGGCGTGCTGAGAAAAAACTAGTCGCTGAACTTATTAAGCACGAACTAAATCTAAAAGAGGGGATAAGCTCAGATGATGCAGCGGATGCTGTTGCAATTGCGTTGTGTTACCAGCGCGCAGCAATGTCAGTGGCAGCCTAAGATTCTGCACTCGTAGTTGAAAGTGCAACACAAATGACAGTTTAATTAATGACCGGTTTCAATTCAAGACTATTAGTGTCTATAGAATAAAGCTGTCCGTGGATCTCAAGCTCGAAGCTATCCATCTCACCTTGCTTAGCTATATGTATCAAATCAAGAATATCAGCCTTCTCGTCAGCACTTAATGGTATATCCTGAAGTGTCAACCTCTGAGATTCAATGTTATTAAGTGTGCGCTCAAAACCAATTCTAGACATAGCATCACGTGCACCGCTTAGCAGGGTGCTAGATGCTTGCTGAGCTATACCACCTAAATAATTACCGGCTAATGCTGTTAATATACTCATTTATTTGTTTTTTATTTCCCCAAGTAGATTCTTCATCTCAATCAATGTTTGAGATATTGTTGTTAAATTACGCTCGTTATCAGTCTGCAATGCTTTCAATGACTCAGTTTGACGAGTTACCTGCTCTACTTGAGTTAAAGTTGCTTGCTGTTGAAGGATTTGTGCTGTATCTACCGCATCAAAAGGGTTTTGATTTTTAAGCTGCTCCATTAGTAGCTTAAGAAACATATTCGGGTCAAAATCGCCATTAGCCCCTGAACCCTCAATTTTGGTTGCAGCCACGGCTTTGTCTATTAAGCTTTGATCAGTTATACCTTGGATCGCCATAAATTCAACATTCCCTTTAATTGCGTTTCAAAACTCGACTTAGTAGCCTCTTCACTAAGCCAAAAAGGTTGACCTTCGTTCATACGCTTCTTCTGCTCTTCACGCGCCTCGTTAAAGTCACCACGCTGCTGTTGCTGGCTGCTAGTACCTTCCGAAGAAGCTTTAGAGATATCTATATCTTTAAGCTCTAGACCTTTATCACGCAGCGAACTGCTTAAGCTAGAAATATCCTGTTTCAATGATGAAAGCGCTGCATCATTATCTACCACCATCTGGATTGTTACGCCTTTAGCTTCTTTGGTAATAGTTATAGTGATATTACCAAGATCTTTAGGATGCAGTTGGAATCTCAATACTTGCTGAGTATTCACTGGAGCTGCCATCACTTTATCGTGCACTATATGAATTACTTCTTTTGGTGAAAGCACAGGAGCTTCAGGTTTAATAGTGTTGAGATGCTTGAAAGTATCAGTAGCAAGCTTGCCCAATAGGTCAGTTTGAACGTTATCGCTGATATCTACATCTTGAATCTCTATATGAATCTTAATATCATCAGTCTTAATATCGACATTACGATTCTGAGCGCGTTCCGTGATTATTGATTTAATCTCATCAGCAGCTTGTATTAGAACCTGCTTAACTCGCGCATCTAAGTTTGCTTTATTATCCACTTGCACTTTATTAGCACTAGTGCTTTCTTTAAGAGTTATAAACTTAATTTTATCTAAGAAATTTTCTTTATTAGAACTATCTTTGGTTTGAATTTCAACCTTGGCAGACTTCTCTTCGATCTTAGTCTCTTCACTTTGATCATCAGCTATTTCTGCTACTACAGCTTGAACACTAGCTTCTTCAACAGAATCTGTTTTCACTTGGATCTTCTGCGTATCATCTTGCTTAACAGCTTCGATATGAAGATCTTGAATGGCTTTAATCTGATCACCAGCATCTTGATCTTTCACCTGTTCTGGCTTGATATCAGTGTTTACAGCCGTAAGCTCAACTGCTGCAACGGCTTGGAAGCCTTGAATATCAATCCCCTCTTCTTGAGTATCAATCTCTACATCATCAATAAAACTCAAAGCACTCTGATCAGCTTGTGAATCTTGGATATAACGCAGTTCATCACCAGCTTCTAGCAACTCTTCATGCACAGACTGAAGATCATCAAGCATTTCAGCTTGCTGAGTAAGAGCATTCAGATCAGTCATATCAATACTAGAGATAGCATCAATAGTATCGCTCATCATTGATTGCACCTCTTGATCAACTAAAGTAATCGCTGCTTCATAAACTGGCAACTCTTCAATAGGTAAATCTGAAAAATCTAAATTAAGTTCAACATTAAGATCACTAGTATTATTCAGGCTAGTAGTTATAGTAGCTAAAACCTCAGCTACCGCTGCAGACAATTCACTAGCATCCAACTCATCATCACTATGTTCAGCAGTTTCAGTATTGGCTTGAACATCATCACTAGTTTTAGAAGCATCTTTATTAGTTTTATCAGCTGCAGTGCTTTGCATTACCTGCTTGAAATCAGCTGTTTTAGCTTGCGCCTCATTATTAGCCTGATTAGCCTCAGCTTGATTAGAATTATTAGTAGCGTTACTGCTATTAGAAGCAGTATTAGCTGCAGAAGCGTTACTAGCAGAATCACCGGCTGCAGAAGCGTTACCTTGGCTATTATTAGCAGCTTGGCTAGCATTATCCACTGTAGCAGGCTGAATTTGCTGAGCCGTAAGATTACTTAGGTTAGCTGCTGTAGGTAAATTACTTAGTGATAATCCGCTTAACATTTATGTCCGCCTTAATACTATTGTTGGCTAAATCTAGTGTTTGTTAAGTCATCTATTTGTTTCATTTCCAAAGATAAGCAATCTTTCCTATGTAGGTCTTTTGCCTTATCTTTAAATTTCTCCATGACTTTTTCATTTCTAGCTAATCTAATAAGCTTTTGCTTCTCAATCTCTACAGCTTTAGTTCTTTTAGCTAACCTGATTTTTTCTTTGTTTTTATCAAATTCTATTTTGCGATTGAAAGTTTCTTGCCCTTGCTGAGCTACTAGTGAAAACCCTTGCTCGGCATTCTCAACCATAGCTTCGTATAATTCTTCACGTTCAAAATCCAGCTCTTTAAGTTCAGCAATAGTCTGATCACGGGCCTCTTCGGCTCGAATCAGCTTACCTTGCTGAGCATCCTTCAATAACTTGCGATATTTAAGAATTTTTTCAAGCTTGAACTTGAATTGCTTCATAGTAGATTTATGCTCTCAAAAGGCTTCACTGACACCCGACTAGCGAATGTATGATTAGTCCTTGTTAAGCCCAAAGTACCCAGCTACT
>CAZQXM010000098.1:0-5623 GCA_964597205.1 uncultured Gammaproteobacteria bacterium
AAACCTAACGGATAAGAGGATTTTTATGCGAACTTCGAGAGAAGATTTTAATAATGGGGGGCTAGGATAATGGTTGATACTGTCACTTCAACAGCAGCAGCAAAGCCTGGTATTTTACAACGAATAGGTTTTGGTAAAACAGCTACTGACAATACTGCTGGTGTAAAAGTTGATCCAAAACAGCCAGATACTGTTACCGCTACTGGTGCTCGTGATAAAGCCACACAATTGGCAGCAAATACTCCGGATATTAATCAGCTAATGCAACAGTTCGCTGCTGCAAAGGATGAAGGAGCTCTCAATAAAGCCATAGGTGCTGCCGGAGCTTTAAACCCAGCTTTAGCTGCTTTAAATGCAGCTACCAAGAAAGATTTAGTTGCTGCTGATACTACAGCAAAAGTAGAAGAAGTGCTTAAGAAAAATCCTGAGTTAGCAAAACTATTGCAAGATCCTGAAGCTGCTAAGAAATTAGCTACTGAATCTAAGATCCCTCCATACTTTCAAGGCTTATCCATCAACCTTGCAGATACTGCGATATCAGCTGAAGAGAGAGAACTTCTTCTTAAAGCAGAAGTTCATGGTAAATCAACTCTAAGATTTAATCTTGATAATGTTTCTGGTCGAATTCGCATTGATCAAGCAACAACAGAGATAATTATTCCTGACCCTCTTCCTCCAGTATACGGTTCAGCTGAAGCGAATACAAAAGCAAACGCTTTTGTAAAAATTTCTCCAATAAATCAGCATGGTGATCTGTTGCTCAGGATCGGTGATTTTGCAAGAGAAGGAGCTGGGATTAATAGTGTGGTAATTCCAGCTGAGCTTGCAGCTTCTACTCGTTTAATTAATGGTGCTAATGCAATTTATGTATCAGAGTTACCAATAAGTTCTGGCAAACTTAAGGAACGAACAGATTTAAGTCGAGTTTTAAAGCGTGAGTACCTAACAGAAATGTCTGCTCGTTTTACAGGTCTTGAGGACTATGCTAGACGGCAAACAGATCCTAAAACCAAAAAAACCGTAGAAGAATTGCAGGCACATTTTGCACAAATTCTTGCTCAGAGTAAGGTTGAGGAAGCTGTGATTGGTAAAACTAAAGCCAAACCTGGGCAGTTAAGTCTCAATACTTTACCTATATTTAATTCTAGCCAAATTGCTGGTAAATCTATAAACCTTACTGTTGCTAAGAATGATTCAGCAAGTATTGATGCTTTTGAACAAAGTGCAAGTGGTGCTTTAGGTAAGCAGATGAAGGCTGTAGCTAAAAAAATGAGAGCCGGTGCTAAATATGTACTCTATGCAATTGATGATACACAGAGTCTTGTTGCACACCCAACTTATCGAGTAAAATCAGAAATCAAAATTTCTATTAACAAAGAAGGAACTAAAGAACCAGAAGTGCTGAACATTGCTCCTGGTGCTATTTTGACTAAAGAGCTCTATAGTATTTTGCAAGCAATAGAGAATGGTCAAGTAGAGACTAAATCTAAAATCACTATTCAACCTCGTCTAACTAAGGCATTGGAGAATCTAAATACCTATGTAACTGAAAACCAGGATCTTTCTAAACCTAGCTCTATAATTCATGTGCCAGCAGATTCTGGTGTTCATCTCATCGCTGTTAGCAGTGCTAATGGTGGAATTTTAGCTGACACTTTCAGCACTAGTACTCAAGCCGATACTAAATCAACCCCAACTGCTAGCACTGTAACCACTACTTTAGGTCTTGATTTTAATGGTTCTGCGGCTAGTGATGAGAGCGCAAACATAGCAAAAGCTCTAAACCATGAAGTCGCAAAACCTGCTACTAAACTTCCTGAAGCTATTCTTGACAAGCTTGGTCCTCTGCTCAGACAACAAAACCGTGAACCAGAAGGAAAAAAAATAGCAGGATTTACAGCTTAGTTTAGTATCTTCGCACCTTCATCAACCGCTCTTAGGAAGCGATATTCAGCTTTGATGCCAGCACTTTGAAGCCACGCGGTTTGCATCGCTGCTCCCACTGCTTCTGCTGTCGCTTGATTATCCACTACAGCTATTAGCGTTGAACCTGCGCCCGATAACATGGTCCCTACAGCGCCGGCCTCTAGTCCAGTGTCGAGTACATACTGCATGCCCGGCACTAGCGTTGCGCGGTTTTCTTGGTGTAATTTATCTTTGAAAGTTTTTTTCAAAATCTCAGTATTTTTAGTTGCGACAGCAGCAACGAGCAAAGAACTATAACCAATATTAAAAACAGCATCCTGATAATTTACCTTGGCTGGTAGTATCGCGCGCGCCTGTGCTGTTGGCGTTTTGAAATTCGGTGTCACCGCCACGAAAAATAAATCTTGATTCCAAGGAAGCTTAATGTAACTCAATTGCTGACCGGCGTAGACACAAACCACAAAACCACCAATAATTGCTGGCGTAATATTGTCCGGGTGCCCGTCAAGCTGGGTGCCGATTTTAAGAATCTGCTCGCGTGAGTAATGCGCACCACCGCCAGCCTCTATAATTTTCGCAGCTGCCATGAGCCCAGCCACTATCGCGGTGCTACTAGAACCAAAACCACCAGTCACCGGAATCCCAGCTTCGAAATGAATCTTGATAGGTGGAGTTGCGAGTTTTTCTTTTTTGAATAAATAATCGAAAGCTCTATAAACTAGATTTTCTTTGTTGTATTCGACGTGCTCTTCAGACAGGTTAGAACTGTAAATTAAAGTTGCATTGTCATCCTGAGCGGAGCGAAGGATCCCCTCAGTGTCGAACGTATAGTTGTTATAAAGACTAAGCGCCAAACCCAAGGTATCAAAACCTGGTCCGAGGTTAGAAGTGCTAGCGGGGACTTGGACGGTGAATTGCATCTATATAATTTTAAGCCCAGAAGGTTCGATCCTATAGATTATAATATTATTGCAATTAAATAAGCCTGCAGTAGAGCCATAAATGATATTACAGGCAAATTTGAAGCCCGACTTTCAATTAGTCTGTAAGCTTAAAGCTATGCCCGACATCCCTAAACTCCGCTCCGCCATCAAAACCCGCGACGGTTGGTGGGCAACTATATTCAGTGGTCCGATTGCGAACCGTCTACTGCAACCCATCGCTGATATTCAGTGGATCACCCCGAATATAATTACCATCAGCTCTTTTGTTATCGGCATCATCGCCGCGTATTGTTTCTACGCGCAAGCATATATCACCGGCGCAATTCTCGTTCAACTATCTTTCATTGTTGATTGCATGGACGGACAGCTTGCGCGTTACCGCCAGCAATTCTCTAAGCTCGGTGCTTGGCTTGATCGCATTAGTGATCGCGTTAAAGATTTTCTATATTTCTTCGCGCTGGCGCTTGGCTTCTATCAGTCTCACGGACAGACTTTCATAACTAAATGGGGCGCGACATGCGAGACTTGGATAATCTGGCCGCTAGCAATGATCGCAAGCTTCACAGTTTTTTTAATTGACTACTATGTGAATCAAGACATGAAGCTTGAACCATGCGTGGCAACCCGTCATTGCAAGGAGCCGCAGGCGACGAAGCAATCTCCAATCAAGCTACTAAGACCAATACTAGAATTAGGCAAACTAGTTTACAAATACATCCCTATTCTCAGATTTAATATCGGCGAGCAAGCATTGCTAATAAGCAGCTTCACCGCACTTAGCGCAGTGCCAGAATTACTTATGCTTTTGGCACTATTGGGGACAGTGTATAGCTTCTACTGGCCGGTGGCTAAATACCTAGGTTATACAGAGGCTAAACTCTAAATAATTTAAGTTTCATATTACTTAGATAAGCACCTAAGATTCTAAATAGTAAAGTTGGCTAGTAAAACCAGTAGCTAAATAATATGTGGAGCTTTAACCCTAATAAGTTATAATATTATTATAACTTATGCTTAAATAAACCTTTAGATATAGGCTTTTTGTAGATAGTTAATATTAACAATCAAGCTAATACGTGATAGGATAATATACTTATTCTTATGGGTTCACGGGACGGTGAATTGGGTTAACTAAGCAAACCTATGGCACAAACAATTCAACAACTTCAAGAACGTTATGATGCTGCATTAGCAGTCAGTAAGGACCCAAAGGCAAAAGGGACAGAAAGAGAAAAGCAGCGGCTTAGAGCTATAGAACTTAGAAAAGAACTTGCTAGGCTTCACAAGGCTGAAGCAGCAATGGCAGCAGCTTCAGCACCCACAACTCTAACAGTAGCTGACTTAGAACTCAAACTTCGGGTCAACAGTCATGCTGTTGAAACTTTGTTAAAGGAACTTCAAGCTAGACCTGTAGAAGATTTAGGCAAAGGTCTTTCCCTTGCTAATGCGCACGAGAGAGTTGCTGCATATATTCGTCACAGTATTACAGAGTCACGTCGTCCAGTTAAACCTGCTATTTTTGCTTTTCTGGCAAGTACAGTAGCGATACCAATAAAACTACTAAAAATTAGTTTACATCAACAAAATCTTCGACATTTAGAAGCCCTAAGGATTCGAATTGTGGCTGGTGAAGCTGTAGATAAAAAAGAATTAGAACCTGTGCAAAAAATAGAGCATACCTATGAAAAGCTTGGCGATTATGAGGATGAAATTTTTAAGATGGTGCAGGCTTTTATGTCTGATAAATATAAAAATGGTGATGATGTAGCGGGGTATCAAATATACAAGGTGGTAGCCGAATGGTTTCCTAAGCATCGCGATGAATTTTTAGCTTTTATGCGTGCGAGTCTGGGGGATAATGCTTATGATAAATCCCTTATAGAGACGATGGATACTTATTTCCAGGCTACAAGTGATTTTGTTGATTTGATGAGAATGCAGGTGCAATGGCGTGACTCAAAATTTAGGGCAAGGGAACAGTTTAAAACAATCACAGGATTATTTCAAACCTTTCACAAAAGAGATCTAGGTAAGCCGAAGTTAAAGCTAGTAGAAACATTGATAGCTAATGGTGAGGCTCATGGTAAATTCGTTGCTGATAATTTAGCTTTAATAAAAACCTTTGTTGCTAAAACGGCTGAGATATTTCATCCAACTTTAGATAGAACAGAGATGCTAGCGTTACTTGATACTTATTGTGCTCAAATTACAGCTGAATATGAAAGTCTAGTAAGTGGACTAAAGATTTCATCAAATACAGAAAAGTATTTAAATGATGCATTTGACTTTGACTCTAGAGTTCGATCTAAGTACTATCAACCATTGGCTCAATTTTTAGCGGATAAACAGATTCCAAAAGGCAGTTCATTAGAGTTTTTGTTTGAAAATATGGTTCACATATCCTGCTTTAGTAATGACAATCAGCGCATTCAAAACTATTAATCCGCTATACAGATTAATAGCCTTATTTTTAAATACTAAAACCTTTACGAAATCTAATCCAAGGGGCCTATCTTTATCTACATAGGCCTTGCTAGTATTGAAATCCGCTTGAGAAAAGTCTTCTCGAGCCGGGCGACCGAGCCCGAAACTGTAGACTGAAAACTGAATAGTACTGCCCGCAATTTTTTTAGTTTAGTAAAAAATCCAAGTAGGCCAGAAAGAATTTTCTTTTGAGGAAATCACATTGTGGTTTCTTTTGTCATGGAGAGTTTGATCCTGGCTCAGGACTAACGCTGACGGTATGCCTTATA
>CAZQXM010000099.1:0-2528 GCA_964597205.1 uncultured Gammaproteobacteria bacterium
GAAATATAATCTGCTACTAATATCGTAGTCAGTAGAAACAGTCTCAGGGTTATTGTTAACCATGATAGTTTCATAGCCAGCTTCTCTAAGCGCTTGAGAAGCATGCACGCAGCAATAATCGAATTCTATACCTTGACCGATACGATTAGGACCACCACCGATGATAATTACTTTCTCTTGGCTACTCTTAGCGACTTCATTCTCCTCGTCATAACTAGAGTAGTAGTAAGGAGTGTAAGACTCGAACTCGGCAGCACAAGTGTCTATAGTCTTGAATATAGGCTGCAATGCTAGTGCTTCGCGTTGCTTTCTAATATCAGTCTCTGAGGCTTGTAATATAACGGCTAATTGAGCATCGCTAAAGCCCATAGACTTAAGCTTGAGGAGATAAGGCTTAGTTAAAACTTGCTCTAATGGGCTACCAGCCAGGCGTTCAAGTTGTTGAGTTTCTTCGACTATTTCTTTAAGGTGGGCTAAGAACCATTTATCTATCTTGGTTAATGCGTGAATCTCATTAAGAGTAAGCCCTAAATAAAAAGCATCAAACAACATCATTATGCGCTTAGAACTAGCTAGAGAAATTTCTTTACGCGCTTTATCCAAGTAGGCTTTGATTTCATTAAGTTGAATTTTACGGTGAACAAGCTCAGGATTAATGAAGCCCAGATGACCTTTCTCAAGTCCTCTAACAGCCTTCTGGAAGCTCTCCTTGAAGCTACGACCTACTGCCATCGTCTCACCAATAGATTTCATTTGAGTACCAAGCTCATCTTTGGAGCCGCGGAATTTTTCAAAAGAAAATCTTGGTATCTTAGTGACTACATAATCTATGCTCGGCTCGAAGCTAGCCATAGTAGTTTTGGTTATATCGTTAGGGATTTCATCAAGTGTATAACCGACTGCAAGTTTAGCAGCAATCTTAGCGATAGGAAATCCTGTAGCTTTACTCGCTAGTGCGCTTGATCTAGATACACGCGGGTTCATCTCGATAACGATGATCTCGCTGTTCTCAGGGTCCATCGCGAATTGGATATTACTACCACCAGTCTCTACGCCTACTGCTCTTATAACTTTGATTGAAGCGTCTCTAAGGGCTTGAAACTCTCTATCAGTGAGGGTTTGTACTGGTGCTACAGTGATGCTATCTCCAGTATGCACGCCCATAGGATCAAGATTCTCTATAGTGCAAATAATTACGACATTGTCTTTAAGGTCGCGCATCACTTCGAACTCTAATTCTTTCCAGCCTAATACTGACTGCTCAACAAGAACCTGCTTCATTGGACTAGCATTAAGTCCCTTAACTAAAATTTCATCGAATTCATCATGGTTATAAGCTATGCCACCACCATAACCACCAAGAGTGAATGCTGGTCTAAGTATCAAAGGGAAGCCCATGTCTTTAGTAACTTGCTGACCTTCTGCTAATGTAGTAACAACTTCTGATCGTGGAGTTTTAAGACCTATATTCGCCATTAATTTGCGGAATTTATCTCTATCTTCTGCAACCTCGATGGCATCAAGCTTTGCGCCGATAAGTTCAACACCATATTTAGCTAGCGTGCCGTCTTTAGCAAGTGCTACAGCCACATTGAGAGCTGTCTGTCCGCCCATTGTAGGTAAGAGAGCATCAGGCTTCTCTATCTCTATAACCTTACGCACACACTCCGGGCTAATAGGCTCGATATAGGTGCGATCCGCAAATGTTGGATCGGTCATTATAGTAGCGGGATTACTATTAACTAAAACTACTTCATAGCCTTCTTCTTTAAGCGCTTTACAGGCTTGAGTGCCAGAGTAATCAAACTCGCAGGCTTGACCTATAATAATGGGACCCGCACCGATGATCAGTATCTTGCGAATATCATTACGTTTAGGCATCCTTACTATTCTAGCTGAATGTCATTTCGTCCGTCTGCTTCGTTGTAGTATAAAGGTGACTTACGTCACGTTTATGCGCTTTCAGGGCGAGTGCACAATAGTCAGAGATGACCAGAGGCTCGGACGCCTAGCATCCGAAGCAAAATGACATTCAGGACTCATTCTCTACAATAATAATCCGATAAGGCTTTTGTAATATCAATTAGCAAAGCTCTTAGCAGGTACTATTAGAATCTAAATCCAGCCCTATTACTAAGGTAGACCCAGATCCAAGCAAGAATGCTAAGGTTCACTAAAACTATCTCTCTTAATTCCATACAAATATACTATCATACAAAGCTAAGATGCATAATTAAATCTTATTAATATATGAGCCCGATAAGGCTATTATAAAAATAGAAACATCAACATAACTTTAAATTACCTTGAATTGAAAAGCTTTCATAGAGCCTTTGTATAAGAAGGGCTCTATTTTATGTTAGTTATATTGAGTTGGGATAGGTTTTTGGCTCTTAAATATGCTTATCGGAGGGGAAGCTTAGTATACTGAACTTGAACCAGAGTGACCGCCTATATCATAGAGCCAAATAATTTTACTGTCGCTTTTATCAAAATCCCAAATTATTCTTAGATCAGAATTAATTCTA
>CAZQXM010000099.1:2628-5602 GCA_964597205.1 uncultured Gammaproteobacteria bacterium
AATTCTATAGCTCATCTATGTACTTTCTTAAGGAAGTACGGTCATTAGAGAGATCTATAATATCATATTTGCCCTGTTTAATCTCATCAAGAGATTCTGCTATTCGTTTATCTGTATCGGGGTCTAGGACTTCAATAGCCGCTTTATGCGATTCTATAAATGCAACATGATAAGCACCTTTGACAAATTGATGTAGGACAAAGCGGGCAAGCTCGTTAGCAGAAGAAAGACCTAATTCATCGGCTCTCTTAGAGAGTGCTGACTTAAATTTAGTACTTACAGGTATTTGTAATTTAGTTTCTTTTTGTTCTTTTTGCACAATAGTATAATTATACCAAATAAAAATATAATTTAACAAGATCTAAGTATAATTATATATTTAAAAGAAATCAGATGGCACCATCCTACATAGCGCTTATCGGGCTATATTAATCACCAGGATCCTACAGACTCCTTATCGGATATAAGCTTACCTAGTTCTATAACTATCTAGCTTAAGCGGACTCACATGAGAATCATCCCAAATTACTCTCATCTTAGTCTTCGGGTGTTCTGTTTGTTCTTTAACTTTATTAGATTTTTTATGGCGAAATACTTCGGTTTCAAGTTCATTGATCTTCTCTAAAGAGTCAGCATAGCCACGCACAGTGGCTTGTAGCTCTTCAGATTTCTTAGCTAAGTCTTTAGCTGAAATCTTATAATCAGCTTTTTGTTGCTTGCCACTAGTATAAACAAAAGCATCACCTTTAGATGCTTCTTGCAAAAGCTCTCCTAGACTGAGATTGCGCTTATCGGCAGAGCTGAGTTCTGGAGCACTATGAAGATCCATAACTAATTCACGCAAGCGATCTTCACGCGACTTAGCAACAGGTTGCACCTCTACAAATTCATCACGGCTTGTGGCCTTGAGGTTTTGTAATTGAGCTTTAAGAAATTCTAGGTCTTTGAAAGCCTTTATTGATGCTGGATCCATAGATACACTAGACCCGCTGCTAATGATTATTTAATAATGCGGGTGGTTGATAATAAAAATTAAATGCTCATATTAATAAATTAGAAATCAGGGAAATAACCTAGACTAAACGACCTAGATCGCTGAAATACTCACCAGTAAAGGCTTATAAGCGAGCTGCATTAATAAAATCTCGCATCTTGGTTAGAGATTTAATCCCGGGCTTAGACTCTATACCCGAGCTCACATCCACCATATAGGGCTGGCATTTAGCAACAGCTTCTGCTACATTCTCAGGCTTCAAACCACCAGCAAGAGCAAGTTTAATATCAGTAAAACTGCGCGCCTTGATAAAAAGATCATGGTCAAAAGCTTTACCAGTGCCGCCTAGCTCAGCATCATGCTTAGAATCAAGAATAACAAGGTTAACTGCTTGCCTATAACTATCAAGATCTCTAAGATCATCTTCTGACGCTACCGCCCGTGGCATGAAGATCTGAAAGCCAAGAGACTTCATTGAAACTAAATCCTTAGTTGAGAGTGTAGCGTAAGGTTGAATAATATTAATCTGTAAATTAGAAGCAAGACTGATCAATGAGTCACCAGCGTCAAAGTCAGTGAGCAAGACCAATTTCTCACGCTCTTCATGATTAAAGTGAGCGGTAATATCATCAATCTCTTTACAGCTAATATATCTTTTGGAGCTACTAATATTATTGAGCCCAATATAGTCAGCGCCAAGATTGAGCGCGTTTTTGGCGTCAATCAAATTAGTTATTCCGCAAATTTTGATTCTGGGTTTCAACTAGCTAACTCAAGTAAATCAGAACTGATACGAGCACGAATAGTGCGCGAAGCAGCGTCTATTTCAATTATATATTCATCAACGAAAGGCACCAACAATTCTTTATTAGCCGTGGCTAAACGCACCACTAAGATCATCTGAGCACCCTCAGTACAGGTCTTCACTTCACCTATAAGCTCGCCAGTCTCGCTGTCCACTAGTGACATACCTTTAAGATCTTCTATATAATGTTCGCCTGGATTCAAGTCTTCCTTCAGATTAGCTTCTATAAGTATCTCTTGAGATTTAGGGTTAAAGAGTTTCTCAGCGTGAGTGAGATCAATAATTCCAGCAACCATAACAAGAACCATAGATTTATGCTCGCGCCATGAAAGCAATTCGTATCTAGTCCCTCCTATGTGCAACTCAGTAAACTGTTCAAAAACAGCAATATCATCAACAAGAGGATAGAGCTTCAGCTCGCCCTTAATGCCATGGAATCCAATAAGTTTAGCTACTACTCGGCGCATGACTAACTATAGTACCTTATAATCAGCATTCACCACACCATCATCACTATCACTCATATAGATAGTCTGTAATAGAGTGTTGGTAGTTCGCAGTATCAAAGGATTTACTCGACCGCTCTGGGCAAGCTGTAAATCTCTAGTTTCAGCTAAACGCAAAACAGCATCGCGCCAGTGATAAGAGCTATAACTGCAAGAACCAGCATCCTCAAGTGCAAGCTCAATAGCTAAGCCCAATTCATCAAAATTACGATCAGACTTAATCCGTACATCAATACTCTCACGCTCCGCATTGTAATCTAAAAGTAAATGTAGTTTACCGTAATTAAGACTACGCACAGAAATAGAAACTTGAGAATTCTCGGATTTAGGTAAAGTTAAAGCAGGTAATGCGGCTTTACCATCTTTCTTCGGTTCATCTTTCTCTTCTTCTTCGTCATCCTCGCCAGAATCTTCTCTAAGCTCACGTTCGTCTTCATAGAACTCTTCATCAGGTTCATGATTAGTATAAGGAAATGGCAGTGGCAGAAATAATCGCACTAAAGCTTTAAGTTGCTCAGAATCACCAGCTCTCAGCATGCTTATAATCTCAGCAATATGCTGCTCTTGCAAAGGTTCAAGCTCATAATTCTCTACTAACGATTCAAGCATATTGCGCAAAGCATTAGCATCAAGACTAGCTATACTCTCATCAAAAGCAAACAACTCAGC
>CAZQXM010000100.1:0-5571 GCA_964597205.1 uncultured Gammaproteobacteria bacterium
TGCAGCTTGAGCGCAGCACTATAGTTGTGACTGATGCGCCTTTTAATGAGCTGGTCTTGGCTTCACAACCCACTCTAGTTGAGCTTAGACATTTGCACAAGGATAACGACCCTAAGTATTTTAGGACTTTAGTTTTGCATGCTAAAGCTGCTGGCTTAACGGATATAGTTATCGCTACTAAATCACGAGTATATAAATTCTCGATAAAAATAGGAGGGACCCAAAATGAACATACAGAGCGTATTAAGCTTGATATTAATAGTTGCCAGCGTTAGTGCGGTGATGGTGAGCACTGCTGGAGCGGCGCGCGCAGATGATCTTAAATATCAAGAGTTAGTTAGAGTAATGCCACCACAGCGTAAGAGCTACCCGATACTTGAATCATTAGAGAAACAACTTTATCCTGGTCGGGATTTTAGAGAAGAAAATCCTAATCACAGGTTAGAGCGCTTGGAGATAGCGATGCTAGGCTCCTATCAGTCTGGCACTATCGCTGAGAGGTTGGAGAGATTACGTAGCGAAGTGGTGAACTGGCAGATAGCTGCTGCGCCCGTGGCTAAAGCTAGTCCAGCTGCGCAACTAAGAGCACAAACTGATGATATTCCGCCGGCGGAGTTGTACGCACTTAAAGCACAGGAGCGTAATCAAATCGCTAATGAGCGTATGCGCTACTCAAAATTCTTAATGGACGAGCGCACTAGAGCTAGGCAAGAAACTAATATAGTTAGAGTTGCTAACCCTATAGTGCAGAGACTCGGCAAACGTAGTATTGATGGAATATTCGGGGTGAAGCAATGAGATATATTATTCTATGGATAATATTATTATCCTTTAGTCCTGCGCTAGCATATGGCTCAGGCAATACTATCTACGTTAAACGCGAACATACTAAGAAGCCATCACTACTCGATAGGAAGTTCATCTTCAGGGAAGTTCAGACCACCGTGGCTGTTGAACCGCGCGCGACTAATATTACAGCTATGCATCAGCAATTAACTGTGAAGCCTAAAGCGCAACAGAAGATTAAGTCAGTGGTAGTAGAAAAACCCAGCTCGAATAACTGGAATGATTTTGCTACCGAGACTGAGTGGGCGGATTCTAAAGATGTGAGCGCGAAGTTGATATACTAGATTTTGTGGCTGATAAAGCGAACTATATCCGTGATCTCTTCGGGCGCATTGCTGGCAAATACGACTTGCTCAATGACCTGATGACATTTAGCAAACATAGAGATTGGAAAAAGCAAACCATTAAGTCTTGCCCAGTTACTAAAGGCGCTGTAGTCTTGGATCTCTGCACTGGTACTGGTGATATGGCTTTTATGTGGGCGGAGAAGCCTGAAGTCGCCAAGGTCATCGCTGTGGATTCTTCTGTGCCGATGCTGGCATGTGCGCGCGAGCGTTTAGCTAAGCTTGCGAAGCGTAAACCTAAGATCGCTGCCAAGATAGAATTCAAAGAAGCAGATGCTTTAATGTTGCCTTTCGATTCTAATAGTTTTGATGCGGTGACTGTTGGTTTTGGTTTGCGTAATGTCGCTGACTTGCAGAAGGCGATTAGTGAAATTAATCGTGTTAGTAAAGCGGGTGCTCATGTGGCGAGCTTGGATCTCGGGCATCCTAGCCACGGACTTATTAGCGGTGTTTATAGGAATGTTTTTCTTAAACTTATTCCTAGTCTGGGAGCGGGAGTCGCTCGTGACAAGAATGCTTATCAATATTTAGTGGACTCACTCAAGACTTGGCCTAAACAAAAAGATCTCTGTGAGATGTTTTGGAAATCTGGTTTCAGTGCCGCTTATTATAAGGATTTGATGTTCGGGACTATCGCTATAGTTACTGCCCGTAACTAACTGCTTCAGTTGCTTTATTGAGAGTCGATTCAGTGATGTATGAACCTACATATTCGCCATCTAAATATTGTTTAACTAGACTTTTAGCTTTAAGTTTGCCGTCTTTATCGAACTGGAATCTATCAACAGATTCTACGTACCAATATTTACCGTCTTTATAAAGTTTATTAGATCTTTCCCAAGTGATTTGATCTTCGTTAGAAATATTTATGGCAGAGTTTTTAACTAGCTGCCAGTCGTTAGCTTGCCAAGTCGGATAGAGAGCGCCATTTGTGTCAGCTACACTAAGTTCTGACTCGGCTGCCTGCCCTTCCTTGACATAAGGACAGTCTGACCAGGTTACTTTGGTCGATACATCCCAGTTGCCAACTAGCTCTGATCTATATTGTTCTTTTGAGATGCCCAACTGAAACGCAACAGCTTTAGCTTGCGAGCAGAACCCACAACTTAAAGCCAATACCAATATTAGCCACCCAAATGATCGAGACACACCGTACATACCTAGATTAATCGGTGTAGATGTTGCTTTTCTAAATAGCTGATAATACCCAATCGAGGTAAAACCTTGGTTGCAGATATAAGGAGTGCAAGTCCGAGCAACCGGAGTTTATGCAAATATAAATGAGGATTGCGAGGACGTAGCACGACGCAGTAGATGCACCAAGGGATACCGAGATTTAGAAGCGAGAATGTTCTAGAACTTTATCTGCGCCATAGAATTCTCCAGCAGGAATCTTCTCAATAAGCGTGAATAAAAGTTTACGTAAATTATCGATGTTCTTAGCGAATACATCCATCACCGCTGAGTGGCTAACTGGTTCGGTGCCAGAAACTACGCCGCTATCGTAATCAGTGATGAGAGAAATATTCACGCAAGCCATGCCAGCTTCACGTACTAAGTGTGCCTCAGGATATTGAGTCATATTGATTACTTCCCAGCCCATCTTAGTGAACCATTGTGATTCAGCTTTAGAACTAAATCTAGGTCCTTGGATAACTACTACTGTGCCAGTTTCATGTACTGGGATTTTATGTTCGCGAGCTGCTGCAATAGCAAACTTGCGTAATTCTTCGGTGTAAGGATTGGCAGCACTCACGTGCGTAGCGATAGGTCCATCGAAGAATGTGTCGATGCGACTATTGGTGCGATCTACCCACTGATCTGCGATAACGAAACTACCCGGTTCTACATGCTTCTGCAAACTACCAGCTGCGCAAGGGCAGATCACTGTAGAGCAGCCAAGACTTTTCATCGCCCAAACATTGGCGCGATAGTTAATCTTGTGTGGTGGAATACCGTGCTTGCGGTTGTGACGCGGCAAGAAAGCTACGCGCTTGCCAGCGTGAGTACCTATGAAAACACTGTCAGATGGAGATCCGTATGGGGTCTCGACTGTAACTTCTTCAACACCCTCAAGGAAGCTGTATAAACCGCTGCCACCGAAGATTCCTATGTCTGCTTTTGCTTTTGTCATTTCAAAACAGGATCTTATCATAGTAAAAACGTGACATTGGTCACGTTTTTACGCTTGCCGTCGATAGTGCATAATGCAATTTTTAAATTATTATTACAAATTTGGCTATGGGCAAGGCTTTTGCTACTTAACTTGCTTTATTAGCCACCCAAGCCCTATAATTATCCCTCTATGAGAACATACGAACTATACGTACACCTTGATCCAAGCCTCGGCGAAGGCGGAGCAGAAAAAGCTTTGAAAGAAGTGGAAGCTTTGCTAGCTAAAGAAGGCGGCACTATTGTCAGTAAAGACAACAGAGGTATTTTGAGATTGGCTAGCCCAATTGGCAAATTCAAAGACTCTGTGCAAGTTTTACTCAATGTTAAAGCTAAACCAGAAGCTATTAAAGAGTTCAGAAGACAGGTCAACTTGCTTGACGTTGTTTTAAGAATTGGTATTTTCACTGCTGACGAAGCAGTAGCAGCTTAAGTATTCTGAGTCGGGGACAAACAAAAGGACAAATATGACACTATCAAGCATCACACTCTCAGGCACTATCTCTAAAGATGCCGAGCAACGCTACACACCGAACAACAACTCTGTAATCAGTTTCCAGATGCAGATTCTTCGTTATGATAGCCGTGAAAAAACAGAGAAATCTTACCCAGTAAAAGTAAATCTTTGGGGAGACAACTACACTGAGTTGATGGATAGGCTTAAACCTGGCGCTCGCGTTATAGTTAGCGGCAGATTAGAGTTAGATCAATTCACTGATCGCGCTGGCAAAAATGTCAGAGTGGTAGTTGTAGAAGCTAACAGTATTCATTTCGTGGACTCACTTAAGAATGCAGTAAGTGCTCAAGCTGTTACAGTTGGAGCTCCTGCTGAAGCAACTGCGTTCGAAGATGTAGCACCTATGGGTTCTGAAGAGATTCCTTTCTAGGAACGGCTTATTTGCCCAACTGCGTCGTTGTACTTAGCAAAAACGTGACTGATGTCACGTTTTTGCGCTGTCACAGCGAGTGCATAATCTTAATATCCGGATACGATGTCCGATGGTGTTCTCATCGCTGAATCAACCTTCGCTATAAATTGATTGATATTTGCTCCCATCTGCTCGACTATATTGGCTTGCTTGGGCGCAAGTACTCTACGTTGATCGCGTTCTACTGGTTGCACCATGCTGCGCTCATTAGCTTCATAAGCTAGATTGCTTGCTGCTATACGTGAGAAATAATTAGCTCTTAGTAGCATTTTTTCTTCAGTGAACTTATCAATATCAGAGATCAACTTGTCGTTGCGCATGGTCATTGAAGTGTTGATAAGTGAAACTATAAATGTACCGATAAGTACTGTGATGAATAGAAAATTTACTTTAGTGATGCTCATCTTTGATTATTGCGGCTCTTAGTTTTGCACTGCGGGCTCTAGGGTTTATCTCTTGTTCCTCTTCTGAGGCCGTCACTGGTTTTTTAGTTAGGATCTGGAATTTATCTCTGTCTTTGAAACAATTCTTTACCAAACGATCTTCCTGTGACTGAAACGATATGACGACTACGCGGGCATTTGGTTCCAGTACGCGGGAAGCTGCTGCTAAAACGGCTTCGAGGGCTTCTAGTTCTTGGTTAACATAGACACGCAGCGCTTGAAAGGTTCTAGTCGCTGGGTGTATTTGAAAGGTTTTGCCTGATTTAGTCTTGTGGACATAAATGCGCTTCACTAGTTCAGCAAGTTCTATCGTGGTGTGGATAGGCCTTGAAGTCACTATGGATCTCGCTATTTGCCGAGATAACCTCTCATCACCGTACTTAAATAGAATATCAGCGATTTGCTGCTCTGGATAGGTGTTCACCAGGTCAGCGGCGGTGAATTCCACAGTCTGATCCATGCGCATATCGAGAGGTGCATCCTTAGAAAAACTAAATCCACGCTCGGCTTGATCGAACTGCATAGAGCTTACCCCAAGGTCGATTAAGATCCCGCCATCGATCTTGAAATCTGGGTTCTGGGATTTTTGCTGATTGTAGAATTCTTCTAGCTCTGAGAAGTTCTGATGAGCTAAAAACCAATTCTGCTGAGCGTCTGGGTTTAGTTCTGCTTGGTTAGCTTTAACCAGTTCGATAGCATTAGTGTCTTGATCTAGTGAGTAGAGTTTTCCAGTATCACCGAGCTCTTTTAAGATGGCGCTAGAATGCCCGCCAGCACCTAAGGTGCAGTCGATATAGGTTTTGCCAGGCGTGACGGCTAGGTATTCGAGGCACTCGT
>CAZQXM010000101.1:0-3263 GCA_964597205.1 uncultured Gammaproteobacteria bacterium
TCAAAGGTAAACGCGTAGTCTTGATCGACGACTCGATAGTACGCGGCACCACTTCGCAGCAGATAGTTCATACACTCTTCGAGGCTGGAGCTACTGAAGTGCATTTCTTAATTAGCTCTCCGCCTGTTAAGTTTCCAGATTTCTACGGTATCGACACTCCAGTTCAGCGTGACCTTATCGCTGCAACCAAATCAGAGAAAGAGATTAAAGAATATATCGGTGCTACTAGCTTGCACTATCTCAGTTTGGAAGGTTTATTCAGATCAACCGGAGTTGATGCTAGTCAATTCTGTACCGCTTGCTTCACTGGTGAGTATCCATTGGATATTCAAGAGCGGGCGCAGGAAGTTTGCTTTAATCTGACGACGTCATCCTGAGCAGTTCGCTGACGCTCACTACAGGCTGCGCGAAAGAATCCCCAGACTTTGCGCAAAAAGGAATCACATGAAATTAGCAATCTTATTCTCAGGCGGCGCTTCAACCGCCTGCGCCGTGGCTAAGGCAATCACAGACGGGGTTTTAACAGGACTAGAAATTAGCGTTGCTATCTCTAGTAATCCTAAGGCTAGCGGCATAGAGAAACTCAAGAACCTAGGTATAAAAGTAGAAATAGTAAATCCAAAAGATTTTTCTAGTCCTGAATTATTTGGGCAGGCTTTACTAGAATCATTAAATAAGGCGGACATAGTTGCCCAGCTTGGCTGGCTAGCTAAAACTCCTCTTGCTGTAATTAATGCTTACACTAATTGCATTATCAACCAGCACCCAGGACCTCTAGACCATAGTAGTCATAATGATTTCGGTGGTATTGGCATGCACGGACTGCGCGTGCACGCTGCGCGCCTGCATTTCGCTAAGAATACAGGAGCGCATAATGCCTACACAGAAGCTAGCAGCCATTATGTAACTGAGAACTATGATGAAGGTAGAGTCATAGGCAGAACTAAAGTAGAAATCCCTGAAGAATTACTGAAGCGAGATCTATCTAACCCAGATAGTTTCAGGGCTGCTGCTGAAGAATTGCAACAATTAGTCTTGCCACACGAGCATGCTTTACAGATAGATGTTTTGCGCAAACTAGTGACTGGAGAAATAAAGATCTTAGATAGAGCTGAGCCACTGGTTAAAGATTTTGAATTAGATCAGCTAACTTCTAGTAAACACGCTGCGATTGATTTATATACAAAGAAAAATTCTCAGACGACTACGATTGGCTTAGGTCAAGGCGTTTGTGAGCGAGCTACCGGAGTTGACTGAGTTCGTCAATGAGGATAGCGAGCGAACAAACAACGCAGAGATAAGACAATCCCAGTCGTCTAGTATAATTACAATTTGTGCATAACATTTTACTAATCGGCAGCGGCGGCAGAGAGCATGCTCTAGCTTGGAAACTCTCTCAGTCTCCTCGAGTGGCGCAGATCTATGTAGCGCCCGGTAATGGCGGCACAGCGACCCTAACTAAAACGCAAAATATCGACATCGGCGTTTTAGATTTCGATGCCCTAAAGAATTTCGCTAAAACTAATAATATATATATGACCGTAGTTGGTCCTGATGATCCTCTAGCGCTTGGCATCGTAGATAGCTTTACTCAAGATGGTCTTAGAATCTGGGGACCGACCCAAGCAGCAGCCCAGATCGAAGCTTCTAAAGCCTTCTCCAAAGAACTAATGCAAGAAGCTGGAATTCCCACAGCGGCGTTTAAAATTTTTAAAGCTAGCGAGCACGTCTCAGCCATGCAATATATAGACCAGCAAGGCGCACCGATTGTAGTTAAAGCAAGCGGACTTGCCTTGGGTAAAGGCGCTATCGTTTGCGCGACCATAGAAGAAGCCAAGCAAGCAATTAAAGAAATCGCTATCGATAAAACTCTCGGTGCTGCTGGCGATGAAATCGTTATAGAAGAATTCCTTGACGGACCAGAAATATCTATTCATGCGTTTTGTGATGGCAAGACAGCACGTATTTTTCCAAGCTCGCAAGATCACAAAACTATCGGTGAGGGTGACACTGGTCCAAACACTGGTGGCATGGGCACTATAGCTCCTCTACCTTGGGTGAATGCTGAACTGATTAAGAAGATAGAAAAAGAAATTCTAGAACCAACTCTAGCTGCGATGAAAAAAGCTGGAAGAGAATTTAAAGGACTGCTATATCCTGGACTAATGCTCAGCTCTAAAGGTATTAGGGTTCTAGAATACAACGCTCGCTTCGGTGACCCTGAGACTCAAAGCTATATGCGTTTATTAGAAACTGACCTACTCGATATTCTAGATGCTTGCGTTGATGGCAAGCTCGCTGATTTAAATATTCAGTGGTCCAATAATTCAGCCTCAACAGTGGTGCTAGCGAGTGCCGGCTACCCGGGCAAATACGAGAAGGGTAAAAGCATAATTGGTATAGATCAAGCAGAACTAGATACTGATGTCATTGTTTTTCATGCTGGGACTAAAATAGACTTGCCGCAAAATCGTCTAGAACGAGGCTTGCGAGCCCGAGGCAGCGGAGTTGACGAGCCTGTCAATGAGCATGCCGAGGGTGAGTATAACGAAGTTATAGGCGATTTGGGGGCAAGTCTGAAAACTAATGGTGGTAGAGTCCTGGGGGTAACAGCCACCGGCAAAACTCTAGATCAAGCTCTAGCAAAGGCTTATAAGGCGGCAGATAAAATTCAATTCGAAGGTAAAACCCTAAGAAGAGATATAGGCGCTAAATCACTAGCTATTCTGTAGATACAGATGCTACAATTAGCCACTGATATATGGCACAAGTCTTAATAGTCATGGGTTCCGATAGTGATCTAAAGATCATGTCCGAGGCAGCTAAAGTCCTGAAGGAATTTGGCATCGAGTCTGAAATTACCGTAGCCTCGGCGCATAGAGCCCCCGAGCGAGCGCACAACCTAGCAACCAACGCCGCTAGAAGAGGTATTAGAGTAATTATCGCTGGAGCCGGCGTCGCTGCTCACTTAGCTGGAGTGCTCGCTGCATCATCTGCTCTTCCTGTTATCGGCGTGCCGATAGCATCAGGTCCACTTCAAGGACAAGACGCCCTGCTCGCTACAGTGCAAATGCCACCAGGTATTCCTGTTGCCACCGTCGCTATTAACGGAGCGAAGAACGCAGGCATATTAGCTGCACAGATTATCGGCTCTAACGATGCCGAGATCCAAAAGAAAATTCTTGACTATAAAACAGAAATGAAAAACGTAGTCGAGCAGAAAGCTTCAAGACTTGAAGAGATCGGTTACGAAAACTATCTAA
>CAZQXM010000101.1:3363-5556 GCA_964597205.1 uncultured Gammaproteobacteria bacterium
GTAGTCGAGCAGAAAGCTTCAAGACTTGAAGAGATCGGTTACGAAAACTATCTAAAAGGACAAGTTAATGTCTAGAGCAAGTTATGCAGATTCTGGCGTTGATATAGAAGCTGGCACTCGCACAGTAGATCTCATCAAAGCCAAAGTCAATGCTACTCACTCTTCTGCCGTGCTCAACAAGATCGGCGCTTTCGCTTCACTCTACGACATCAAAACTATCGGTGCCGCTTACGAGCACCCGCTACTAGTGCAGAGCATAGATGGAGTCGGCACTAAACTTATAGTCGCTGAGATGGTAGAGAGTTTCTACAGCGTCGGACAAGATATAGTAAATCATTCTTGCAACGATATAGTGGTGCTCGGCGCTAAACCACTAACTTTCCTCGATTACATAGCTAACGAGAAACTTAACCCTGAGCACGTCGCTGAGATGGTTAGCGGTATGGCTGATGCTTGCTCTGAAGTAGGTCTTAGCTTAGTGGGCGGCGAGACCGCTGAAATGCCCGGTACTTATATCAGTGGTAAACACGATATCGCTGGTTGCATCACAGGTATAGTCGAGAAGAATAAAGTTATAACTGGCGAACATATTAAGCCTGGTGATATCGCTTTTGGACTGGCTTCTAATGGTTTGCATACTAATGGTTTTTCGCTAGCACGCAAGGTGCTATTCGACATGGCTAAACTAAGTGCTGGATCTATAATTCCAGAACTTAATGCTGGACTCACTGAGAGCAGTAAGACACTCGCTGATCATTTGCTAGCTGTTCACGTTAACTACACTAAACCTATCCACAAGCTAATAGATTCTGGCGTAGAGATCGCTGGTCTTTCGCATATTACTGGTGGTGGTTTTATCGACAATATCCCGCGCGTTTTGCCTAAAGATGTGGATATCGAGATTAAGGTCGGCTCTTGGGAAATTCTACCTATATTCAAACTGATTCAGGAACTAGGCAGAGTAGAAGATCAAGAAATGTACAAGGTGCTTAATATGGGCATCGGCATGATAATTATCGTAGATAAGAGTGAGCGCAATAATGTTACAAGTATTATGAGCTCAATGCCAGAATTTAAGCTATACGAGATCGGACAAATCATCAAAGGTACTAGGCAAGTGGTTTTGAACTAAAGGAGTAAATGATGACAAGCGCAACCCAAACAAATCCTAAAATCATCAATCTAAACGATGGTAGTGAACTTAATTTAGAGCAGCTCACTATCACTGAAAACGGTTCTACCCGTTCTATCACCAAGAAGCAAGGCAAAGTTAGAGATATCTATGATTTAGATCCTAATCAAGAGTTCGGCAGATTATTAATTCACACTAGCGGACGTCAATCTGCTCATAACCGCACCACTAAGCAAGATGTGCCAGATAAAGGTGCTGTATTAAACAAGCTGAGTAAATTCTGGTTCGAGCAAACAAAAGACATAGTGGCTAACCATATGATTGATTGCCCGCGCCCAGATATGATGCTGGTGAAAAAATGCAAAGCTCTGCCTATAGAAATGATAGTGCGCGGTTACCTCGCTAAATCATCGACTAAGACTTCTTTATATAGCCGCTATATCGCTGGACAACGTGATTTCACTGATTTTACTGTGCCTGATGGACTTAAAGCTAATGAGAAGCTCCCAGCTAATGTGCTCACTCCAACTACTAAAGATATAGATGATGAGAATGTTACTCACGCCCAGATAGTAGAGCGTAGGCTCGTAGAAGAAACTCTACTTAAACAAGTAGAAACAGCTGCTACTAGATTATTCGCGCGCGGACAAGAAATCTCTGCATCGAAAGATTTATTGCTAGTGGATACTAAGTATGAATTCGGACTCGATGAGAAGGGTACTCTCACTCTGATCGATGAAATCCACACTCCAGATTCTTCACGCTTCTGGGAAGCTAGTACTTATAATGAAAACCTAAATCAAGGCAAATCTCCGCAAGCCTTCGACAAAGAAGGAATCAGAGACTGGATGTCAGCGAACTGTTCTAAAGCAGATCTAGAGAACCCTGAGTTCCACCCAGATATCCCCTCTGATGTGATGCTCACTCACGCAACCAAATACACAGATCTCTATAGAAGGATTACAGGCAAAACTATCAATGAATGAACTGCAAGCACTAGGACCTTTAGACGGTAGATACAGAGATAAAATAACTGAACTTATTCCTTTCTTTAGTGAAGC
>CAZQXM010000102.1:0-5367 GCA_964597205.1 uncultured Gammaproteobacteria bacterium
ATGAGCATCTTATAAGCATCTTCATAAATATGACCTTTGTAATCGCCACGCTCATAACCTTGGCGCCAGATCAGACCTTGCAGTTCTTTAAGCGGGGTGAATTTGCGATCTTCATCTATATATTGAATTAGTAACTTAGCCTTATCATTCAAGCTAGATCCGGGCACCTCAGCTAAGATATTTTGCACTTCAACGCTCGCCCCTTCAATACCAGTGAGGAACTCTAAAAGATGCGCGCGCGCGTAAGGGAATAATGTCTCCTTGACGAAACTAATAGACGAGGTTGTACCTTCTATATCAGTAACTATATGGGTGATGCCCTGCATTAAGCTCTAACCGCCATTAAATTGTCTAGTAATGGGAAACGCTCAGCGATGCTATCGCCTGTGTACTCTGCTATCCAGCCAGAATCTTCTGAGAAGAATCTGATGCATTTGAAATCAGGTCTAGTACCCATGTCGAACCAGTGTTTAGTGTTAGCGGGCACGCTGATAAAATCTCTGCGATTGCAAAGAATCTGATAAACCTTATCTTCTATATGCAGGCAGAATAAACCTTCACCCTCTATGAAGAACCTAACTTCATCGTCAGCATGTGTGTGCTCAGAGAGGAATTTATTGCGCGCAGCGTTAAATTTCTCAGTATCCATGTTAGCGGTAATTGAAGAGTTCATTGAAACTACATCCACGCTTTTGAAACCCTGTGCTTGCATCACTTCTTCAATGTCTTTTTGATAGCTTGAGATAATCTCTTCGGAGCTGGCACTAGCGCTAAGACTGTTATTGGCTGCCCAATGTCTAAAGCCTACATTAACTACGGCTAGTTCAGTGCTGATGCGCACAGGGTTTTCGGTGTCGAGTAATATGTCTCCGCGCTCTGTATAAACCAATAATCTAGACATTAGCTAAACTCCTTATCTGGTAATCCAATAAACTATCGAAGGCTTCAAGATGCCTGCGTAATTCTACGATATCGCGCCCCCAAACGTAAATTCCGTGTCCGCGAATTAAATAAGCATAGATATCTGGGTTCTCTTCTTGCATGTAAGATTGCACTTCACGAGCAAGAGTTTCTATATGCTGAGTGTTGTTGAAAATTGGTAAACGAACTTTAGCTTCATGGCTACTATTGCTGCCTATAGCTTTTAATAATTCATAGCCTGTTAATAATAATTCTTCAGATTTAGAATGCATCGATACTAAAACACTTAATGGCGAGTGCACGTGTGCGACAGCTCCGATCTTAGGACTAGATCTATAGAGGTAAGAATGTAATAAAGTTTCAGCTGAAGGTTTAGGTTGAATGCCACTTAGATCATCTTGCATGATTGGCAGGATAACAAAGTTATCCTCAGTTAGCTTACCCTTATCAGGACCAGACGCCGAGATAATAAAGTTATCCTGATCTATACGCTGAGAAAAATTACCACTGGTAGCAGGAACCCAATTGCGCTGGGCGGCGTAGATACCAAGATCGATTAAGTTCTGCTTAAGCTGCTGCACTTGCGAAATCTCCTTGGTTAGGGGCATTGGCTACGATGTTAGCATTTTCTATTTTGGTTTTAGTGCTACTAAACCAATTTTTGAATAAATTGGTGAGCATACTGATATAAGAAGGTTTGGCAGGAGACTGGTGTTTAGCTTCTATATCATCTATTTCTTGCTTAGTTAAATGGGCTTTAGATTGCTCATTATTTTGCTCTGAGACTCCCTGATAATACCTGCCAAAACCATCAAACAAGAATGATAATGGCATTAGATACTTATTAAGAGACGGTATAAATTCTCTAATATAATCAAGGGCTGTTCCGATGATATAAGTAACGCCGGATTTAGCATAATTATCACGCTTGTATTTGAGTTGGTGACCCAGTATCTGCTCTCCATCAAGAGCGGCACCGCCCATTACACTTCTAAATAGTTTACCTACTTTAACATTACCAGTTAGCGCCCAATGTAAGACACCGTATAAAGCCATAAATGCGCCAGTAAGTCCTAGTATCGGTTTACCTTCTGCTGCTGCTTTAACAGGGTTTCTCCAACTGTCTTTGATGATTTTAGCGGTGCCTTTAAATAATTTAGCGAAATGATCACCAAAGCCTGCAAACTGTCCTTTATGATTTTCATCACTCTCTCTAAGAGCAGTGTTAGCCATATTCACCCATTGGGTCAGTCCAACACCTAGACCATTCATCATCATCATGTTCTCTTGTGGTACGAATAGGCCGTTTGCAACATAGACTAAATAACCCAAAAATCCAGTAAAGTTCTTGAACTGAAATTGCTGAAACGCATTAATACCACCATTGACTAAGAAGAAAAGCTTGGTACCCGCCTCACCTAATTTGTCACCAAAATTTTTGATTTTAGATAGGAAAGGAAATTTACTAATAAATGACAAAGCATTGGCTGCTGCTTGAAAATAGTTAGCCCATTTTACTATTGGCTTCTTGTGCTCGCTGATAGTGGTGAAGGCTTTGATGACAAGATTGTTTTCATCATTTGTTACAGCATTTGCAGGTGCGGTATTGGTAGTTTGGGTATTAGGGTTTACTGTCTGTGCTAAATTTTCTCCTTGACTTTGTGTGCCTGTATTTGCTTCTGGGTTAGCTTGAGGATTTACTGCATGTATTTGAACTACAGGATTTTGAGTGCTAGTACTGGTGTTTGTTTTAGTTGTAGATTCAGTAACAGTGTTTGTACTTGATGTATTTTGGCCTTGTAGGGCAGTGTTTTTTTGGCCGACATTATCTACTCCGCCTCGATTGGGCAGTTGAGCGTTTTTAGGGTCAATAGATGGCGCAGTCGCGTGCATTGACAGCTGTCATGTTATCACAACGTGTAATATGTATTACCTTGAATTAAGGCTCAACCAAGCCATTTTTTTACTAATTTTTGTTAATACAAGCCTAATCAAATAATATTACTTAGTTTTTGCTAATATTTGCAGAATTATGGCTACTCAAGAGGATCAGGAAATAGCAAGACCCCTGATCAAACTTATAGACGAGTATAAAAAAACAATAAAGGCCAAAGGGCCGGTTTTAGAGTGGTCTGACTCCTTTCTTGAGCGTGTGCGTGATAAATATCGTGATGCAGCACGTAGGTATAGAGGCGAATGGTCTATAGAGTTCTATGAGACTTTGCAGAATATCAATAAAGAAAGTATCAAGCGCGGGCATTGTAACTAATAAGCCCTGGCGAACCTTGAATTATAAAATGGTCGGGTTCGGTGCATCTCCGTAAACTTCTTTAGGATCAAAAACTTTTTCTGACTCCAAATACTGTAGTTTAATTTCAGAGAATTTTTTGCTTGTAGGATTAATAGGAACTGCACGGTAAAAACAAGATCTATAACCAACGTGACAACTTGCTCCAGAAGAGAGCACTTCAACGCGAATCCAGACGCAGTCTTGATCATCATCAATACGAAACTCACGAACTTTTTGCACTAGACCGCTGGTCGCACCTTTATGCCAGAGAGTTTTGCGGCTGCGGCTATAGTAGTGAGCTTCACCAGTTTCTATAGTTTTGCGCAGAGCTTCTTCATTCATATAACCATGCATTAATAACTCACCTGATTTATAGTCAGTACAGACTACTGGAATAAGTCCAGCTGCGTCAAATTTAGGGGCAAGAGTATTGCCTTCTTCGACTTGTTCTATGCTGCTGCGGGGGGCGAAACTATTGGGTTCGAGGGTCATGAATGGTCATTGTAGCAAAAGATTATGCACTCATGGTTGAGAGCGCAAAATCGACACGTCGGTGTCGATTTTGCTATAGCAAGTAATTCAAGCTAAAAAACAAACGCATACCTGATCCTGCTTGTATCCCACTAAGTTCATCAATCACCGGAAAGCCTAAAGAAAGATTAGCGTAAAGAGTATCATCGAAAGCAGCACTCAGCCCAGGGCTAAGAAATATGGTGTTGCCACCATGACCTTCTTCTTTAAGACCTTGGTATTCTAGTTGCTCTTGGAAAACACCATTTAGCTCAAGTACGAGAGCGAAGCGACTACTATGTCCAAGTATTTCTTTAGGGAAGGCGCGATCTAATAAGTGATCAGAATCTGGATCAATACTGTAAGTTGCAGCGAGATTGTAAAGTACAGTATCGCCAACAGCAGTATCTTGAGAGCCGCGAGTAGATAATCTATAAATCGCATTAGCTGTATAAGTGAAGGGCGCTGCAACTTTAGTAAGAGCAAGTCCCATTAATGGATCGAGAGAACCGGTTCCAGGTTGATGATCTATGCCGAGTTTGTCACCATCAGGAGCGCGCTCGTTAGTCTGACCAGTTGGTAGCTTAAGACCTCCTATTAATGCAGCATGCCAGTTATAGGCTTCGTAGAACCTATAGCGTGCGCTCAGAGTCATATCACCAAAACCAATAGAATCGCCTTCATTAGAGACTGTGTCATGAGCGCTTTGGATATTAGATCTAAATATATATGGATAGCTAATGCCGATACTGAGATCATCGGTGACACCATAAAGAGCATTAAGGGCGAGGCTGTTCATGCCTCCATGGTTATGCACATGGATGTCGCGACGAGCATAGTTCTGCATAGCACTAAGGCTTATAGTGTCTGCGCCTTGGTAAATCCAACTAGTGCCCACTACTAGCTGACCTTGCTTAGGTGTAAACCCTGGAGTTGCGATTATTGGTCCACCGAAAACAATTTGATCGCAAGGACAAGCACAAATACTACAGCTTTTAGCTGAGTTGCCGATAAAGAGCATTAGGAAAACTAGGGTGATGGAAAAATATTTCATTCCTTAACCTGAGTTTAACCGAAGATGGGAAAGTATAGAACACGAGGGTGTATATGTATAAATTAGCCAAAATTATAATCCTTCCAGCACTAATTGCAATGATGCAATTACCTGCTCACGCTATGCCGCTAGGTGCTTCTGCTCGCGTGGACGTTGAAGCTCAACCTGATCCGGTTTTGAGCGAGGCTATTACCGAGTCTGTACAACAGGCTTTAAGTGCTAATACTCAAGAAGATTTTGATGCAATTCTTACTAATATAGTTGAGCAGCTTGCTGGTAACACTGAGCTTCCTTCTAATATTATCCCTATGATTAAACAAGAGATCATGGAGACGCAAGGGGCAAGTAGCGTCGCTAATATGGACTGGTAAACACTAGGTATAATACCTAGTGGCATGGTTTTACTTGCATTTATTGGTTTATATTTCTTATTAACTATTGCTATAGGCGTTGGTGCGACTAAGTACATCAAGAGCGCAAAAGATTTTGCTACTGCTAATAAAAAAATGCCGCTGATGATTAGTACCGCAGCGATATTTGCTACTTGGTTCGGTGCTGAGACTATGCTTGGAGCTCCAGTGGAGTTTATGAA
>CAZQXM010000103.1:0-5348 GCA_964597205.1 uncultured Gammaproteobacteria bacterium
AAAGTCAAAATCCTAGCTCAAGGTATAGGACCGCTATCTAGAACTAAATCACAATTCTGTACTTGGTTAGCTTATAGGCTCGCGAATAAAGTAAGTGTTCGAGATCTAAACAGTAAATCCATACTCGATAATTGGGGCATCAAACATTACTACGGCTCTGATCTTGCTTGGTTACTAGTAGATAGCGAAGCTAAACTTAGCCAAGATAGTAAACGTAGAATAGAAAATCTTTTCTTCAATGTCAGCCCAGAGCAAAAAATGCTAGTAATCTCACTACGCAGCGAAGCTGGCGATTACAGTGGTAAACTCTCTGAGCGCATTGTCGATAAAATCGCTAAAGAGTTTTGCATAGAGCAAGGTACGCCGCTAATGATATTGCAGATGCAAGATCAGGACCGCAAAGTACACGATAGATTCTATAACTACACTAAGAAAATTTATTTAGTTGAGGCTAAGGATTTCAAGCCTGAAGAGATCATTTATATACTCAAGACTTACGGTCGCGAGATAGTCGGCATGCGCTTCCACGGGCTAATCTTCGCTAAGATCGCTGGACTAGAAATTACTGCTATTGCTTCTGATCCTAAGATACGCGAGTTTACGCAGCAGATAGAATCTTACGACTGCACGACCCTGAAAGACAGGGCAACAGCGCATTATACGCAGGTACTACACAGTTAATGGATTGCTTCGCACTCCTCGCAATGACAAAATGTGGAATGTGGAGGGTACGACTCTTACGAGACTTACGAGAACTGCTTACCTTGCACCTTATAAACGAACAATAGAACTTCTGCCACCGACTTATAAAGCTCAGGTGGGATTTCTTGATTAACGCGCACCAATCTAAACAAAGCACGAGCGAGAGGTATATTTTCTACCACTGGAATACCATGGGCTTCTGCGATAGCTACAATCTGCTCAGCAAGCAGTTCTGAGCCCTTAGCAAGCACCTTAGGAGCTTTATCCATATTCTCATCGTATTTAACTGCCATCGCGATATGTTCTGGGTTTTTCACTACGAAGTCCGCCTCGGGTACTTTCGCCATGCCACCACCACCGCCGCCTTGAGCGATCTCGCGCTGTTTCTGACGACGTTTCGATTTGATCAGCGGATCACCCTCTGTATTCTTGTATTCGTCTTTAAGTTCTTTAAAACTCATACGCTGGTCTTTCATATACTTCCAGCGCTGAAAAAGAAAATCGATAATCGCAACTGCGAATAAAAGTAAACTAGATTTCCAAAAGAATTCCCAGAATATTGACGACACTGCAACGAAACCAGCAAGTTTATTAGCAGCTTGAATATTACCCAACAATTCTGCCATATGGGCAGCGACTACTTTCCAAGCAATGAAACCAACTGCACCCACTTTAATAATGCCTTTCGCCACTTCGAAGAGTGACTTGACGCTAAACATGTTCTTTAGACCCTTCATCGGATCTAGTTTCTCAAGCTTGAACTGCAGCGGCTCAGTGGTGAACATCACTCCACCTAATTGCAAAACTTCTACGATAATCGCGATTGCCGCTAGTGAGATCATAGTCGGCGCAATAATTAGAATAATAGTGCGCCAGGTATGATAGGCAACGAAACCTGGACTCAATTTATCGAAATTAGCAATATTGCCCCACATCAACTGACAAAGCTCATACAACAATTGATAAACCTGTCTGCCAAAAGTAAATAACAGAGTAAAACCCAAAATCATAACTACGAGCTGAGTTAGGTCTTTAGATTTAAAGACGTTACCTTTTTTCTTGGCTTCTTTCAGTTTATGCTGGGTGGCATCGAACTGTTTATCGCCGCTATCTTCATCTCCTGCCATATTTCGAGCCTTAGCATAAACGTGACCGATGTCACGTTTATGCGCTTCAGACATGAGTGCATAATCTTAAACTTTGCACTCATTGCTAACAGCGCATAATCGACACCAACGTGTCGATTATGCTAAGCCTCGTTCTTGAGCTTCAGAACAAGGCTCTCTTATATATTCTATTGCGATTTGGTTAAAGTTAGGTTATAAAGTCGAAATTGGCAATTTCGTTCTAATGAGAAAAATACTGTTTAAGCTCAGGATCTCTAACATCCTTGCAAACCTTGTCTTCAATAGCCGCTTGTTTTACCGCTGCTGCCACTGCTGGAGCCACATTAGGGTTAAAAGCACTAGGAACTATAAAATCTACGCCTAGTTCTTCATCACTTACGCAAGCAGCGATAGCTCTAGCTGCTGCCATTTTCATATTCTCAGTAACAGTGAACGCGTAAGCATCTAATAGACCACGGAAAAAGCCAGGGAAACATAAAACGTTATTGATTTGATTTGGATAATCTGATCTACCAGTAGCAACTATCTTACAGTGTTTAAAAGCTAACTGTGGATCAACTTCAGGAGTAGGGTTCGACATAGCAAATACCATAGAACCTTTAGCCATGCTGATTAGTTCTTCTTCACCGATCAGATTAGGACCAGAAAGCCCTAAGAATAAATCTGCACCGCGCAGAACCTCAGAAAGTGAACCACGTTCTTGACTTGGGTTAGTATAAGCCGCGTATTCTTCTTTGCTCGCGTTCATGTTTGCGTGCCTGCCAGTATAAATCGCACCCGCTCTATCACAACCAATAACATTGCGAACACCAGCAGCAATCAGCATCTTAGTGCAAGCAACACCAGCAGCACCAACTCCGCTCACTACTACTTTTATATCTTCGATTTTCTTATCGTGTAACTTCATTGCGTTAAGCAAAGCAGCTGTAGTAACCACAGCTGTTCCATGTTGATCATCATGGAAAACTGGAATATCAATGCGGTTTTGTAGTTTAGTCTCTATATCAAAACAACGCGGCGCAGAAATATCCTCAAGGTTAATACCACCGAAGCCAGCACTAATCATGCGTATGCACTCAACAAGTTCATCAACTGTTTTATTTTTAGAATCTATCGCGATTGGAAACGCATCCACGCCAGCAAGCTGCTTGAATAACATCGCTTTACCTTCCATCACTGGCATCGCCGCACTTGGACCAATATCACCAAGACCAAGCACAGCTGTACCGTCAGTAATCACAGCAACAGTATTACGTTTGATAGTTAAATAATGATCAGTCTCAGGTTTCTCAGCGATCTGCAAGCAAACTTGTGCTACACCGGGAGTATAAACCACCGCTAAATCTTCCATATTGCGCACTTCTTGCTTGAGAGTGATTTCTATCTTCCCGCCAAGATGAGCTTTACATACGTTTTCGTCCATATTGAGAACTTTTTTGTTATTTGGGGCCTGAGTTGTAGGTGTCATATTTAGTATGACCTCAATATTAGCATCGGACTTTATTCGGCTTACCGCTTGGGTTACAAGAATTATCTTCAATTAAGTTTTGCTATACATTTTTAGCTTTTACTTATAATTAGGGCTTTTTGGGTCTTAACTTCGTGATACATATTTATTATTTACTCATAATGATTTACAAATACAAGTTACTTTGCTAGGATGATCAAGAACATTAAGAAAAGGTTTAGGTGAAGTCAATGAAGACAACATTATTACAGCAACAATTAATAGCTCGCCCTCGCCGTTTCCCAGGTAGTGGTTTTTCTTCTGATAGAACGGCCGCTGTAAATCTAAGGCTTGCACAAATGGCTGAGGAAAGACGTTTTTTAAGTAGTCTTGGGTTGTTAAAGCCTCCACGACCAGGGCTGGTAAAGCAAAGCTAATAAGTCCTTACCACTATTAATTTCTTATACTCCAAGACCAACCCTTCAAGCACCTGCTGCCAAGAACGTCCTTGCACATCAGCGTACGCAGCTGCCCCCAATGTAAAGCGTAAATTAGAATCCAAAACTAATTTCTCAAGTTCTTCACGCATAGAACCACCACGAGCAATTAAACCTGTGCGCCCATCAGAGATTAGATCACGCACGCCAGGGGCGTCGAATACTATCACTGGCAAGGCTGATGCCATTGCTTCTTGTACTACTTGCCCGAAAGTCTCAGTACGGCTAGGGAAAGCAAAAATATCAGCCAGCTGAAACATGCGCGCGTAATCATCACCCTGTCTAAAACCAGCAAAGACAGCAGGATAGCGTTTAAGGTCTTTTTGTAACTCTGCTTTAATCGGACCATCACCTACTAGTAATAGTTGAACTGGGTGCCCGGCGTCACTTAGGTCTTTGAAATCGCGCACCAGAACTGGAATAGATTTTTCACCAGCGAGACGACCGGCGTAGACAATAGTTAGACAATCTGGATCTAAACCTAATTCCAATTGCAAAGCCAGACGCTGCTCAGCAGCTAATGAATCTCGGTGTTGAAATAATTTAGTATCAACACCACGACTAAAAATTCCAACATCACCAAGCCAGCAATCCCGCTCTAGCTGTAGCTTAGAACTGGGGCTAGGCGCCAGAACTCGCTGTGCGCGTTTGTAAATCACACTAGTAAATAAATCAACAAAAGTTTTCAAAAAAGGTACATGATACTTAGCGGTGTAAGAAGCGATATCAGTATGATAAGTAGCAAGGCTTGGTACTCGCTGCTCGCGCACATAATCGTATGCCATCGCACACAGCGTCGCTGGTGAAACAAAATGCACTAGATCTGGTTTGAAATCCCTAAGTGTTTTATCAACCAATTGATTACGGGTAACCAAAATTGACATCAACATGCTTGCTGGCACTTGGCTTATCGGTGAGCTAATGAGTTGTCTTAATAACCAATTCTCTGGCAGCGCCATATACAATTCTGGATACATGACGAAACGCTCACCAGGAATGCGCACTACAGTACTGCGCGAATAATGCGTAGAGCCACCACCCATGGCAATTACCAAAACCTCGTGTCCAGATTCTTCTAGGTGATGAATAAGTCTTTCGAGAGTTCTTACTATGCCGTTAATTTGCGGTAGAAAAGTCTCTGTAACAAGTGCAATCTTCAAGCAGCTATATTCTAGCAAAGAGGTGACTTGTGTCACGTCTTTGCGCTGCCGTGGGTGAGTGCAGAACCCCTAACTCTGCTTCAACACTGACACAATATTATTTATAAAACTCAAAAACTTCGGTGGCTTCGGCGCAGCAAGAATAATAGAACTGCGTGTTTCATCAAGACTAGTCTGCATTTCAGTAAAAGCTTTGCGCAAATCGCCTGAGCGGATAATCAAAATCCACATATAGACAATAGCTTTAAGCACAGCTATTATCAGCACTATTTTGCCGGCGATATATAAAGTGTTAACTAACTCTGTCGACATGAGTGACAGCAACCTCAGTTGGTGTAGATCTTCCGAACACAACTACGTTAACTTTAACGGTCATCTTCTCTTCATTGATCTCAGCTACTTCACCAATGAAATC
>CAZQXM010000104.1:0-5288 GCA_964597205.1 uncultured Gammaproteobacteria bacterium
TATTTATACTTGGACTGTCCCAGCTGGTGTAACTTCGGTTACTGTTAAAGTTTGGGGCGGCGGTGGCGGTGGCGGTGGCGGTGGTGTCGATAATGGCACTTCTGGTGGATCCGGTGGATCCGCTGCTTATGCGACTTCTACTATCACTGTAGTTCCTGGTACAACATATACAATTAATGTAGGTAGTGGTGGTTCTGGCGGTGGTGTTGGTGGTGGCTGGCATCAACCGGGCGGTGCTGGTACTGCAGGAACATTAAGCTCATTTATATCTGGTTCTACAGTCTTAGTTCAAGCTGATGGTGGTCAAGGCGGCCCTGGAGGACTTACTACAAGTCCTAATATTGGTCAAATTGGTGGTTTTGGTGGTGCCTCTGGTGTTGGTGCTACGGTTTTAGCAGGTGTTAGAGGCCGTGTTGAAGCGGCTTATACAGAAGCGGCTGGTCCTCTAGCTCCTAACTCCGAAACAAGAATTGCAGATCCTGGTAAAGGTGGTACTGGTGGTAGATCTAATGGTAACACCGATAATACTAGTGGCGGTAATGGTAGATCTGGTGCAGTTGTATTGAGCTATACGGCTAATGGTTTCTCAGGTTCCAAGTATATGGTTACAGTGGCTCCTCCACGCGGAGTTGGTGGAACACCGCTTCCAAACGGATCTCAGCAGGTTAATAGTGAGCCAGCTGATATGACTGTGATTAATAATTTATGTGGTGATGATGATGGTTGTACTGTGAGTATTCTATTTAAAGATTATGATGGTAGTTTTGATGGCGAAGTAGCTTCGCGTGGGCCTTATATATTTAAATACGATATTAACACTAAAGCATGGAGATCATCTACTGATGCAAGAGGTAGAGATGGTGATGGAGTGCATGAAAATCACCCAGTTTATGCTTGGAACTGTTTCTTCACAGAAGAACTCTATACTGGTTATGGAACTACTGCTGCTGAAGCTCCAGGATTCCACTTCTTATATCACTACAATACTCATGGTGATAATGGTAAGACTTCTTGTGGTTTCGTAATTGATGACTAAGCTTGTGCAGACTGAATCTTAATTGCTTCGATTAGATCATTAGGTTCTATGTAACCTTCTTCAAGCAATATGCGCCCGATGGGAAATTTCTCGTCGGCTGCTTGAGTCGCTTGCACTTTAAGTGCGCGCTCAAGTTGTTGCTGGCTAAGTTTGCCTAGCTCTATTAATATTTCCCCTAATCTTTTTTTCGGCATTACGTTGTTCATTATTATATATATTATTCCCAGCCCAGATATTAGCACCACTAGATTGAGACTTATCTTGCATATACTGCTCCGAGAATGCACGTTATAATTCGGTAGGACTATTAATCCTTATGAGTTCAAAATTCATCAATAACAACCTTCTTAGCACTTACCATCCGCGTACTAAGTATTATCACTATTCTGCTCTTGGGCAGGCATTTGCTTTTTTTGTATTAGCTAGCGTATGGATAGGCATAGTTTTTGGTGCGGCGGCTGGTGGTGGAATAACTTTTGCGTGGCTTCTACCATGGTTATTGTTTAAGTTCGGTGCTGAACTTGGGCTTAGCGCAGAGGTGGTTCGCCAAACGGCAGAAGTTCTGGCTTACCTAGCGCCGACTGTAACAGTCGCTACTATAATCCCTGTAAACGCACTATTCATGGTGCTTTGCGAGCGTAAGTTCCTTGCCTTGCTCACTATGCGTACAGGTCCTACTGATGTTGGACCGAATGGTTTCTTGCAGACCTTAGCAGACGCGCTTAAATTACTCTTCAAAGAAGACACTACTCCAGCTAAAGCTGATTTCTTATTATTTACTTTAGCGCCGGCACTATTTTTCGCACCGGCGATGGTGGTATTCATGCCATTACTGTCGGTAGCTTCTAATAATCTTGGTATTTTTGCGACGACTAACCTAGATATAGGTTTGATTTTTGTAATTGGTTTAGCTTCGCTCGGCACTATGTCACTAGTGATGGAAGGCTGGGCTTCTAATAACAAATACTCTCTCATCGGCGGTCTCAGAGCGGCTTCGCAAGCTATTAGCTATGAGATTCCTATGGTCTTAGCGCTGATTGCGATCATACTGATGAGCGGTTCGATGAACCTAGTCGAAGTATCAGACGCTCAAGCGGGCGGACTAT
This sequence comes from uncultured Gammaproteobacteria bacterium, assembly GCA_964597205.1. Taxonomy (GTDB): domain Bacteria; phylum Cyanobacteriota; class Vampirovibrionia; order LMEP-6097; family LMEP-6097; genus CAYUFH01. Next base: position 2,143 of record CAZQXM010000104.1, read on the forward strand.
TTCAGTGGAATATTTTTGGTAACGGACAGATATTAGAGATCACTAATTTATTTGCTAGTACTAATACTAGTAATATTGCAGTAGAGCAATTAGTTAAATCAGGAGCTATGAATCCATTCCTTCTTGGATTGTATTCGGCAGTTTTTGTTTTGCTTTGTATGCTACTTTTCGTGATTTTTGTGACGGCATCGACAGCAGAAGTTAACCGCATACCTTTTGATATTCCTGAAGCAGAATCTGAGCTTGTATCTGGTTTCAATACAGAGTGTTCTGGTATGAAGTTCGCGCTATTCTTCTTAGCCGAGTACACGAATTTATTTATAGCTTCAGGCATAGCTGCGGTGCTCTTCCTGGGTGGATCGCACTTGCCAATTAGCCTTGAGGCGGAGAATGCTTTATATAGTGCTTTGAGCCATGTTGCTATAAACCTGCCTGTTCTAGGTGATCTGGGTGGCTTATTAGCTGACGTAAATCTGGTTTGGGTAGTGACTAGTCTAGTCTTCATTACTAAGATTTATTTGATGTTCTTGCTTGCGATCTGGATTCGCGCAACGCTGCCGCGTCTAAGACAAGATCAGTTAATGGAGTTCGGTTGGAAATACCTGATACCACTAACTCTCGGTATAATTTTCGTTATGACTATTCTCTTGGAGGTTTTAGGTAGATGATAATCAATGACATTTTAGAAGCTTCTCGTTCTCTCACCAAGCCTGTCACTCAAACAGTAGATGGTCTATTCAATATCGCCAAAGGCATGTATACAGTAGTGAAGCACACTACTCGCGATCCTATCACCACAGCTTACCCGCATGTGATGCCGGAGCTATACCCACGTTCTCGTCACAGACTGGCTCTTAACGTTGATCCAGATACTGGCGAACACTTATGTATCGCTTGCAAGCAATGCGAGCGCGTCTGCCCTGATGCCTGCATCACGGTAATTCCGCACGATAGTATTAAGGCTAAATCATCAGAGTTCTATATCGATCACGGGCTCTGTATGTTCTGCGGACTTTGCACAGAAGTATGTCCTACTGACTGTATTATCAACACCGTGGATTTCGAGATCTCTAGCGAGACTCGCGAGGAGCTGGTTTATGATATCCGTAAACTAACACTCAGCCAATCTCAAAGCCGCGAGTATTTCAAACTCAAAGAATATCAAACTAAAGCCCAAAAAGAAGAAGCTAAAGCCGCAGCTGCTGCCGCTAAAGCTGCTGAAGCGCCGAAAGCGATAGACCCAGCTAAGGAAGAGGCTTGTAAGGCGACGCTCGCTAAGATGATTGCGAAAGTTAAGGCGGGCGCGTAGTTTACTGTGATAAATGACTAGTAACTCGTTCTTTAAGTGAGGCTAGTATCTCATTATAGTTGGTGATTTTCGTAATATCGTAACCATATTTAGCTAGTTCTAAATCTGCGAAAGATCTAATTTCTAACTCGGTGCTAGGAATACTTGAACCAGATAGTATGTTAAAGTTAATGAGCGTATCCATTCTTGATTTAAGTACGTAACTTGCATCTTCTAGTGTCGTATCATAGCCAAGAAGTTTGCTTTGGAAAGCATTATGTGCTGATATTTGTAAAAACTGTAAAGTTTCAAGTTCGCTAGGAGTCTCAAGTCCGTTATCTGAGTGATAATCATAAAAAGCTTTTAGTTTATTAACTAGAAAGTTATAGTATCTGGCACTCTCATGCGCATTATATTTGGTAGTAGAGTATTTAAAAACTTTATGTAATGAGGCTATAGACTGTTGTTCTGAATTAGTATGAGTTAAGCAAATAGTTTGACCTAAAAGACATTCTTGGTAACTTAAGCTTAGAGTTGCCTCAACAAAGCTATAGATGTTGTAGGCTTTAACAGGGAGTGATATGAAAGTTAGTAATAGTAGGATTAATAATGGGTTTTTCATAGTAATGAATGAAACCACATGGGGGTTAAGCTTTGGTTAAGATAATGTTGAGCCGTGTCTAAATTTAAGCGGCTAAAGCTTCAATACGGCTGAAGAACTTGTCTTTCCAGACCTTAAAATCTGCATCAAAGTCCACATCTAAATCTTGACGTGGCATCATTTTAACGCCGCCCATTCTAGCGATGCTCTCATCGACTTTGCGTCCGCAGCCACAGAAATCAGCATAGGTTTTATCGCCTAGCGCCAGAACTGTATATAAAGTAGTGTTTGAGAGATCTGGTGATTTAGCCTCGTAGATAGCTTTGCAGAATTTCTCAGCTGAGCTTGGTGGATCGCCTTCACCCCAAGTAGAAATCACTATTAGAGTAAGTCCAGTATTAGCTAAATCTGCAGGGCTCATTGGACCTAGGGGTTTAAGAACTGTTGCGTAAGATCTTTTTTCGGCTTCAGCCACTACTTGCCTAGCAAGTTTCTCTGAATTACCAGTTTCGGTGCCGAATAACACTGTCAGCTTGATGTCAGCCATATCTACAATATAACATGGGATCAACGAAAGTTGGCTTATCCGCTGATCCCTTTCGACTACACAGTAGCTTTCTGTAGGTTATGTAAATTTTCTATATTTTTGCGTACAGACTCAGCAGAGCTCTTAAGAGCAGCTAGCTCATCAGCACTAAGTTTAAGCTCTAATATATCTTCTATACCAGTAGAACCTAGTTTAGTAGGTACGCCAACGAAGACGCCTTTAATTCCATACTCGCCGTCTAGGTAGCAAGAGCAAGGAAGTATGGCTTTAGTATCTTGCAGTATAGCTTGGATCATTTCTACAGATGAACTTGCCGGTGCGTAGAAAGCTGAACCGGTTTGCAGCAGGTTCACGATCTCGATACCACCTTTTTGAGTGCGCTCTACTATCTGTGCAATTTTTTCAGCAGAGAGAAGTTCAGGTAACGGTATGCCAGCGACAGTAGTGTAACGCGCCACAGGCACCATATCATCACCGTGTCCGCCGAGTACACATGGTTGAACGTTTTTGATAGATACGTTTAATGCTTCAGCGATAAAGAATGCCATGCGAGAGCTATCAAGCACGCCAGCCATACCGATGATTTTGTTTTTCGCAACGCCTTTCTTGGTGAGCAGTTCATAAGTAAGCTGAGTCATAGCATCAACCGGATTAGAAACTACTATAAAGATTGCGTTTGGTGAATGTTTGTGAGCGTTTTCTAGGCATGA
>CAZQXM010000105.1:0-5167 GCA_964597205.1 uncultured Gammaproteobacteria bacterium
AACTTTTAAGAAAAGATTGAGAAAATATTTCACTAATTCTGTTTTAATTGCTGTTTTGCTGGGGGCGGCGTGGGGATTGCCCTTCCTGCTTGAATACCGTCATTCTGAGCGAAGCGAAGAATCTCAACAAAAGCATGACGGGATCCTTCGCGTAGCCTGTAGTGAGCGTCAGCGAACTGCTCAGGATGACATGAAGCACACTCAGGATGACGAGATTGAATTCTGGCAATATTGGAGCGGATCTGAGCGCGAACCTTTGCGCGAACTAGTGGACAGATTTAATTCAGAGAATCACGGCTTTAAAGTAAAAATGCTAAGCATCTCAATGCCGCGCAAAAAAATCTTGATGGCAGTAACCGGTAATGTTGCTCCTGATCTTGTTCATCTTGATGGTGATATGGTGACGGATTTTGCTTTGCGCAATGCTTTAACTGAAATTCAAGTGAAAGATGCTGATCACTTTATTCCGGTTTATTTGCGCATGCTAAATATTCACGGCAAGCAGTGGGCATTACCTCTGATGCCAACTTGCGAAGCGATGCATTTGAATAAAAATTTATTAGATCGTTATGGAATTGGCGTACCGCAGACTTTAGATGATTTGGTTGCGGCGTTTGATAAGGTTGGGGTCGAATCATCAGATGTCGGATGGTTACCGAGCTGGCCGCCCTGGGCTGGCAGATTTATCCCTGCTATGTTCGGCGGATCATGGGGGGACGAAACACATGTCACTGCCAATTCCCCAGAAAATATTCGTGCTTGGACTTGGGTACAAAACAACTTCGCTCGTAAAATTCCGCGTGATAAACTCGCCGCTTTTACTGAAGGTTTCAAAGCTTATCAAAGTCCCGATAACCCTTTCTATGTCGGACGCATAGGCATAGAGAATAATGGGGTTTGGGAACGCAATCTAGCAGGGAAGTTCGCACCGAAGATGCAAGTGGTGGTAGCACCATTTCCGCACACCGTCATCCTGAACGAAGTGAAGGATCCCCGTTCCGTTCACAATAGATCCTTCGCTACGCTCAGGATGACAAACGCACCCACCGTAGTTAGTGTCGATGCTCTCGCTATCCCTCGCGGCGCTAAGCACCCTGAGCTCGCGTTAAAATTCGCTGAGTGGTTACTAGAACCAGAGCAAGTAGAATACCTAGCACTTAAGCAAGCTAAATTTTCGCCACTACGCCAAGTGAGTTCCAACTTCATCAGCAAGCACCCCAATCCTTATATAGGGACTTTTATTAGCCTTGCGAATTCCCCTAACGCGATTTATTTTCCGCAACTCTCTTGCGTGCAGAGATATAGGCGCGAGATCGGTGACGCCTATAATTCAGTCTTGCGCATGGAAGTCACAGCGCGTGAGGCACTGAATAAACTGCAAACCAAGATGGAAGTCGCATGCACGGGTTTATCTTAAAATATTATCTAATCGGTCATCAAGCCTAAGTTCAAATTATTAGAGCGGCATTAAGCATTTTTAAGGGTATCTAATAAGAAGATATAATTTTCAGGTGGTCTCACCTGACCCTAACACCATGGCAATAGAAACCAAAATTAATAGTAAAGCGCTCGAAGTCGATTCAGTAACCATTAGGTTCTGCGGCGATAGCGGTGATGGCATGCAGCTTACTGGCAGCCAGTTCACCACAACTAGCGCACTAGTTGGTAACGACATTAGCACTTACCCGAATTTCCCAGCTGAGATCCGCGCACCTTTAGGTACGCTAGCTGGAGTTTCTGGTTTCCAAATACATTTTAGTTCTAATGAGATTTATACAGCCGGTGACGTGCTTGATGTTCTAGTGGCGATGAACCCTGCAGCACTGAAAACTAATATCAGCGATCTTAAACAAAACGGCATACTAATCGTTAACGAGGATAGTTTCAACGAAGTTAACTACAAAAAAGCTGGTTACCCAGACAATGCTGATGCTTTAACTCCGCTTAAATCTAAATACACAGTTTATGAAATCCCTTTTACTAAACTGGTGATGACTGCTCTTGAAGGTTCTAGCCTGCCAAGCAAATCAAAAGAGAAATGCAAAAATTTATTCGCGCTTGGTTTGATGTATTTCATCTACTCAAGACCTATTGAGCCAACAGTTAAATGGCTTGAACAAAAATTCGGTAATAAGCCTGATGTGTTCGATGCGAACGTTAAAGCACTTAAAGCTGGTTATAATTTCGGTGACACTTGTGAGATGTTCCAAAACACTTACACTGTACCTAAAGCAACTATCGCTGCTGGTACTTACCGCAACGTTACTGGTAATGAGGCTCTCTCTGTCGGCTTAGTAACAGCATCTGAGCTTACTGGCAGACCACTATTCATCGGTTCATATCCTATTACTCCAGCTACTGAAATTCTTCAAGAGCTAAGTAAATTTAAAAACTACGGCGTTAAATCTTTCCAAGCGGAAGATGAGATCGCTGGTATCGGTACTGCTCTAGGTGCGGCTTTCGCTGGACACCTGGCTGTTACTACCACTTCTGGTCCAGGTATCGCTCTTAAATCTGAGTTTATGAACCTTGCGGTGATGACTGAATTACCTCTAATTATCGTAGACGTTCAGCGTGGTGGACCATCGACTGGTCTTCCTACTAAGCAAGAACAGACGGATCTTTTGCAAGTATTATTCGGACGTAATGGTGAAAGCCCAATGCCGGTTATCGCTGCGCGCAGTCCATCGGATTGTTTCGAAACAGCTATTGAAGCGGCTCGCATCGCGACACAGTTTATGACTCCAGTAGTGGTTCTAAGCGATACTCAAAACGGTATCGGTTCTGAGCCTTGGAAATTACCTGACGTTAATTCACTGCCTAAAATGGAAGTTAAATTTACTGTGCCGGGCGAAGATACAGCGTTCATGCCATATCAGCGTAATGAACTATTAGCTCGTAATTGGGCTATCCCTGGAACTCCTTATGGTGAGCACACTCTAGGCGGACTTGAGAAAGAAAATATTACTGGTAAAGTAAATCTCTCAGCTCAAGTACACGAAGAAATGACTCATATCCGTGCTGATAAAGTAGCGAACATAGCTAAGACTATTCCAGCTACTGAAGTTTACGGCAATGAGAGCGGCGATCTACTGTTACTCGGTTGGGGTAGCACTTATGGTTCTATTCGCTCAGCGACTGATGAATTAATAAATCGCGGACATAAAGTAGCTCACGTACATTTAAGACATATCAATCCACTACCTAATGATCTTGGTGCAATACTTAGACGCTTCAAACGCGTTGCGGTGCCAGAACTCAATCTAGGACAGTTATTGATGTTAATTCGTTCTAAATATCTAGTTGATGCTAAAGGCATTAATCAAATGAACACCAAGCCATTCGCTATCGGTGATCTTATAGAACAAGCGGAGGCATTATTGAAGTAAACATCATCCTGAGCAGTTCGCTGACGCTCACTACAGGCTACGCGAAGGATCCCCCAACAACGAGGAAAATTATATGGCAGAACTAACAATTACAAACACTGATCCAAGCACACTAACCAAAGACGATTTCGTCAGCGAAGGTGATGTTAAATGGTGTCCGGGTTGCGGCGATTATTCGATACTTAGTTCAGTACAAACCGTACTGCCTACTCTTGGTATTCCGCGCGAGAAATTTGTTTTCATCTCTGGAATCGGCTGTTCAAGCAGGTTTCCTTACTATGTGGACACTTATGGCATGCACACTATCCATGGTCGTGCGCCGACAGTAGCTACTGGCGTCAAGCTAGCTAATCCTGATCTTTCGGTTTGGATGGTAACAGGTGACGGTGATGGTCTTAGTATCGGTGGTAACCATACTATGCATATGATCCGCCGTAATATGGATCTTAAAGTTCTATTATTCAACAACCGTATCTATGGTCTAACTAAAGGACAATTCTCACCAACATCTGAGAAAGGTAAAGTTACTAAAACTTCTCCTTATGGTTCTTTGGATAATCCTATTAACCCCCTCTCGCTAGCACTTGCTGCTGGTGGTACTTTCGTGGCGCGCACATCAGCGGCTAATCCAAAACACATGCAAGAAGTTCTGCGTGCAGCTGCAGCTCACTCAGGGACTGCATTCGTTGAGATATTCCAGAACTGTAATATATTTAACGATGGTGCTTTTGCTAAGTACATGAATAAAGAAACTAAAGATTCTGAGAATCTAGTTCTTGAAGAAGGCAAGCCACTATTGTTCGATAATGGTAGCCGTGGAATTGTAATGCAAACTGGTGCTGATCCTCAATTAGCTATTGAAGAAGCTGAGACTCCAGGCGCGCTAGTTTCTAAGAATGGTAATAAGTTCTTAATTCACAATCCTAAAAACGAGAACAACACTCTTGCTTGTTTAATCGCACAGCTCGGTATCAACGAGTGTGCCGAATTCCCAGCAGCTATGGGTGTGATTCGTTCTGTGATTCGTCCTACTTACCATGCTGGTCTATATGCTCAGCAAGAACAAGCTATTGCTAAGAAGGGTAAAGGTAGTATTAAAGATCTTATTTATTCGGGCGAGACTTGGACTGTCGCGTAGTCATTGTATGAATTAATTCACTACGTTCCGTATGCTGGCATTGGCGTTTTATGGGGCAATAGGTTCGAGCCTGCTGTCTTAAAAAATATTTGTTCAAGCGAGGCTGGTAGATGCTTTATTTCATTGATCAATTCAAATGCCTTACCATACAATTGATCAGCTAAAGCAGGCGCTCGATCTGCAATAGATTTTAGCTCGTCCTTATGAGCGATCAACTCCTCTTTTGGTGCACTAGATAGCTTCTCTAAAAGATGAAGAACATCTTTATTACAAAAAGTTCCACCTTCAGTATTCACGCTCACAGCAGAATTATCACTTCTTAATGGTGTACTCATAACTTGTTTCAGATCATTAATAGCTTGTATAGTGCTCATTTTATTTTTCCCTTTTTCTTTTTTTGCCCAAACTAGATAATATCACCGATCGCTCAATGTGTCAAGCCCTATTGTAATTCTTACAAAATAAATCTCGAAAAGCCTTATTTATAGGGAAATAATTCCTCACAAACAGCGAATTATAAGGATTTGATTCCCTCTATTTTACTTTAGCAAGTACAGCCTCAGCAACCGCTTTAAGTGAAGTCCTCTGATCCATCGCCCGCTTCTGCATAATGCGATAAGCATTCGCCTCATCTATGCCG
>CAZQXM010000106.1:0-3378 GCA_964597205.1 uncultured Gammaproteobacteria bacterium
AAGCTCAGATTCACTAAGTAGAGGAGATGTAGTGATTTGATTCTCTTCTAAAACTGGGCGCAGCCTGTCATAAAATTCCAAAAACTCGAGTCTAGATTGAATATCATTGCTAATTTGCTTGCAGAGATATTGAAAACGATTTTGCATTTGATTAATCAGTTTGCAGGAATAATCAAAGATCCTATCAATCAATAAGCCAAGCTTCTCTAGCTCTATTCGCGCGGCATCAGGAAACTTAGAATATTTATCTAGGTTCGCTTGCAGGCAAGCATAATTATGCTCTAGCCCATCAATCAACCATCTGTGCAATACAATTAACGCCGTATCAATAAGATGAGGCTTGGCTTTGGGTAACTTTGCTGAGACTTGAGTTTCTATTTGCCTAAAATCATCATCAGATACATTCTTGAATGGTGCTTGAGGCTCCAAACTAAAATCTGGAATGCGCTCAGGATCACAATCACGAAAATTAAGCTGAGCCGCGTCAGGGTGAGCCCTACTGTGCCGCAAAAGTTTTAGTAGCTGAGCTTGCCATACTCCTAATAGAGCACTATCCATTTCTTTAAACTCTTCTATCCCTTGCTTAAGCTCAATATCAGAAGCTGGACAAGAAGAATGTAAATCATAAATAAAAGGAACAGATAGTTTATGAGCCAAAGCTGCAACTTGAAAAATCGAATTATCCCAAAGCTCGCGAGCTTCATCAAACTGGGCCTCAATTTCATCTAAGTAGCTTGGAGCTCTAGTATTAGCTTCTCTGAACCATAGTAAGGGTGCAACCACTTAAGATAAGTATAACGGCATGGCATGTTATTATTTTGTTTATGGCGAAGAGAAGAGAACTAGGTTCATCAGGTCTGGGAATTGGGAGTCCGAGTTATGCTGCTCCTGCTACAAGACCTAGCAAAGCAGCTCCTGCTAAGGCCAAGCCCACTAAATCAGATAATCCACTGCCAGCAGCTTTCGGTGAAACTTTAGCCAAGCTACTTAACAAGTGCGATAAAAAGCATGGAGTTACTTATAATTTTAGTACCAAAGGCAACTCTGTTTCTTTACATAATTTAAAATTTGAGACTGGTCTAGTAAGTGAAGAACAATTTATGGACTTAGTTGCACAAGCAATACTTCAAGCAGCAAAAAAACATCCTAAGCATCCACTAACTATAAAGTTGTACCACCCAGAGCATAGAGATTTCCCTATGTACCAGATCAGCCTTTGAAGATCTATATCTTCTCTACTGTAGTTTGATCTCCGCAAGCAGCAATAGCTAATTGATAAGATTTGATGGCTTGATCGTACCATTGCTCTAAACTATTACTCAGATAGCAGGCTAAAGATTCCTGCATGTTTTCAGCGAGCTTTCTAAGCTCTGACCAGGGCTGAGCTATAAAATTCAAAACATGATCTGGCTGAGCGTGATCTAATATATCTACAATCTGCTGCTCAAGATCCTCAGAATGATGCTTCATGTATTGAGCATCGTTAGGGAAGCTCTCTCTATACAAAGCATAAGCAACCTTATTTATCGCATCAACTAGAGAAAAAACTTGCTCCTTAATAGCAAACTGCCCGCTATCAATTTGATCATCAATATAACGAATCAGCCCCCCAATATGCTTTTGCACCTGCTCTAGAATCTGAGCAGCATAATCACAGACCTGAGCGACTTGAGTCTTCATATCTTCAAGCCGAGCTTTAATTGCTAGGGGTTGATCGTAAGTTTCTGGGTTAAGAATTGCTGCGTAGTTAGAGTTCAATGAATCAATCAGCCAAGATAGACCTAAAACTCTAAAAGCATCTATTAAATTGTGCTTAGGCTCAGGTAATTGCGAACACTGGTTTTTTTCTATATTATCAAAATCCGTACTAGTAGTTTCGCGCGCCAAAGGACTTAATGGTTTATCAGGAATAGTAAGTGGATCACAATGAAAAAACCTGATTAAGGGTTCTGGGTCATTAGTATTAAATGGATTACAAAGCTCCAGGTCTTTTAATAAAGCTAATCTTTCGTGCTCTATCGCTGATGGCGTAAGGTAGCCCATCAGCGACGGATCGTCGACAGGAGCTTTACGTTGATATTGGTAAATTAAACAGTTTGCTATTTGTGCATCTTCAGTACTGGTGTTTATATAATTTGGTGCCAGCAAATGATGCCCTATATTATTTATAGGAACAACTGCTTGCTGCCAATAATAGCCAGCAATATCGAGTTGCCTTCTAATCTCATTAATATATGCTGGCGCATTGCCATTTAGCTGGTAGAATCCCATTAAGATAAGAATACTAGCATGAGTGGCAGGCAGCTATAGCTTTAGTGTAAGATTCTTGGATTTGCTTGTGCCAATTAGCAAGATTAGATCTAAGCTGCTTAAAACCATGATCAAGGATTTTAGAACTTAGAATAATAAATTGAGCGGCATTAATTAAGCTTGCTTTAGTTGTTAGTTCTTCGAGCTTAGAGTTTTCAAGTGCACTTAGAATCTGACTTAAATTTTGCCACACAGTATTCATTATTTTACGAGCATAAGCTAGAACCGGCACTTGAGGGTCTATCGCTTTCATAGCAATTAAAGATCTAAAAATAAAACTAGCCGAATCAATTAATGGCTCTATCGCTTTATACTGCTCAGCAGCAGTCTCAAGCTGGAAACAAGAATCAAGATTAGCAGTGAAGCTCTCTAGCTGGGATACGAGGAAGCTCTGTCTAGTAGCGAACTGCTCAATTGATTTTGTGGAATAGCCATGCAGGATATCAGCACGTTGAAGCGTATCTTGAAGTTTAGCTTCTATGGTCTCACCGACAGGCTGGTTAGCGAAATCAAGAGATCGCAATAACCATTTATGAAACAGTACACTAAAAGTATCAATCAGCTTAGGTTTGAGTGCTGGTAGTGGTATAGAGTCAGATACCGTTTCCATAAATTTATCAACACTCGGCTTCTCCTCTGGCAAATATTTTAGTTTAATCTTTGGAGCACGGTCGATATCACAATGAGCAAATCTAAGCCATTGTCGTTTTGTGCACGCAAGAATTGAATTCGTAATAAATCTGGCACAACTCCAAGATCCTTAGCATCATCATCACCGACACGACCTAAAGGGTTGGCTGCGTATTTTGTAAGGAGGCGTTGAAAGCTCTCATCATCTAATCCCCTGACTCGAGGGAAAGCCGCATCAGGCATAATCAGAGCAGTTCCGATCTGGTCAACAACCCGAACGGAATTGTAGCTGTTCCTAGGTCCGGCTTTAACTAGTTCATCACGAACAATATCTAGATAAGCAGGTAATGCCATTAAGATAAGCATAATAACATTTATATTGGGCTTTGCCTATAATAAAGCCATGCCCAATCCTCTAAAAACTAGTATTTCAGTGCG
>CAZQXM010000106.1:3478-5165 GCA_964597205.1 uncultured Gammaproteobacteria bacterium
ACCACTGAAGTTGAAGCAATTTCAGAACTAGGCGTATCATTATTGCTTTTTAGTTTGGGTTTAGAGTTCTCGTGGCAAGAGTTGAAGAAATTTCCTGCAAGCACTTTAAGAGCAGGAATACTACAAATAGTCCTAACACCGCTCGCTGTATTTGGCATCAGTTCAGTGCTAGGACTAGATTATAAGCTCGGGATACTTATCGCCTTAATGATTACACTAAGCAGTACTGCAACTGTGCTGCGCACATTAATAGATCTAACTGAAATCGATAGCGTACATGGACGCTACTCAACAGCAATACTACTGCTGCAGGATTTAGCAGTTATACCATTTACAATTATCGTCTCATTAATATATTCTGAGACTCATAATCTAACCTTAAACAGCAATGATTTATTACTTACTCTTGCAAGTGTGCTTGGGTTAGTATTCGGACTATACCTACTAATAAATAAAATCGCGGACCCAGCCTTGCGCATGTTCTCACTAGAGAATAATCGTGAAATGGGGATACTAATGGCAACGATAATTAGCATAGGGTCCGCATGGACAGCACATCGTATCGGTATATCTCCTGCGACTGGGGCTTTTATTGCAGGGATGCTTTTGGGCAGCTCTAAATTCTCAACTCAGATACGCGCTGATGTCGCACCACTCAAAATCATATTCTTAACTCTGTTCTTCGGCTCTGTGGGCATGGTTGCTAATCCATATTGGATAGCGAATAATTTTCTATTAGTTATTTCTCTGACTGCACTAGTGATGGCATTTAAGACCATATTTACAACCGGTATATTTAGGTTCTGTTGCAATACTTTCTCAGTTGCAGTAGCATCCGGACTCTGCATCTCACAGATTGGAGAGTTCGCATTCGTGCTTAGTAGCATAGCCTACAAAGCTCATGCCTTAGCTACTGATCTTTATCAACTAATAGTCTCCGTAATTATCGCAAGTATTTTCGTTAGCCCGTTTATAGTCAAAGCTGCTCCAATAGTAGGTTTGAAACTAGAACGGCTTCTATTCAAGAACTCAAGTAGTGTGAGCTTCAAGAGCGAAATTAAAATTATAGAGAACTTAGTATTCATCTTAGGTTTCGGTCCTGCTGCTAGAGAAATCGCCCATCAACTAAGAGATATGAATTTGAAAATAATCGTTATCGATCTGAATCAAGATTGTGTCTCTGCTGCTAAAAAAATGGGCTTAGAAGCTTATATCGGCGATATCAGACAAATCGAAGTGCTGAAACATTATAAAGTACAGCAAGCTAAACTAGTAGTAGTAACTGTACCTGGTCATGCTGCTGCCATCCAAGCAATCAATAATTCTAGAAGGTTAGCTCCTCACATTAAAGTGATTGCTAGATCCCGCTACCACGAAAATGTCCCTAGCCTAATTGAGGCTGGCGCACATGAAGTAGTAAATGAAGAACTTAGTGTCGGTCGTGAGCTGGCTGAGGCGGTGGAGAGGATCTTATTAGATTAACAAAGCTCCTTAATCTTTTCGCAATATATGCCTTCAGCTCACCGACTTCAAGCTGTTTTTATACATGCTAAGATACATTTCTGTTCGTCTGGCATTCCAGAGCCTAACTTCCAGCGAACGAGCGCACGGTTTTACAAGTAACCGAAAGCTCAAAACCCTTACGGGGCATTACCTCAGCTGGATAGAGGACTCGGCTACGAACCGA
>CAZQXM010000107.1:0-5105 GCA_964597205.1 uncultured Gammaproteobacteria bacterium
CCGATATAGTCTATAGCAGTAATTTCATCCCAATAAACATCACTGTTAGCTATTTGCTCTAATTCTGTTGCCTCTAAGGCTTTAGCTATCTTGGCTAGACGCTCTCTACGCGGAGCACGTTTGAACGGGTGTATATTAGTCTCGTTAGCTAGTCCAGCTCTGCGCGCTAGTGACACCCAAGATTCTGTGCCCTTAAGCTCAGCAATATATTTCCAAATACCCTTAGGGATTAGATCTTTATTTGTTGCATAACGCTTCTCACTCAAAGATCCAGCCACTTTAGCAAGAGCCTCTTCTTTAGAGAATATGCCTATCTTGTCGATAAATAATTTAATTGCTTCTGGATTGGTGATAGATAGTTGCCAGCAAGGTTTAACACCATCCTTGTATTTAACCTGCTTAAGAACAATATCAGCCAGTATCCCAAAGCGTAATAGTAAATGCTGCACTGATCTAACCAGTTTCTCACTTACAGTAGCGAAGCCGATTTGACTCTGACCTGACTTGAAGAGACTAGCCCAACCATCAGTAGCGAATAATCTATTAAGGAATATTGCGATCTGTTTGTTACTGAGCTGAAACACAATTGCTGGAATAGTTTTTTGATGGGCGTTTTTGCCGCGCAGACCTAGATCTTCAAGCCAGCGCATAATGCTAGAGCTACTATTGTGTTGAGCCGATGTCCAGGCTGCAGCATCGAAGCTTAAAACCGCAGACAATCTATCAAGCAGGTCCACAGAAGGTACAGTCTTAGCTTGCAGCCAATGACTTACAGATCCAGCGCTCACCCCTAAAGCTTCAGCTAACTGAGCTTGAGTCATAGAACTACTGTTAACTACCTGTTGCAGTTGCTCCGCGAAGGCACTGCGCTCAGCAACTACGAATTCTTGATTCTTAGCGACGACAACGTTATCCGCTCGATTGGATTTAAAAACTTGCGCAGACAAACTTGAATCGAACTCAGAAACAGCTTTAATAAAATCATTTTGAATCTCGACATTATTATTAGTAAAATTCAAAGTCCTCTTGGTCAAAGAACCATCACCAATTAAATAACCAAGTAATTTAACTTCACAATCACGAATCTGTTTATAACCTTCAGCTTTAATCAGCCGCGGCACAGCAATATGATCACCAAGACCAATCTCACCAAGCTTTTTCCAACCATCAATAGTTAGATAGGGGTGAGTGATAGTAGTTTTGATACTGCGACCAGAACGAGTAGTTACTTTAAAGACTGGTTTAATACCATCATCTATATAGGCACTAGGTTTAACCTGTGAGAACTTCCAATCAGAGTCTAGAGTGAGGAGCTTAGCGTCGCGAGACTTATAAATCTCTTCTATAGTAGCGATACTGCCATCAGCAAGGACTAGTTCAGTGTCTTTGTGCAAGCATTTACCCATTGACGGGCGAGCCGCTAGAATAATCATGTCACTCTTCTGCAGACCAGCAGTTAGAGCATTCAATTCGTAGAAACCAGTATCAACTCCACTAAGGCGACCTTGATTAGCTTCGCGCTCCTCAAGTATCTCCCAGCTTTTGTGAATCAGATTAGAGATAGAAGTGAGCGATTCTTTAGAGCGACCTTGAGCTAAATCGAAAACCAATTGCTCAGCCTTATCAACTAAACTATCCAGTTCTTGCTCAGACTGGTGTCCAAGCTCAACAATCTTATTACCGGCAACTATCATATGCCTTAATAAAGATTTGTCTTTAACTATCTTGGAATAATATTCAGCATTGGCTGCTATCGGTGCGTGGTCACTTAATTCTGAGAGGTAAGATCTACCACCAACATCATCGAGAAGCCTATGATCACTAAGATACTGAGCAGTAGTAACAGTATCGATATTCTGCCCGCGCTCAGATAATTTAACAAAAGCTTCAAATATATACTGGTGAGCTTTTTTATAGAAGAAATCTGGTTTATCAACTAGCTCTATCACCTTAGTAAAGCAATCAGCATCAGCTAGCACCGCACCTAGTACGGCTTGCTCAGCTTCAATACTATGAGGGAGCATACTGGCAGCTAGGGTTGGGTTGGACATGGACTAATTATTATAGCTTTAGCAGCAAGGCTTCTAGGGTAGAATATATCTACTGAAATGATCGAAGCTACCCTCTACAAAAAACTCGAAGAAACCGAACAAAGCTACCTAAATACCCAGGCTAGACTGGCTGATCCTAAAATTTTACAAGATCAAAACGAGTTCAAAAAGCTGTCAAAAAGTCTCAAAAAGATGGAGAAAACTGTAGAAAAGTTTTTGGATTATAAAAAGTATGTACAACAATCTCAAGAATCCAAAGAGCTAATGAAAGAGAATGATCCTGAGATTAAAGAGATGGCTAAAGTCGAACTTGATGAAGCTGAAGCTCATATCACTAGATTAGCCGACGAATTAAAAGTTCTATTACTACCTAAAGATCCTAATGACGATAAAGACATTATCGTTGAGATTCGTGCTGGTGCTGGTGGTGACGAGGCTGCGATTTTTGTTGGCGACCTTTTTCGCATGTACATTAAATACTGCGATAGAATGCATTGGACTTATAAGCTCATCGATTCTAACGAGGGTGAACATGGCGGTTATAAAGAAATAGTTTTCGAAGTAACTGGTGATGAGGTCTATAGTAAATTCAAATACGAATCTGGCGTGCACAGAGTGCAGCGTGTCCCCGCTACTGAGTCGCAAGGACGAGTACACACTAGTACGGTTACCGTGGCTATCATGTGCGAAGCAGAAGACATTGCTATTGATATCAAACCAGAAGATTTGATTTTCACTGCTTGCAGGGCTGGTGGTGCTGGCGGACAGAACGTCAACAAGGTAGAGACTGCTGTAAGACTAGAGCACAAGCCAAGTGGTGTTGTAGTGCAGTGCCGCGAAGAGCGCTCACAATTGCAAAACCGTGAACGCGCACTCAAGATGCTCAAAATCAAACTTTACGACTTAGAATTGCAACGTATTCAAACCGAGCAGCGTGATACACGCAAGAACCAAGTCGGTACTGGTGATAGATCAGAAAAAATCAAAACATATAACTATAAAGATGACCGAGTGACCGATCATAGATTAGGACAGAATTTTGCTTTGCAAAAAGTTATAGAAGGTCAGCTTGAAGATATGTTTAATGCCTGCATAGCTTATGATCAACAAATGAAGCTTGAAGAACTGGCTGTGCAAGTAGGTGGATAATGAGCGGACAGGTACCACAACGCAAAAAACCTAGTAACCACGAGCCAGTTAGTGATAAATTGCAGATTCTCGAAGATGAACTAGATGAATTCTTCAAAGATAGAGCACATGCTCGGGCTGCTCATGTCAGCGACAAACCTAAAGGTACTTGCTCAGAAAGCCGTGCCGAAGATGATCCTAGTATGTCGGGGTGTTGTATGACGGGGTGCCATGATTGTCCGTGGGGCTATAAACTCTAAGCGTAAGGCATTAAGTGTCAAACCTAGAGCTTAAGCATCTTTCAAAGTGCGTTCATAGCCTTTTGCATTTCTAGCGCAGACTTAAATGGTGTATCCTCCCACAGAAAACTATATTGATTTTGATAGCTATTGAACTTCTTCCTATACTTTCTAATAAAGAAGACTAACATCTCCGTCGCATTTCTTCCTAAATTTTCAAAATATAAATTGGAAAGAACTATATCATCTTGAAAATATTTTTTCATTTCAGCTAAATCCGAGGCTGAACTTAATTCAATTAGACACGACTTACTCAAAGAAACCTGCAATTCAGCAATCGGAGTTAAGACTTGCTGTTCTTGATTTACAATAATTGTTTCCAAAAAGTCTATTTTAGGTACTGAAGTGATTCTGATCGTCTTCATGCCATCATCAATTGCGTCAAAGTAAACTCCCCCCAATTCAAACTCAAACCAAATATGCCACAAGCCAGTACTAGCATCAATACAGGCTTTGAGAAATAAATTATTGGCTTCCTCCGTACCCACAAGAAATTCTGATTCTATGCTTGCTGCATGACTAAGTACTTGCAGTAAGTGAGGACTTCGCTTAAGAGCCTCCAAAAAACCGTTCGTTTCAATTTGAGAATAAACTTTCACCTTATTCATTTGTAACTAAATCCGCGACATCGCCTACGCTAAGCACCTAAAAACCATACTTCATTTTCCCGCTCACTCCGTCTTAGGCGCGGCGCTGTGCATCGGTTAAATGCCCTAAAAACCATACTTCATTTTCCCGCTCACTCCGTCTAAGATCATCTAAAAATGTTTCTAACCTATCTTGCTCTATACTCTTAGCTTTCAATCTATCTTTACTCACGGAATTATTTAGACTTCGAAGTACATCTTCCGTTTCATCATTCCCCTTATCGCCATAACTTTCAAGCAACCTATCAACCATTGCGACCTTGCTCAAAGTTTTCTGATCATTTACCCCTTTGAGAGTTTTATCCAAACCAGTGTTAATCTCTTTCATTTCATCTACTGATAAATTCTCAACATTCTCTTCTATGTTCTTGAAAAGACTGGACTTCAACACATGCAACTCCTTCTTCATACGGCCTAACGCTACATCAAAAGACTTCATGCCATCACTCAGACCTTGAGATCTTGAACTTTTAGACACCTCTTGCATATCACCATTACACTGTTTAACTTCCACATGAGCGCCCGAATGATTTTTCAACAATTCAAGCTCTTTTTTCATCGAGCTTTTACTGTCTTCATAAGTTTGAATCTCAGACTCAAGTATTTTTATTTTTAGCTCTTCACCCTTTTTCGCTAAAGACACCTTGTCACCACCAACCACATCACTACTTTCAGGTGAAGAGCCTGTTCTAGTGGGTTGCAACCAGCTCCACTCATTAAAATTACTTCTCAAATATTGATTAATAGAAGCCATAGGGGGGATAGCCTAATGATACTAAATGAATATTAACGTTTGGTTAAGGCGCCGGTGCTTGTGATCATAAAATATCTCCTCGACTGTTAGTAGATTTTATAGATAGAACTATACTCTTCAAGCGTCTTAGGATTAAGCTCTAAATCATTAATAAGCCCTGACTCTATATCATAAGCCCAAGCATGAATCTCAGGGAAACCATACAGTGAACGGTTCTTCTGAATAA
>CAZQXM010000108.1:0-2475 GCA_964597205.1 uncultured Gammaproteobacteria bacterium
ATTGCGATTGTGCTAAATATACGTTTCATAATGTTCCCCCCTTTATGTTTCGTATGTACAGATTATTCCCTGAGTCGACTAAAGATAACTGTTAATTCTATTTTTAATAATCGCTGCTAATTATTATTTGCTTCATTCGTTTGACTAGGCTTGGCTTTTGCTTGAATATTATTTTTTTGATTTTTTTGTTTTGGGCTGTGGGTGAATCTTGTTAGCTAGGTGTTTTCGCTGGGTAGAATACTTTAGTATGAAGATTGCAATTATAGTTTCACAGGTTCCTGATACTACTACTCGTATTAAAATTGCTGATAGCGGTAAGGCTATAGATGAAGCTGGCATCACTTGGATTTTGAATCCTTATGCTGAGTTCGCTATCGAGAAAGCATTACGTCTTAAAGAAGCTGGTGCGCCAGTTGAAGAAATTACTCTAATCGCTATGGGTGCAGACCGCTCTGCTGAAGCGCTTCGCCAAGGGCTTGCTATGGGCGCTGATAAAGCAGTGTTAATTAAATCTGCTGATCTTAATACACAAGTACTTGCTGAAAAAATCAAAGCACTCGGTGCGGACCTTATATTAGGTGGCAAAAAATCTATAGATTCAGAAGCTGCTTGGGCAGAAGCAGGTGTGGCTGCGCATTTAAGCATGCCTTATATTCATGTAGTTAATAAACTAGTTTGGGATAATGGTACTCTTATCGCTGCGCGCGAGAATGCTGGGGAGAAACAGAGCTACGAAGTAACTCTGCCTGCTGTAATCACTTGTGATAAAGGTGATGATGAGCCGCGTTACGCATCTGTAGTAAACATCATGAAAGCTAAGAAAAAGCCCCTTGATGAAGATAGTTCTAGTGCTGCTGATAGTACTGGTCTAACTATAGTTTCTGCTAGCCTTCCAGCTCCGCGCTCTGATGTAAAACTATTCCAGGGTGAGCCTAAAGAAGTGGCTCAGATGCTGCTTAAAGCACTCAGAGAAGATGCCAAGGTGTTATAATAAAGTTATAACTGAAACTTTTATTGTGGGATATTATTCAAGGGTTGTTTTTGCTAAGCCATAAGAATTTTATGGTAAGATAATCCCGGTATGCTTACTGCAATTAGTCCTACTGCTTCTCAACCACCAAGGGCCAGCTTTAGTGCTGTGTTGCCTCAGGTCAAAGATCCACTAGTCTTGAGTCTCTTGGCTGCTGCTGCTGCTAAGACCCCAGTTAATGATGCAATTATGAGGTTAAGTGCACCGCCAGTTATTAAAGCAGCTAAGGGTGATCAAGTTGAGGCTGCAGCTCCCCCTGATCTAGAGGCTAGAGTTAAGCAGTATCTTCGTAGAACTGGACAAGATGAGCTCATAGATGAGGTAGGCATGGCTAGACCTAGCCAAAAAATAGTTAACTCTTTAATGGATTCAGCTTTAACTTTGTTTAGCGAAGGTCATTTAGCCTTGGCTAATTTTTTGATGCTATCAAGAGCGCTAAGAGCTAATAGTTTCTTTGCTGATAATACAACCGCATTTGCTAGGCTCTGGAGGAATAATAGTCATCAAGTTCAGCAAGAAGCCTACGCACATAATTTTAAGATTGTGTATCAGTAGTTATATAATTAGCTGAAGTGAGTTTCTTCAAAACCCTAATAAACAAATTTACTAAAAGCTCAGTAACTAAGCTTGATGACTTGATTACAGAGGCTGATCTTGCTTCGATTGAAGAGGCTCTGATTAGCTCTGATTTAGGTCCGGAGTTGGCGCTAGATTTCACTGAGTATTTGCGCAAGCAGCTTAAAGGTATAGCTGGTATCGGTGCTAAAAAAATTAGCCGTGAAGAGTTGCCTAAGTTATTTAGTGATTTTATTCTTGGGGATATCGCGGGTTTAGATTCTAAGCTTGAACTTAAAACTGATGGCTTAAATATTATTACTCTAGTTGGTGTTAATGGAGTTGGTAAAACTACTAGTGCAGCTAAGATCGCTTATAAATATAAACAAGAGGGGTATAAAGTGCTATTAGTGGCGGCTGATACTTTTAGAGCGGCAGCGGTAGAGCAGCTTAGTCATTGGGCTCAGCGTGCTGGCGTCGATATAGAGCTAGCGCAAGAGAAGGACAAACCAAGTGCTGTAGTTTACCGTGCTCTAGCGCGGGCGGCTGATTACAATCTAGTTATTATTGATACTGCAGGGCGCTTGCAGACTAAGTCTGAGCTTATGCAAGAACTTCGTAAGCTCGGTGATGTAATCACGAAGAACGCTTCCGATGCTAGTCGTGTGACTCTACTAGTGTTAGATGCAAGCACGGGTCAGAATGCAATCTCGCAGGCTGAGTTGTTCAATGCTGCTTGCAGTCTTAGTGGAATAGTTCTAACTAAATATGATGGTAGTAGTAAGGCTGGCATCGTGATGGCGCTGGCGCATAAGTTTAAGTTAGCGGTGAAGCTCATTGGGATTGGTGAGGGGCTTGAGGATCTTGAAGAATTTAAGCTGGATAGTTTT
>CAZQXM010000108.1:2575-5080 GCA_964597205.1 uncultured Gammaproteobacteria bacterium
CCCACTACGAATTTTTGTTTGGTCTCAGCATCAGCAATGATATTCAGTGGTGCTTCTTTATAGGCTTCATCAGCTAGTATCTCTTTGAGGCGAGTAGTTACTTGCGGTTCTACTTGCTCTGGTAGTATCGGTTCTTCAGATAGTTTGCGACCGTTAATCGCGATAAGCCCTTCCTCGGAAATCTCTAGGTTGATAGTTTTATTTTTGGCTGAGCTTGCTGCTTGACCATGCTTGGCGATAGGAGGGTTGACCTTGAGTGCACTCTCGCGTATCATCGGCGCGATCACTATCATAATTAAAAACAATATTAGAAAGACGTCCGTTAAAGGCGTAATATTGATTTCAGAAAACTCATCGCTAGCTCCGCCGCCAATTGCCATTTGATTACCTCAAGAACTCCGGATATGGTGGACGATTGCCACCATTGTCTTTAGCTGGCTCCGCTGCTGTAAAACGACTAGCATCTGAGACTTTAAACTCAACATGAGCAAAGCTTAGAAATAGTAGCTTAAGTAACATAAAGTCATCTACGTAGCGCTTAACTATATTTGAGAAGATGTTATTGCAGACGACCGCAATGATTGCAATTGCAAGACCATAACCAGTAGCGATCAAGGCATTAGAGATCTCTCCTACCATGCTGAGTGAAGCACCTTCGGCTCCTTGTGACATGTGAAATAGAGCTTTGATAACACCAGATACTGTACCGAATAATCCAAGAAAAGGAGCTATAGCACCAACAGTACCAAGTATAGGTAAATAGCGTTGTAACTTGCGCGTAACTATATTCATGGTGATGTCATAAGCGCGCGAGAAGTCTTCTTTCTGCACTGCTAGTAGTCTTACGCCTTCTTCCGCTACTTCGCCAGTAACGCTGTCCATCTGGGTGCAAAGCATTTGCGCAGATTCAAGATCATTACGCTCTAACTGGTGTTGTAGGTTGCTTATGAATTTAGAAATATCACGGCTGTTTTTTTGATAGAACATTACTCGTTCTATAACAACAGCAATAACTAAAATAGAACAAATAGTAATAGGAATAGATGAGATTGCATCAGCTTGGAAATATTGCCAAAACGAAGCGAAGAAATCATAATCAGCTGGCACGCTATCTGGGCTTAAGCCGGCTGCGTCTGCTAGACCTAGATCTTCATTGCCGTATTCATTTGTTGTTTGTTCGTCCATAAATTATTCCTTGCGCCTTCTATTATTATATGTCATTTTTTGATATCTGTTTTTTTGGTGGCATTGATATTTTGCACTCGTGGTTGAGAGCGTAAAAACGTGACGTCAGTCACGTTTTTACTACCAACGTTCCTTCTTAAACACATTGTAATCAAAAGTAAATTCAATATCCACTGATGGTGGCGAACCAGCTGGTAGTGGATCAAAAGGAGCTGCGCGCTTGACTGCGTCTAAAGCCGCCGCATTGGCGTCGGATAATCTTGATGGCGTTACGAGCTGGATGTTTTGGATATAACCATTTTTATTAATAGTAAACATCACCACTATGCGATTTGATTCTGAGCCGCGCGGTGGTTTCCATGCCATTTTAATTTTGCGCTGCAACGCTGACATATAAGGACCGAATTCAATATCCGCTCTTGCTCCTAGTGAAGCAGGACCATTGGGATTATTGTTGGCATCTGGGTTAGAGGGTCCACCGTAAGCCCCGCCGCTGCCCATGCTTGGCGCACGTGGGATACTAGCGATGCGAGCTACTAGATTAGAAGTCTCACCACTACCACTAGAGTCAAACTTAGGACTAGGGTTAGTGCCAGAACCACTTGAGCTGGTGCCGGTGCCGCCAGTCGCTGAGTAGGTTTTAGGTGCGGGTAGTGAACTAGAGTTAGAGTTAACGCGTGCTTGTTGCAGAGCTTCGCGTGGTAATGCTTGCGGGCTCACTTGAGGCTTAGGGCTTGGTGGCGCGAAACTATTAGGAGCAAAACTATTTTCGCGAGGTTTAGGAGTATCTGTTGCTTTAGGTGCTGGTGCTGGACTTGGTTGAGGCTTGGCTACTTGTGGTCTAGGAACTGCTGCTTGAGCTGGTTTTGGGCTAGGCTTAGGCTCGGCTTGTTTGATTGGTTCGGGTTTAACTTGTGGTTGCGGGCTTGGTGCGACCTTGGGTTTGCCTGGAGCTTGGCTTATAGGAGTTACTGGTTTTTTGGGATCGTGCTTGCCTGCGCTGACTGATTGCTTCGCGGCTTTGCGTTTGGCATTGGTTGGTGCTTTTTGTGATTCGATTTGAGTTGGTATAAACTCAATTTCAGTTATTTTAATTTTGGGTTTAGGGTGATAGTTAAGTAAGGCACTTAAAAGTATTAATAGTAATAATAAAATATGAATAGCATATGAAATATCTGCTGATTCTGTAAAATAAGATCTATCTATCTGTTTGCTTTGCTGCTTGCGCTTGCGACTGATATCCACTGCTGCATAAACAAGATAGAGAATTATACTTAGAGTGATAAATATAGTTATCGGTTTATCAAAAGCAAGATCAGA
>CAZQXM010000109.1:0-5071 GCA_964597205.1 uncultured Gammaproteobacteria bacterium
TTGATTGAGCTTGAAGACTAGTTCTTGGAAGCTGAGCATAATATTTAGTCTATCATGGCTAACTTATTAGCTAAGATTTTGAGCTTCTTTAAGAATCTCAGTCAGCTTGATGCTTGGTTGCCATTTAGTTACATCACGCCTAGAATCCAAAATAGCAGTCATTTGAGTTAAGGAGAAAGGATAGCTCATTATCTCCGAGCCCTTACCATACATACAATAAAAAGTACAAGCTTTCTTCTCTAAAGCAAAAGCACTATTGATCGATGTTAGCGTATAGCCATGTTCTTTAATGAGTAGAGATAGAGCCTGCGTAAGATCCTCAACGCTAACATTTCTTGGTATAGTAATAAAAGCTCCTACTTTGAAACCAAGTCGCTTACCCAGCCGAAGAAGAAATCGCTGTTGTTTTAAGCATAAGTCTAATCGCACTTTAAGATTAGAGTAGATCTTATTAAAGCATTTTTGCTTCTTGCCCACTCTCCTAACAAGATCCTTTTGCGATATTATCGAATAGATTTTTTGATTTTCAATTAAATTTATTTGATTACTAATATCACGAAGGACAGTCGTGCTACTCATAACTTCTGTGACTAAGCTGCGAAGCGGACCCTCGGCGCATAATAATGATTCCAGGAATAGCAATTCGACATCATCAGCCTCATTAAGCAAATGGCAAAGATTATTAGAATCATCTACTGCCGCTGTTTCGATCTTAGATATAATGCAGCTAACTTGACGCTCAGAAAAATAATATTCATAAACCATCTTGTTTAACTCGAAATGTCTCTCGCAAGCACTGCGTGTCTTCTCTCCGAACATAATATAGAATCTGAGTGGACCAGCTGTAGTATAGAGCTCAAAACCTAACAGTTTAGGATCAATCAATTTAAGTTTGTTTTGTTTGATTAGAGCAGCAATATCAGCTATATCATCGCTATTCAGCGCCTCGTCAAGCTGAATAGCACAGCTTAATGCCTCGCACCATGTCGATGCAAGAAAATCATATCTCAGTAATTTATGGTTTACATGATTGTAAAACTCTGAGCTGAATTGATGCTCTTCCGTAATAGTACTAGCTTTGAGTTTAGATAAAAGATCATCACGCAGAGCTTGTGCTTGTTCTGGACTGTGCCGAAAGTTTTGAAAGGTGATTTGCTGTTGTTGCCTTGAATAATAATTTTTTAGATTTGGGACTTTTTGATTTAGCCTGTATTTGTTTTCCATTCGCTTGCAAGCGAAGCGTTCAATCGGACTTAAGCTTTTATGCATAGCTACATAGTCATCATACTCACTAGTATTAGATAGCATTAGTGGCAAGATCTTGGCTGCAACTGATTCCTGACGTTTAGCTGCTTCTAACTCGATATAATCTTCTAGCGCTGTTAACAGCTCTGGTGCTGTCTTATCAACTATCGCAGCATGTGTTCTTATATCTAGGTGATCTGGGTTTACTAAAGTGCGCTCATAATAAACCTGTGTAAGCGCCTCTATCTGACTTAGTTGCGGGTAATCGATTTTTGTGGCTATCGCTGCAAGATACGTCCCTGCAATAGTCTTAGGTAATAGTAAAGGTAAATAAGCAGCGAAATCATCATTATTAACATAAAAATAAATAGTTACAGCGTCTAAACTACAAGCAAGTAGCCCATGTCGCTTGCTGACTCTGATGTTGGCATCTTTGCAACAGTATTTGAGCGCCTGCAGGCTCTGCGTGATAGCATCGGCAGGTATTCTGACGATGGCTTCTGGTTCAAAATCCCATCCTGGGCTTGATTTAGCTTCGACAGAGAGACTTGTCGCCATCACCAAAGTCTCTGCGATGTTTATATACAACTCAGTCTTACGAGCATCTATGCTTTGGTATACGTTATAAAGTTTAGAGCTCGCAGCATAATCAATATTATAAGTGACGGTCTTGTAATGAGTATAGGTTTGAGCATCGATGACGTACTTAAAAGCTGCATGATTTTTTATATATGATCCAAGATCTCTAGTACCGCAAAGTTTAACTAAAGCCTCTTTCACATCAATCTCTTTGTAAGCAAAATCCGCAAAAAATTGATATTCACATAAATAGCGATCAGCAATCAATGTGTCTAATATGCCTTGAGCCGGTATATTATCGAGTTTTAATACTAGATCAGATGCGCCAGCATAGCGATCAAGATCCTGTGACCATTTCTTGTAGATTTCTCGCTCCTGTTCTATGGAAAATCTCACGGCTGTGCTTGCTCCTTATGTGCCGCGTTGAAAGCACTTTGAGAGAGTACACGTTTTTGCTCATCTATTGATGCGTGTTTAAGCAAATAGCGTTCTACATGTGGATCAATAGCCAGTAAGCCCAATTCTATTAGATTTACAATTTGAGTTGTACCAAGCTCTGTAAGTACAGAGAAGTTCATATTGCCATTAGCAGCATATAAAACTATTTTGGAGGCATTTTGCGCGCCATATTTAGCAGCTAAAGTTGATTTAATGTGCTGGCTTAGTTTTTTCTGTCTATCCTGTTCTTCCGTTCGTGTTCGATCTTGAGCTTTCTGAGCACTTCTAATATCACTGATATCTCTATCTTTAAGTTCTTTTTTGACTTCATCCTCGCGCAGTTTATCGACTTTGCGGCGTTCCTCTTCAAAGGTTTTTATATCGGCAAATACATCAGTTCTATATAAAGCGAGTAAATTGCGCTCACCAACTAGATCAGTTAGTGCTGACTTGGATTTAGACATCGCGCCAAGCACATTACCTGTACTTAAATCTTGACCATTGGCTTTAAGAGTATCAATTATTTCTTGAATGTCTTTTTGGAGGGCGGGGTCAGAGGTGTCACTTAATCGTTTTTGTAAGACTCTAGCTGTTAGATCTCTAATAGCGTTATCATCTTTGCTGTTAGCGATTGATTCGATATCTTCTGGTTTAATATGACCCTCGCGTATGAGCTTGTTAAGAGTAGCTTCTAGTTTCTCTTTAGAGAAGTGAGGCATGTATTTGCTTAAGATAGCTTTGCTGATATTTGTGCTTAAGCGATTTACGATTGTAGTGATAGCTTCGTTATTAGAAGATTTCGAGAGTTCTTGTAACTTTACTAGTTCTTTGGCTGCCGCTGCGAGACCATCTTCCTCTTGCAGTAAGTGTTCAATTTTCTTTTTTAGTTCGTCTATTTGTACATCTGTCTTTAGTTGATTGTTCACAATGGATGCTTCCTTGGTTTGACGTGCGATATCATTTGACATTGAACTTAATAAGTCACCATCAGTCGCATCAGCAGTTTCTTGGATTGGGTCATCTGAAAAGGTAAGACTGCTGATAGGATTATTTATCGTGGGGTTGGGTGCTGAAGTTGTAGTATTGCTGGCTACAGTTTTTGGAGATTGACTTTTTTGGATGTCACCAGAATAGTTGTCACTTGCTGTTGGTTTTGGTTGAGCGGGGCTTTGTTTTGGCGTTTGGTTGAGACTAGGCGGCGACGTAGGGCTATTTGCGCTACTTGCATTAGCGGCAGCAAAGATTATTGAAGATTGGTTGTCCCTCATATCCTAGTCCCCTTGGAATACGTATTACCTTGAGTAGTAAATCATGCTATTATTAAGCAAAGGTTAAGAGTCGTGCTTGCTAAGTGTAATTACCTATGAATTCGAGCCTTCAATCAGTTCATGATCGTTTACTACCATTAATCTTGGTGGCCGGTTTACCTCTTACTACTTTAGGACAATCCGGTCCATATCGATACACTCCTGGTAGTGATCCAGAATTAGATGCGGCAAGTCGGCGACTTGAGGAGTCAATTAGACAGCGTCAAGACTTAGAGGCAAGATTAAAAACTAGTAGCTCTATAAAACAAGCATGCGTCGATGCCGTTACTTGGTACAGAGATAATCCTGATAAACATACTACTGGATTGCTGACAGCCAAGCCTGCGGAGGTTCTTGATAGGTTCCCTAAACAAAGTGCTTTAAAGGGTGAAGAGCTTGTTAAAGTCATGTCGCCTGTTCTTAAATTACTTAACTCTTGTCCAGGTTATAAGGGGACCGTTACAGAAAAAGCTAATTCAGTAGTAGCAGAGCTTAAAGCAAAAGGATTTTTGGATAACAGTCAAGCCGCGCTAGTTTTGGCTTCATTAAATGCGCGGCTATCCTCGGCTAGTGACGTGCCTAGGAAGACAGGAGCTGAGCTTGCTTCGACTGGTAAAAAGTAGACCTGGGCATTAGGATTTTGGGTTGTGGGCTTCAAATTCTCCAAATTTAGGTGTTGATGATAAAGCGCTCAAGAATAATCCGAGTAGACTTTGCTGATAACCAGTAATAATGATCTGATCTATCCACAAATAAAAGATCTTCTCCCTAAGTTCTTTTAACTCATTCGCACGATCTACTATCTGAATACTAAAATTATGCTCTAGATGTTCAGCCAATGAAAGTAAAAAGATGATCAGGGGGGTAGTCGAATTGCAACTTATTACTCCTTCTAATAATCCAGCTGAATGAACCAGGTGATTTCTTAATGTAACGAGACCCTTTAAATTTTTATTTTGCAGGCTATTTAATTTAGTAAAACCAAAAACTTTTTCGCAAATTCTTACTTTTTGCTCTAGGGATACTTGCATATGAAGAATTACTTCTCTAGCTAAGTCAAAATGGCTTATTGTTAACTTATTGTTTTTATCAACGAAGTTTCTATTGAGTACTTGTAATAGTTTTTTTGCTTGAACTGGTGCTAAACCTTCCTTTGTGCAATGATCTAAAAGTTTTTTGGCAAAATTAGATGTTAGTCCGAGTTCAAGAATTATCCAGTTTAATACCGCTTCCAGACTCCTGTACAATTCTAGAAAACCAACATCCCCCAAGTCCAATCCTGTTTGAGCAGCTTCAGTTAATATTTGGTGTTTAGTTTTATATTTTTGTAAAGCACTATAAGTATTAAATTCATTTATCATATTAGGCTCACGAACAGAGTGATAGTGCAAGTTAGCTGATCCAAGATGCATTTAATTCTACAGTTGTCAGACCTGCACAAAACTCTTAATCTTCTCCATCTTCTTAGCTCCTATACCTTTGACTCGTCTAAGATCTTCTGT
>CAZQXM010000110.1:0-5035 GCA_964597205.1 uncultured Gammaproteobacteria bacterium
AGCTTCTCAACCTTCCCAGGCTCGCGTAGTTTCTTCATCGCTTTAAATTCAATCTGTCTTACACGCTCGCGGGTAATATTAAAAATCTTACCTACTTGCTCAAGAGTGCGAGTTTGACCATCCTCAAGACCGTAGCGTAACTTCAATACCTCAGCTTCGCGCGGTAATAGATCCACTAATAGTTCTTTGATATGCTCGCGGAGCATGCGCTCAGTAGAGCTAACATCTGGCTGGCAGCGTGGCTCGTCGGCGATAAACTCAGAAAGTGAACTATCTTCTTCTTTACCTAATGGAGTCTCTAAAGACACAGGAGTCTTGTTAGCATTCATTATCTCTTTGAGCTTCTTCATGCTTACACCCATAGCCCAAGCAAGTTCCTGGTCTGTAGGCTTGCGCGTTAGCTCCTGGGATAACTGCCTAGTGATCTTCTTATAACGGTTAATAGTCTCAACCATATGCACTGGCACGCGGATAGTACGTGACTTATCAGCCAGACTGCGAGTTATGCCTTGACGTATCCACCAAGTAGCATAAGTAGAGAATTTATAACCTTTCTCATGGTCGAACTTCTCAGCCGCACGGATAAGACCCAAATTACCCTCTTGAATAAGATCCAAGAATGGCAAACCTCTATTAAGGTACTTCTTAGCAATACTAACTACTAATCTTAGGTTAGCCTGCACTAGCTTGCGCTTAGCGACGTCACCTGGCTTACCGCCCTTCACGATTAAACGCGCGAGTTTGATTTCTTCTTCGGCGTTTAATAGTGGAATACGTCCTATCTCTTTAAGATAGAGTTTAATGGAGTCTTCAGCTCCGTCAGAGCGAGTAGAGTAGTAACGCACTTCAGTCTCAGCAGCTACTTCAGCAGGAGCTTCTACATCATCTTCTGCTTCAGCCACGAGAAGCTCTACAACCACAGTCGCTGCATCCTCTTCCTCTTCTACTACTAGCACCACGCTATCGTCTGTCGCTTCATTGATTGACATTTATAAATACCTCTTTTTGTTATCGCCTATGACTTACTTTGTCGCAAAATGTTCCTAAAAGTTTTTCGATAGATACAACTATAAGTTATTCGGGCCCGAATACCAAGTTAATTTTTTTTAAACAAGTGAGTGCAGAAAATCTGGCCAAATAAAATTTTATTTGCTAAGCGAGTATGGACTTTGGTTGCAGATGCTAGGAGTGCAAGGGCGAAGCAGCGGAGTGTATTTTTGCGAAGGTGAGTGCTGACGAGCTTGCTCAGTCAGCCGAGTCAAGCAAAAACAAGACGAAGACTTATATAAACATACATGAGCATGCTGAGCCCGCAGCACGACAACGCAGATGCACCAAAGGACTACGAGCTAAGTACCAACAGTCCAGGAGTTCATATATTCAAGCATCTCAGAACTTAAAGTATCTATGCTCATTCCCATCGCCGCTAACTTCAATCTAGCGATCTCCATATCTAGCTCTGCTGGCAGAGTGTGGATGCGGTTCTCAAGTTTACCTTTGTTCTTCACTAGATACTCAACAGCTAAAGCTTGATTAGCAAAACTCATATCCATAACAGCAGCTGGGTGCCCTTCAGCAGCAGCAAGATTAATTAAACGTCCTTCACCTAAGACAATTACTGATCCTTTGACTTTAGATTTCTGAGGATCACGAACATATTCTTCAGCAAATGGTCTAACTTTATTAACTCCTGTAGACATCTCTCGAAGAGCAACTAGATTCAACTCCAAATCAAAGTGTCCAGAGTTACAAACCATCGCACCATCTTTCATTACATTGAAATGTTCCCGATCTATGACGTGACGGTTCCCGGTAATAGTAATGAATATGTCACCAATAGCAGCAGCTTCACTTATCGGCATCACTCTAAAACCATCAAGAGCTGCTTCAATAGCTTTAATCGGGTTAATTTCTGTAACCACAACATCAGCACCAAGACCTTTAGCGCGCATCGCGGTACCGCGACCGCACCAACCGTAACCTACCACGACAACCGTCTTACCTGCGATCAGTATATTAGTAGCGCGAATCACCCCATCGAGAGTTGATTGACCTGTGCCGTAACGGTTATCGAATAAATGTTTGGTTTGGCTATCATTAACTGCCATCGCTGGGAAACTCAATACTCCATCAGCTTGCATAGCTCTTAAGCGCACTATACCGGTGGTAGTCTCTTCAGTAGTGCCTATAATATCTGGCACTTGTGCAGGACGTTCTTTAATTAAAGTCGCAACTACATCAGAACCATCGTCCATGATGATTTGTGGTTTAGTATCGAGCGCAATGTTTACGTGCTTCACGTAAGTATCAGTGCTCTCACCCTTCATCGCATAAACAGAAATTCCATGGTTCTTCACCAGCGCTGCAGCCACATCATCTTGAGTAGAAAGTGGGTTACTAGCGATAAGCGTGCAATCAACACCACCAGCTTTCAGCGCAATCGCTAAATTCGCCGTCTCGGTAGTTACATGCGCGCAAGCGATCATGCGATAACCCTTGAGCGGTTGCTCTTTAGCAAAACGCTCCCTAATACTACGCAAAACTGGCATTTCTTTACTTGCCCAGTCGATGCGTTTTTGACCAAGATCAGCAAGGCTGATATCGGTGATTTCATAGCTAGTTTGAGTTGTGTTAGTCATCAAGATTATTGTAGCAAAGCATAAACGTGACTAATGTCACATTTATGCGCTCTCAACCACGAGTGCAAAATCTCAACTTTTACTTTCACCTGCAATATCTGTCGCCACTGGCTTAGTTGTTTCAGTATCGAAAATTAAGTCTAGTTGATCGCAGGACGTAAAGACGGTCTCACTCTACCCATACGACGATCTTCTTCATCACGGCGTTTGTCGTGTTGCTTCCAGTGCCAAGCCAGTCCAAGAAACATCCATGCTGGCGTCAAAAAATATACCATCGCAAGAATTGACATAAATATAGTTTTAATCACAGATCCCTCTCTTTATCTAATCCTTCCATAATTATATATCCAACATTAATTGACCTCAAACCTAACCAAGCCAGAACGAGACAAGCAACAAAATGTATATTAAATCCATGTACTATTTGCAACAACAGCGGTTTAGGATTTAAGATTCCCGTTAAAACATAAGCACAGATAGGTGTACAAAGAGCACAACCTCCTAACTTAAAAATCTCCGCTTGGTATTGCTTTGCGTTACCATAATTCGTCCAAGTATTAATCCCCATAAGTATCCCCCTTATAAAGACCCCTTGTAGCAAAAAGACTCCAAGAATAAATGGGGTCATTTTTCCTCTGGCTTATCTTAAAAATTGGCAGGATAAAATCATCTAAACCAAACACCCTATAACCCACTAAATATAAGCCCCCCAGCTTAGTTAGAAAGGCTCTAAATCAGGCATATTGGGTATATGGACCGTTCTCTAAACACAGCCGCCACTGGCATGATCGCACAACAAACAAACATTGATGTGATCTCACATAACCTTGCCAACATTAATACACCTGG
Source organism: uncultured Gammaproteobacteria bacterium (assembly GCA_964597205.1). Taxonomy (GTDB): domain Bacteria; phylum Cyanobacteriota; class Vampirovibrionia; order LMEP-6097; family LMEP-6097; genus CAYUFH01. The sequence continues at coordinate 3,489 of CAZQXM010000110.1, forward strand.
TTTTAAAAAATCAGCCGCACATTTTAGTACTCTCTTCAGCCAAGTCTTGAGGGCACCCGGGGCCAAGCTCTCAGACGGCAATATCAGTCCAACAGGCGTTCAAGTCGGACTAGGCGTTGAGCTATCTTCTACAGTGAAATCTTTCACTATGGGTAGTCTTAACAACACTAGTAACGATCTTGATCTAGCTATCGAGGGTGACGGTTTCTTCCAGGTACAGATGCCAGACGGTAATATTTCTTACACTCGCTCTGGTGATTTCCAGATCAGTGGTCAAAGCGGTCAGATTGTAACTAGTCAAGGATACCCACTGTATCCAGCTATTAGCCTTGGTAACGATGCTAAAGATATTACTATTAGCGCTGATGGTCTAGTCCAAGTGACCCGCGGCAACGACAGCAGTAAGCAAGATCAGGTGGGCACAATACGAATAGCGCGTTTCGTTAATCCAGCTGGGTTACTCGAAGCTTCTGACAATCTCTATAAACAAACCACAGCTAGCGGTATTGCTTACGAAGGCAACCCGATGACTGAAGGTTACGGACAATTGCGCCAAGGGTTCCTTGAGCAAAGCAACGTAAAAGTAGTGGAAGAGATTACCAGTATGATCAGCGCTCAAAGAGCCTATGAAGCCAACAGTAACGTTATCAAAGCTTCTGATGAAATGCTTAGACAAGCTAATAATCTTGTTTAGTGCTTTTTTGCGTGTTTCATTAATGTGTTCTATAGTCTTAGCTTTGGCTTGGTATTGTTTTAGCCTGCCAGCTAAATCTGCTGAGAATCCTTATTGGATTAGTTTGCGCGCCAAAGTGGACAGATATCTAAGTTCAGCTCTTGATCCTCAACAATATGCTTACGAGATCATCGGCTCAGAAACCGTTCTGCAAGACTATTTGGGCAAAAGCCCTGACGCTGTTGTCGAGTTCTCTGGTCTGGTGCCTAGCTCGCGCCAACAACTACGTGTAATTACCGCCAGCACTCGCAATCCTATCGAGCAAGCACGCATCAACGTTAAACTCTATTCATATATTAGTGCTTGGATAGCTGATGCTGATATTCCAGCTGGTAGTCCTTTGACCGCCGTACATCAAGAACGTATTAAAGTTTCACCAGCAGATACGCAGATGGTAATTAGCGCCGATAAACTCACTTACGATGTTATTAAAACTAAAATCGCTAATCATCGAATTCTCAAAGGTGAAAGCGTCAAAACTAACGCTATTAAAACTACTAAACTAGTTAACCTAGGTGATCCTATTACTATGGTTAGCGAGAGCTCATTAATCAGGCTTGAGTTCAAGTGTAAAGCCATGGGCAACGGGGATATCGGTGACGAGATTACGCTTAACTGCCCTGATTTAACTAAGAAAAATCCTAAAGTACAGATTACAGGGGCTAACCTAGCTATACTTAAGTAGTTATGGGTATATTAATAATATGAAAAAGTTACTAGTATTCTTTGTGGGATTTACTCTCACAAGTCAAGCTGTTTTTGCTGAAGAAATTGCTAGTCCAATTGTTGCTGATGTGACTATTAGTGAAGCAGC
>CAZQXM010000111.1:0-4992 GCA_964597205.1 uncultured Gammaproteobacteria bacterium
AATTACCCGCAAGATCTTTCACTTGAGTTGTAATCATTGCTGTGTATGTAGTATTAGTAGTCAGATTAGTAGTTGGTATAAATACTACGGTTTTGCCTACATAACTTAATCTACCCGGGATCACAGTTGATCCTTGCTTTAATACAATTGTTGTTGTGTTGATCGTTGAAGGATCTACTGTCTCACTAAAATTCACACTAATCTTACTATTGGTTGCTACATTAACAGAACCAAGAGCAGGACTTACATTTTCTACTACTGGCAAGACTTCATCTGAATCTTGACCAGTAGTAAATCTCCAAATATATTCATTTGAAGCAGCAGCCAAATTAGGAATATGAGTTGTAATCGTAGCAGTATATGTAGAATTAGCTTCTAGATTGCGTTCTGGGTTAAGCACTGCCGTACTACCCACATAAGTAATACTACTAGGAATATCTCGTCCTGCTTGCTTAAGACTAAAATCTACAGTATTAGAATTTACCGCAACATTAGTAGCCTCATTAAAGATCGCTATAACTTTTGAATTAGTACCTACTCGCGCATCTCCATTTAGAGGGTCTGTCGAACTCACTATCAGCTGAAGTGAATCTGGTATTGAAACGGTACTTGATGAGTCTGTCCTAAAACTCGACATAAAATCACTTCTCATTCGATTATCATTTAAATCGCGTATATTAGGCCCACTGTTAGCTCCGCCTTTTACTCTAACAACATACTGAGTATTACTTGCCAAAGGCTCTTTTGGATTGAAACTAATTCTTCTGTTCTTTTTAGAATAAGTTAGTCGGCCCAAAATAGGTTTCCTACTGCCTTCTAGCGTTAAAAAGAGTGTCTCCTTGCTAATGTTCGCGGGGTTAATTGGCTTATTGAAAGTGACTTCGACTTTCTGATTAACAGCAACCTCACGATCACCATTCGCAGGGTTGATCAGGATGATTGTCGGTGGATTTGGATTTGCTCTCACACTTAATCCCGTGCTGATTATAGACACTAAGCACACTACGATTGTTATTGCGATTGACTTGATTTTATACATTTGTTTTCCTCATTCAAAATGACCCTTTCCGTTATTTTGTTTGCTTTGCAATCATTATAGCACAAACGATTAGAATTAGAATTATTTATCGGGATTTGTCCATTAATATCCATTGCGGGGTACCGTTTGCAAGCTCACAATATTCACAACCAAGCTTATCCCAGAAGCTTAGGTATTGAACTTTATGTCTGTCAAAATCAAAGAATGGTCTGGGGGAAATGGGTTCAAGAAGAGATAGTTTTATTAGAAGGCAATATCTCTAAATAGTTCTTTTCCCAAATCTGCTTTTGCTTGTCAGGACCAATATTACCGCCAGAGATGATAATCAAGATGTTTTGATCACTCAGTTTATTCGTAGAAAGCCATTGATGCGCGCCTGCCATGGCAAGAGCTGAACTTGGTTCTACATTAACTTTGAGAAGGTGAATTAGCCATTGAGTCCAATAAATAATGTCTTCTTCTTGGACTTCAATAAAATCATCAAGCTGTTTTAGATATTGAAAAGTTATGTCAGCAATACTAAGAGTAGTAACACCGTCAGCAATAGTGTTGGGGCTTTGATTAAGGCTATGAATTTTACCTTCTCGTCGTGATATCGCTGTATCGTTGGCACTGAGTGGTTCGCAGCCTATGACTTTGGAATCTGGGCTAAGAATATTACGCGCCAGAAAAGTCCCAGACAGTAATCCACCACCTCCGCATGGTGCAAAAATCGCATCGATATTATCGTCTATATCTTGCAGAGCTTCATAGCAAGCAGTGCCTTGTCCTGCGATAACCATAGGATCAGCATAACCGTGGATTTGGTGTGCGCCGCGAGCAACAAATTCTTGGGCCGTAGCGTCAGCTTCTTGTCTACTTTCGGTAAGGATCAAATTAGCGCCATATGATTTGGTGGCTTGTTGTTTGAGTTCAGAGACAGTCTTAGGCATCACTATAGTGGCTTTGACACCCAACAGACTAGCCGCCAAAGCCACTCCCTGAGCATGATTGCCAGAGCTAACTGCAACTACTTCACGCGGCAAAGCACCTTGTTCTTTCAAAACAAGTAGGGCATTCATAGCACCTCTTGCCTTAAAAGCGCCGATTTTTTGGAGGGATTCTACTTTGAAATAAAATTTGTTGTTGAGAAATTTATTCAAGAGTGAAGAACTTAAAACTGGCGTCCTATGTATGTAAGGAGCGATTCGAGATTCTGCTTCGACTATTGATGATTCGTTTACAGTATTAGGCAATTTCAAATATTCCTTCTACTTCGACGGCACAGTTAGATGGCAAGCTCGCAACCCCAATAGTAGAGCGGGCGTGACGACCTGCTTCCTCGAAGACTTCAACCATAAGATCAGAAACGCCGTTGGCTATTATGGGCAAATCTATATAATCTGGATCTGAATTGATAAAAACTACTAATTTGATGCAGCGTTTAACTTGGCTCAAATCACCATTACAAGCTTTTTTAAGTTGTGCGAGTAAATTTAGACCACAAGCTCTCGCTGCTTCTTTGGCATCTTCAGCACTAATATCTTTGCCTAATTTGCCAGTGATCAAACCCGCAGCATTTTTGCTAACTTGCCCCGAGATATAAACTTGATGGCCGCTAATTACATATGGAACATAGTTAGCAACTGGGCTTGGTGCCTCTGGTAATTGAATGTTGGATTTAATGGCCATTAGTATATTGTAACAATAACCTCCAAATTGTTTGAATTAAAAAGATTACAGTACTAATTATCACTATAGCTGCTATAATGGTAACTAAGAAAAAGGATAAACAATATTATGATTACTAGGTTAATAAAAAAACCCTACGCACAGCTTCTGTTGTGTTTACTTGTAGGTGCAGTGCAGGCTCCCGTATCGGCTAACCATGAATGTTGCAGGACAACTAGCCATGACAAATGTTGCAGGACAACTAATCATGACGGATGTTGTGGAACAACTAGCCATGACAAAAGCATAAGAAGAGAAGTGGATGCTGTGATGGATTCTCATGATGATTTGGATGATGATGTCGGCTTCGATATCAAAAGAGGTGTGGTTACGCTACATGGAGTGGTTGATAATCATTCTGAGCGTGATCTTGCTTATAGGTTAACTGAAGATATTTATGGTGTAACGAGAGTTGCTAATGAATTAGCAGTAGAGCATTAATCGACATTGTAGTTAATACGCTCCTTTGGTGAAGGATGGGCTGAGAAACGCAGTTACGAAGCAAAACCAATAATTTTGTTCGCAGTAATTCGGGATAGGGTATAATTAGCTTATTATGGCTTTATCGTTCAAAGCTAGTTTTTGGCTCACAGAACAACTCAAAAACATCCAAGCCAAACTTGGGAAGCTTTGTGCCGACATTGAAAATTTTAGTGAAGCAGAAAAAGACTTTATCAAAAAGCAAGCTTTTATTAGTAATATCGGAGCTTCGACTCGAATTGAAAATGCCTTATTAACAGATGAAGAGATCGAATGGATAGACACCGCTTTAAGTGAAGATGCAAGACCGACGGCTTTTGACAAATATAAAACACAAATTTTAAATAAGCTATCCAAAGATAAAGAAAGAAGCATCGAGGAAGTTATTGGCTGTAGGGAAATGCTTGAGATTATTTATTCTAAATATCAAGAGCTAAAACCAATGAGAGAAGTTGATCTTAGAGGGTTGCACGGACATCTACTAAGACATTTTCCAAAAGCTAGCCGCTATTGTGGTAAGTACAAACCCAATATGAATAGGGTGGTGATGGTAAATCATGAGACTGGTGAGACTACCACTGTACTTGACCCAGCTACGCCGGGACCCATTACTGATGCAGCAATGAGAGATCTTGTGGGCTGGTATAACCAAGAAATTACTGAATGTCCTTGGCCTCTGCTAATAGCTTCGGAGTTTACATTTAGGTTTCTAGCTATACACCCATTTCAAGATGGCAATGGACGAATTAGCCGCGGTTTGTTTTTATTGATCTTGCTTCAGTCCGATGATAAGTATATTAGTGAAGTCTCCAAATATATTTCTGTCGATAGGCATATAGAACAAAACAGATCAGCATACTATCTTGCCTTAAATCAAGGCTCTGATGGTAAGTTCAAGCAAGACCCTAGGAAATACACACTTGAGCCTATAACAAGCTTCTTTGTTAGGTCTTTTGAGAAAGCTTTAGATGATATTGTCGTGTATCGTGAAAAATTTAGAAACTTGCAAGACTTGACTGAAATTGAAAGTGCTGTGCTCGGAGCCTTCAAAGCTAGTCCAGAGCAGAAGTTGCGCGTTAGTGATATCTCTGAAGCAACTAGTTTGAATACTCGTAGTATTCAAAAAGCTATTGGGAAGCTGACAGAGATTGGTTTTCTACAGAAGTTCGGGCGGGGACCACAGACTAGGTATAAGTTGCTGTTTTAGGGCTCTGCAACTTATTTACGCAAGCTAGCAACTCAAGGAAAGCCTTTAAGGAAAGGTGGAAAATGAAAAACCAAAACAAGAAAATCATTGTCAACGATAAGATGCAACAAAACTATAGTTATGAGGTGACAGAACCTGTTGGTAGACACTTCAGCCCTATTTTTAATCCAGAATTAACTCCGAAGCAATTATTAGAATTAGGAGTTTTTGGTGGAGTATATATGCGAGACTGCACTAAAGAGTTTCCTGAAGATTGGTTCACGAATGCAAAATTTTCGCAAGGATCGAAAGATGCAGCATTAAATTATTTTAGAGTCAACGCCAGTCAATCACTGGAAATATGGCAGAAGAAAGGATGGATTCATCCAGATGACCCTCGAGGTTGGTTTCAATGGTATTGCCGTTATTTTATCGGGCGCAGGCATGTGGATGATATGCGGCAGATTAAGCGCTGGCGAGCTATTCGTAGACATATTAGCCAAATCATTAAAAATTGCGAGCGCGGTGACTTGGGTTGTCGTCCTGTTCAGAGGCAGGCTCTTTTGCACTGGGCTTA
>CAZQXM010000112.1:0-1970 GCA_964597205.1 uncultured Gammaproteobacteria bacterium
TGCGCACTAAAGAAGCTGGCTTAGATGGGATTGTTTGTTCGCCGCATGAAGCCAGCCAGATTAAAACTGTTTGCGGTGCTGAGTTTCTGACTGTCTGTCCAGGCGTGCGCCCAGCTGGCTCAGATAGTCATGATCAGAAGCGCATCTCTACCCCGCGCGCCGCGCTTGAAGGCGGAGCAGATTATATAGTGATGGGTAGGGCGATTACTGGGGCGGAGGATCCGCTAGCTGTATTTAAGTAGGAATTTCTGTCATTTGCTTATATAGCCACTGAGCTGTTGGTGGAGTGCCCTTAGTATCTAATGCCATGATGTATTTGCCATCTACTTTTTTAAAGGTAAGCAGAGTCACCAATAAATCACCGATCATATTTATCTTAGCTTCACTATATGTGCCAGAGAGAGCTAGTTTTAACCTTGCGCGAATTTCCTCTTCTGAGGACTTCGACGAAGCAGCCCAAGAATATATATTCCTAACAAAATTACCTTCTTTATCTCTAAATTGAGATGCCACCTTCGTATCGTCTAAGCTTAGAAATGAATTCAGCTGAGCACTTGCAGCCGGCATAGGCTCTGTATCAGTTATCAACTGATCACTATTTACTTTAGCTGAAAGGCGCTTAGGGTCAGAACTAGACTCAAACAAATATTTAGGGCATAAAGCCTGAAATAAACTAACACCAAAAGCCCACAAATCAGTTTTTACAGCACACTCTTGGGTTTGATATTTACTATCACCATTTATAGCAGCAGTAAAATCATCACCATAGTATCTCTGCGGCACAGAACCAGCAACATATTGTTTGAAAAATTCCGAACTATGGCTAAAAAGACTAGGGTTAATAAATCTGGCATTCAGATTCTTGCCTGAACCTTCAATGACTATATTCTTAGCTTTAAGATTAGTTGCTACTACTCCTTGCTGATGTATTTCATCCATACTGCGCGCAATGGCTGTATAGGCTTCTAATGTCTCACCAGCATTAGCAGCTAGAAAAGCATCCAATCTAGGCGCAGCGGAGTAATCTAAAGACTCCAGTAAATGAATTCGCCCATTATCATTAATTTCTTGAATACTTCCCGCTTTCAAAGTAGCATTAGGCTTAGTAAGCCCCTGGTAAGCTGCAAACTGCTGCGGACGGCGCTCATTATAAGTAGTTCCAGCTGATATTGTTTTTAGAATTTTGATGGGGTTATTGTTATCGTCTCTAATAAGAAAAACCAAACCAATACTACCCCCAGCAATAATTTCGATAGTTTTAACTACTCCATTTCGATCCTCAAATTTAACTTTTCCACTCTCAACAGTACCTAGACTTGGGTATATTGCAGCTCTCATTTTCACAAGCTCATCTACTGGAAGCAATCGCCCGGCGTCAGTCGCCTTAGTTCCACTAAATTCAGCAATAGAGTCAGAGCTATTTTCTTTGCCAGCTTTTCTAAATTTATCAATCTCCGGGATTGCTTTTTTAATTAGATCTAGTTCTGCTTGAGTAGGTTGAAGACTTAAAAATTGCAGAGCTTGATATACAGCAGCTTGACCTTTTGTTTTTGCTCGCATTGGATTGAAAGTCGGAGTATGACAAATACGAATAGTCTCATCAATTTTCTTAAGAACACCATCATCAATTCCACACTGTCTAAATATCGTGCCTAAAATCATTAGCCCACGATTGCTCTCCAGTTCAGGACGATGACGAGCCTGCACCCCCGCAGAGAGCAGGGATGTTTGAAAACGCGTGCAAGGGTCAAGAGCCATAGCGTATTATCTTAGCATGACTAGCAGGATAAAATCAATGAGGCATGCAATCAAACCGCGCAAAAGAAATAGCCAAATCACTGTTAGAGACCAAAGCTGTCACTCTTAGTCCACAAGATCCCTATACTTGGGCTTCTGGTCTGCGCTCACCTATCTACTGCGATAATCGCAAAACTTTATCAGACCATCACGCTCGCAGTTTAATCGCTGAT
>CAZQXM010000112.1:2070-4957 GCA_964597205.1 uncultured Gammaproteobacteria bacterium
GCTCTATCTAACTATGAAATATTAATCGAGGAAGCTGCGAGCAGTGGTTACGTATCGGCTGAGCAGCAAGAGACTTTGAGTGAATGGCGCAAGGATCCGCAAGCGTGGTCAGACAAATTTACAGCGATTTCGTCATCCTGAGCAAAGCATCGTCATCCTGAGCAAAGCGAAGGATCCACCATCTTTCATGCAAATAGATTCTTCGCTTCGCCCAGAATGACAGACTATGAATTAACTCTTGCACCCAATTGCTTCTCAATCTTGAGAAAATTAAGTTCAGTCGGCTTAAATATTTTATAGTGCAGAACCTTCTCAGCAAGCGCAATTGGCATTATATGATTACTATCCAATTCAATATCAGTTTCTATAAAAAACTTACGCGGGCTATTATTCGGCATAATCACTATTAGTTTGCCTTGATTAGCAACCAGGTCATACAAATAGTTACGAGTACAATCTAAGCATGGTAGTAACTTCTCCTCGCTGAGCAAAGCATGAGCTTCCTGACGGCGATAAAGTAACATTGCCACCATATTATTATTTTTTAAACCATTCTTGCTAGCTGATAAAGCGGCTTGCTTTTCAGCACAGTTGCGATACTGTGGCAATTTCAACCACTCTGGACGAGCTGGATCTATATTAGCGCCAGCATGCACCGAGTAGCCATGCTTATTACGATAAATCATCACTGCGCTATAAGCAGTATTAGAGATGGGTGCATAAGCCTCTGCGTTTTTAGTTAACAAAGCCGCAACCAACTGTCTTAGACCTTCTTCTTCAAGTAAATCAAAATTAGAATATTTATTAGACTCAATAGCCTTGCAAAAACTTTGAATTGACTCGAGGTTCTCAAGTTGATTCAATTTTTCGCCTGTGAAAAATAGTTTGTCGTTGCGCGTGTTTTTGTGAGTGCTCACTAATTTATTGCGCATGAGCCAAACGCTCAAGGATATACTTTATTCCCAGTTTTTAGGTGTTTTTATCGTGCCCATTTGCAATTTAATAATCACGAGAACTGGCTGTGGGCACTAAAATTGTGCACTCGCGGTTGAAAGCGCAAAAACGTGACATCGGTCACGTTTTTGCTAAGCTCCTAGGCAGGGTTTTTAAACTTAGTGATATTAGACTGGAATAATAAGTCTGTGTAACCCACCGGACCATTACGCTGCTTAGAAATAATTATCTCAGCGATGCCAGCTTTATCAGAATCTGGATTGTAGTATTCATCACGATAAATAAACATTACTATATCCGCGTCTTGCTCTAATGAATTGTGTATTACGAAATTCTCAGCAACAAAATTATGATGCCCTGGAACAGTTATATCGTAAACATCCACTTCATCAACCAGTTCTATTGATTTAATTTTATCCCAATAGATATCACTAGTAGCAAGATTAGTTAATTCGCAGTCTTCTAGTATTTCAGCTACTTTGGCAAGGCGCTTTCTAGATAAATTAGATTTAAATAGAGTTGATCCACAATATTGCATTTCAAGTCTAGCTTGCAGCTCTCTATGATTCAAACCCTTCTGCACTAATTTTTCTTTTACTATCTTCCAAATACCTTTAGGTATAACGTCTGCATTAGGATTAGATTTGACCTGATTTATTCTGTCTTTAATATCAAGGAAATCGAAAACCTTCTTACCAAAAAAACCAATTTGCTCAGCAAAGAGCTTAATATTCTCAACATCACTAATAACTAGCTGATACTGGTCTCTATAAGTAGCTTTCTTGCCAACACTAATCCTAGAGCTAATACCAAACCTTAATAGCAATGTTTTTAATTGCCTGATCATAGTCTCGGATTGTGAGCTATAAGCTATCGAATATTTGCCTTTAGTTTCACTTCCAGAGAAACAAACCGTCCCATCAGTCGCATATAAATGCCTTAAGAAGCTAGCAAGAGTCACCAAATCACAAAACATCAAGTATGCAGGTAATGTTTTTTGATAGCCTCTGCATTTTTGTAAACCAAGCTTAGTTAAGAGATTGGTAAACGGATGATGGACACCATGAGTCAAACGATACGGGGAAGGTAAATAGAGCGCATAACATTCTTGCGAATTTCTATCCTCTACTATTCTTGTATCGATGCTATATAAGTTCTTGGCTAAGTCAGACACTACACGCAAGCATTGTTGATCCTTAGAAGTATAGTGATAAGGCTGACGAGGAGCATAACAACCATCGCCTATCATATGTGCAAGCAAATCAAGCTCCTCAACTGAAGCTTCAGGGCTTTGACTGCCCTTAATATCGACCCTGCTAGTTAATTTACGAGCAGTTGCAACATGTTCATCCGGCTTTAAGTCTCCAAGCTGCTTCCAGCCATCTACAGTCAAGAATGGATGATTAGCTGAAGCTTTTATTTTATGACCAGAACTTGTAGTAAGTTCATAGATTTTTTTCTTGCCAGAGTAAAAAGCCTTGGAAGCTTTCGCTTCAACTAATTTTTTATCCTCATCTAAAGCTAATACAGTAAAGTCCGTTTGACCAACTAAATCGATAATCGGCACGTATTGACCAAGATCAGGTCTAAATATTTTAGTCTCAGCAGGCAAGCAGCCAGATTCTCTAAGATCCGATAACATCGGTCTCTTGTCTTGGCGTGCTTCAACAGCACGTGACAACTGGGAGAGAGCAATTACCGGGCAATTAAGTTCGCGAGCTAGAAGTTTAATACCACGAGAGATTTCTGAAATCTGATTGATACGTGGTTCATTATTGCGCCCCTCGATTAGCTGCAAGTAGTCGATGATAACTAGACCTAAATCACCTTGCTGTGCTTTAAGCCTGCGGCATTTACCACGGATTTCCATGATGGTGATACCACCAGAATCATCAATAAATATCGGAGCTTCACCAAGCTCACTCATAGCCTT
>CAZQXM010000113.1:0-4951 GCA_964597205.1 uncultured Gammaproteobacteria bacterium
TCTGGTGAGTAACCAGCTTCTACTAAAGTCTCGAAGCCAGCTTTAATCAGCGCACTTAGTCCGCCGCATAATACTGCTTGCTCGCCGAATAGATCGGTTTCTGTTTCTTCACGGAAATTAGTTTCGAAGACCCCAGCTCTAGTACCACCTACGCCTTTAGCGTAAGAAAGTGCTAGATCTTTAGCTTTGCCGCTCACATCTTGGTAAACAGCGATTAGAGCAGGTACGCCGAAACCTTGTTGGTAAACGATTCTCACGCGATGACCAGGTCCTTTAGGTGCAACCATAATTACATCGACGTTCTCAGGTGGAACGATTTGGTTGAAGTGAATAGAGAAACCATGCGCCACCATTAAAGTTTTGCCAGCACTTAGATGAGGCTTGATTTGGCTGTTGTAGACACTTGCGTGAGTTTCATCAGGCAAAAGAATCATAATTACATCAGCTTCTTTAGCTGCTTCTTCTACAGTTGTTACAGCAAGTCCATCAGCTTCTGCTTTAGCCCAGCTTTTAGAGCCTTTATAAAGTCCTATGCGTACATCACAACCGCTCTCCTTGAGGTTAAGCGCATGGGCATGGCCTTGAGAGCCGTAGCCGATAACGGCGATTTTTTTGGATTGGATTAGCTTTAAATCAGCATCTACGTCGTAATATACTTTAGTCATGGGGGACAATTGTAGCAGGTTTAAGGCTAAAGTGTATAGATAATATATTATCCTTACTAGGGGCGGGTTATAGCTACAAATGCGCCGGTATAAAACGTCTATTGGAGCTCTCGTCTCCGATCTTAAACTTAGAGCGCAGCAGGTAAACCGCTACGCCAGATGGCTCCGCGCCATACGTCCTTTCATACAAGCGTGAAAGGTGCTCATAAGCGCTTTCGTCGTCCATAGATTCGATAAGCATCAAATCCTCTTCCTCAATGGCTTCGACAAAATTATTAATGATGATATTACTGAGGAACATCTCTGGATAATATGTGCCCCTTTTCTTATCCAGACTTGTCTTAGCTATAGAGACTAGAGCGCTTAGTGAGAGGGCTTATCGCTAGTACATTAACTCTAGAATTAGCTAGTTTTGGCTAAAGCTTATAGTCAAAACCCAGTGCTAGAGCGCTGTTTCTACACTAGGTAAAAACCCTTAGTAATTTAGCGAAGTAATAAATTGACTGCTTGTGATATTGGCGGTAAGTAGGTGAAACGCCCTCGTAGAGTCCAAATCAGCGCATAGATGGCGGTAATTCTAATTAATCCCCAGTAAACAGTAACAATTAGCTCAGTGCCTGAGACTAGCGCGTTTGCGCTATTTTGAAATATAGCCAAAAGACTGAGAAAATTAGCGATCATACTGATAACTAAGCTGAATAGTTGAGGCACAAATCCCGCAATCATATTAAACAAAATCGCTTGATAGCAGTGATAACGCACATAATCTTTAAGGTGAATATTGCGTATGCTGGCAGCAAGAATCCAAATCAAAGGTATCCAAGAGACATACGGAATAAATATTCCCATATAGAAAAAAGCACAGGGGATTTTTTCACGCCAATTAGGACTGTGTGAATAGAATGACATCTATAAAGCCCTCACTGTGACTGGTTTTGCGGCTGCTAGATCTAAAATCTCAGTGATAGATCCGACGCTGCGCTCGCTAGCATCACTGAGGTCTTTGATTTTATAGTTTCCATTGCTGCGCTCGTCTGCTAAATAAAAAATCACATAGCGCGCGCCACGCTTAGCTGCTTTTTCTATTTGTTTGCCGACTTTAGCGTTGTCGTAATCATATTCAACTATAAGACCGGCAGTGCGAAGCTCAGCAGCGAGTACGCTTGCAGCTAGACTATCGTCGCTCACTATATAAAAACTAGGATAAGCATTCTTCTCTAGCCCTCTAGCTTCTTGGATTAATAGCGCTAACCTCTCTATACCTAGTGCCCAGCCCGCCGCAGGGGTCTCAGGACCACCCAGCATGCTTACCAAGCCATCATACCTACCACCGGCAAGTACTGTGCTTTGCTGACCTAGGCTAGTGCTTTTGCTTTTGATTTCGAAGACACAGTGGTTATAGTAATCCAGTCCACGTACTAGTTTGGGATCTTCAATTATTTCTATATCACTTAGTTTGCGCAAGCCATTTAGTAATTCTTGCCAAATTTTTCTAGATTCGTCGTCATAGTAATCACTTAGTAGTGGCGCTTGCATGTAGAGTGCTTGGTCGGCTGGAACCTTGCAATCCAGTACTCTTAGAGGGTTTTCTAGCATGCGTCGCTTGCAGTCATCACAGACTTGAGTTTCTATTTTATGCATGAAGCTAAGTAAAGCCTCACGGTAAGCCGATCTGGTGGCGCTAGTGCCTAGTGAATTAATATGCAAGCTCAAATTGCTTAAACCTAAGTCACGCAAAAGTACTATGCCTAAATTGATAATTTCTAAATCAAGATAGATGCTACTAGAACCCAAAGCTTCAATACCGATCTGGTGAAACTGCCTGTAGCGCCCAGTTTGCGGGCGCTCGTACCTGAACATTGGTCCGCGGTACCAAGCCTTAAATGGTCTAGGACCCTTATCTAGATTGTGCTCTATGTAGGCGCGTACTATAGCGGCGGTGCCTTCTGGTCTTAAAGTTAGTGATCTATCGCTTCTATCATTGAAGCTATACATTTCCTTGCTAACTATATCTGAGCTCTCGCCGACGGCGCGCGCGAAAAGTTCTGTAGCTTCAAATATTGGTGTGCGAATCTCAGCGAAACCGGCACGGTTAAATACCCGCATAGCGGCAGCTTCTATCTCTTGCCAAAGACGGGAATCTACTGGCAGTATGTCTTGAGTTCCTCTAGCTGCGCTAATTTTGCTCATTGTTAGGGATAGTAGTATATGCGTTCAAGGTGAAACTTACGTTTAATGTATCATCTTGAATACTATCCATAATGCTAGCACCGCGACCCTTAGAGAAGCGAGCATCCTCACCACCCTTACTGTTGGCGCCTTTGTCACCTACTTTAGAGATATTAATATCGCTGATATCTACAGCTTTATAATAAGAAATAATGCCCTCGAAGAAATTGCGATAATCTTGATATTTACCACTAGAATCAATGGTTATAGCGGTTTTAAGAACTTTACCTTTAGGCACTGATTGATTTTTCTTGCGTATTTGAGTTTTAATACGTTTGTTAATTTCTTGCCCGCCTAAAGCGATCGCAACAGCATCTTTAGGGATGAAGCTTTTGATCTCTATCATGTTATTGCGTGCCAGTGTCTCAAGATCACGAATAAGAATGCCACGACGAGCCGCGTTAGGGATCTGGGCTTTAAGGCTATCTATCTCATTATTTAAATCACTAAGAACTATATTTAGAGCGTCTATATCTTCTTCGCTATAACGCGGATTGCGCATTTCAGTTTTAAGATCTTTGATTTCTTTGATAAGTTTGTTTTGCTGATCTAAGACAGGCATAGTCCAAAAGTACCCTGCTGCAATAACGATAGCGACAGAAGTGATAGCAAGTATAGTTTTTTCTTTTTCTTGAAGTGCCATAAGGATACTTGCCTAGTCTTAACCTAGGCTTAACCAAGCATATATATATTGAAGCATAAAGGTGGGGAGAGGACAATGCAAGGATCGCCAATAGCAGCAGAACAAAGAATGCAGGAGATAGAACTCCGTTGCGAGCGTGCGCTAGGGCCAGTTGAGAAACAAGGTTTACTTGATAGTTTATCTGGTAGCCTGCATAAGCAATTTAAAGAACCTGATTTTAGAAGCATCGCAGCAACGATGCAAAACCAATTGTTTGCAGCAGCTCTCGATGACGGTAAAGAACCAGAGAAGGCTAATGGTTTCGATATGACTATGTTGCAAGGTATGCCTGGAGCTATACCAAGCGCCTCTGAAGAAATTAGTCCTGAGATGCAAATGTTAATGCAAGGTATCAGTGGTAAGCCAGCAGGTTTCAATCCAAGTACTTACATTAATAAATCTCAAGCGCCAGTAGTGGAGAAAACTGCTCCGAAACTAACTAGTGAATTATTGCCTGGTGCTTACACCAGTAAAGTTGCTGAAGCAGATTTGCCAGTAGACGGTAGAATCTCAAGTCATTATGGTGATAGAACTCATCCAGTAAATGGTCATCATCATTTTCATAGTGGCGTAGATATAGCAGCTCCCCTAGGCTCAGCGATCAAAGCTCCTTGGGAAGGTAAAGTTGTTTATGTCGGTAATGTTAGTGGTTTCGGTCCAAATACAGTAATCATGTCACATCCAGAAACTGCGCAGAAAGATGGCAAAATAGTTTATTCGATATTCGGACATAATAATTCAGTGAAAGTTGCGGTTGGTGATACGGTACAGAAAGGTGATAGCTTCGCTACTGTAGGTAGTGAAGGACGTTCAACTGGTCCGCACCTGCATTGGGAGACGCGTTTAGCTGAGCCTGGACTTGAAGGTAAGGATATTTTTAAAGAGCATGTCGCGATGACGGTAAACCCGCTAAAATTTGTTTAACGGCTCTTGCGCGATGACTATAAGTGTTTTTCTCAAGCTCACTAAGCTGAGCTACAGTCTTCATGCTAGCTAGCTTCGCTTCAGCGCTACTGCGATTATAGTAAAGCTGCTCTCTAAGCTCATCGAAGGATTTAAACTGCTTGAAAATCTCTTCTTCTGGAATAACTAATGGATCAAAACCAAAACCCTGCTCACCGCGCGGTTCAGCGACAGTCCAGCCATGCCAATAAGCTTCGACTGAGTGGATAATATTATTATCCAAATCGGATAATATTAAACTACAAACAAATCTACAACCGCGATCCAGAGGGATCCCAGGTCTCTCTTCGGCGTTAATTTCAGCAGCTAGCGCAGCTAGGCCTTTCTCGCGCAGATATCTTCCTGAGTAAATTCCTGGCTCACTGTATAAAGCGTTAATTTCTATACCACTATCATCAGCTAGAGAGTAAAC
>CAZQXM010000114.1:0-4896 GCA_964597205.1 uncultured Gammaproteobacteria bacterium
AGCCAAGAGAAAGTAATTATCATCGGTGGTGGTCCTAATCGTATTGGTCAAGGTATAGAATTTGATTATTGCTGCGTACATGCTTCTCAGGCGCTTAGAGAAGCTGGCTACGAAACCATCATGGTGAATAATAACCCTGAGACTGTTTCTACTGACTACGATATTAGTAGCAGATTATATTTCGAGCCGATAACACCAGAAGATGTGATGGCTATTTGGCATAGTGAATTGAATTCACTAGATGATCCTTCCAAGCTTAAAGGCGTTATAGTCCAGCTTGGTGGTCAGACTCCACTAAATATTTGCCGTCAATTACAAGATCGCGGCGTGCGTATCTTAGGCACTAGCCCTGATTCTATTCACTTGGCTGAAGACAGAGATGAATTCGGCAAACTTCTATCAACACTAGGTCTTAAGCAGACTCTAAATGCTATTGCTAATACTATTGATGAAGCAAGAGCTAAAGCTGAAGAGATAACTTATCCTGTTGTACTAAGACCAAGTTATGTGCTTGGTGGCAGAGGTATGGAGATAGCCTACTCTGAAGAAGAACTATCTAGCTGGCTATCAAGAACTATTATTAAAGATAGTCAATTACCTATACTTATTGATAAATTCCTTGACGAAGCTATAGAAGTGGATGTTGATGCTGTCTGTGACGGTACTACAACAATAGTTGCTGGCATTATGGAGCACATTGAATATGCTGGAATTCATAGCGGTGACTCAGCATGCGTATATCCACCTCAAACCCTCTCTTCACGCATACTACAAGAGATAGACACAGCCACGCGTAAACTTGCGACAGCTCTTAAAGTCCGCGGACTGATGAATATTCAATTCGCTGTTAAAAACGAAGAATTATATATTCTTGAAGTTAACCCTAGAGCAAGTCGCTCAGTACCATTTATATCTAAAGCGACGGGTATACCTTGGGCTAAAGTAGCAAGCTTAGTGATGCTAGGACGTAAACTCAATCCAGAATTACTTAAACCAGATTCTAAACAACAAGTTGCTGTTAAAGAAGCAGTGTTTAGCTTTAATAAGTTCGATGGTACTACTATATTCTTGGGTCCAGAGATGAAGAGTACTGGTGAAGTGATGGGTATTAGCAAAGATTTCTCTATGGCTTTTGCTAAGGCACAGCTCGGTTCCTCACTGGCTTTGCCGCGTAATGGTGGTAAAGTATTCTGCAGTTTTAGCGACAAAGACAAATCATTAGCAGTAAGTATCTGTAAGAAACTCGAAGAGATGAATTATGAGATAGTTGCTACCAGTGGTACAGCTAATTTCCTTGAGCAAGTAGGCGTAACTGTTCAGCGTGTAGCTAAAGTTTCAGAAGGTAGACCTAATATTTCTGACATGCTTAAGAATGGTGAAATCTCACTTATATTCAACGTACCAGCTGGCAGAGAAGCTTATGAGGATAGTACTGTAATTAGTAAAATCGCTCTCTCTACTAATGTGCCAGTAATAACTACTATCACTGGTGCGGCTGCTACTGTGCAAGCTTTAGAATCGCTTAAACGTGAAGAGATCTCTGTTAGAGCGCTTCAAGAGTTCCACCATACTGAACCTGATCTTAAATTAGCTGTCGTTTAAGACGTGGCAGAATTGACACGTCTTAATTAACCAACACTCTCTTCTCGATCAATGACAAAGCATAACTAATACTCAAGGCTAATATAGCCGCTGGCACCGCTCCTAATGCGATCATATAGTTGCTATTAAGATCTATGCCCGCTTTAATTAGATCACCAAGCCCACCAGCACCAACGAAAGTCGCTAAGGTAGCAGCGCCAATACAAATTACTGAACTGGTTCTAATACCAGCAATGATAGTCGCTAAAGCCATCGGTACTTGCACTTTACTAATAATAGTCCAAGGCTTAAGAGCCAGTGAGCGAGCCAAGTCCATATATTCTGGAGCGATACTAATAATGCCGGTATATGTATTCTGTACAATCGGTAATAAAGCATAGATACTTAAAGCCACCAAAGCCGGTTTAAAACCAAGCCCAAATATAGGTATCAACAAAGCTAACAAAGCCAAACTTGGAATCACTTGAGTGACTGATCCTATAGCCAAGATTATTCTAGCTGCTATCGCATTATAACTAATATAAATACCAAGACTAATACCTAGAACAATGGCAATCAACAGTGCCGTTAAACTAAGAATTAAATGTTGTTTTAAAGCTCTAAGCAACAATCTGGAATCTTGCTGGAATCGTGAAACGGGTTCAATAAGAGCTTTTTGAGAGCCAGAACCTAAACTAGTAAGAAAACTCTGAGCAACTTTATTATAAGTTTCTCCAGCCGCAACTCTTTTATTTAATTCAATTATACGCTCATTACTAAGACTATTATTTAAAAGTTTAAGTACGGAAATCAATTCTGGGTGCTTAGCAAGCAGCTCATCACGCAGAACAAAAACTGAATCATAAGCTAATAAAGCTGATCTATCATCAACTAAGACTTGCAGGCTAGGATCTAATAAACGCGAATCGGTTGAAAAAGCATCAATAAGATCTATGCGACCAGCTTTAAGTTGATCGTAAGCAATGTTATATTCCATGGCTCTAAGATTTTTAAAATCAAAGCCATAGATAGTTTTAAGCTGATCGTAACCATCTGGTCTAGCTATAAAACTATGCTTAAAAGCCACTTGCAGACTAGCTTCTAAAGAGGGTTCTTTAATCATCAATAATTGCAAATCACTTAATGTTTTCAATTGATGCTTATCGGCGAAATCACGGCGTACAACAAGAACAAAACTATTATCGAAGCCTAATTTATCGCTTAAACTGAATTTATATTTTTGCTCCAGGCTAGTTCTTAAGTAATCATCTAAATACTCAGTCGGGCTTTTTTCACCGAGTAAATTATGCATCAATGAGCCAGTGTAATCTGGATAAATATCCAAGCTATTAGCCTGCATAGCCGTTACACAAACTTTCACACCACCAAGATGAAACTTACGATCAACTGCTAAATCAGTATTATTCTCAATAGCCGAGCTTAGTATTTCAGCAAGTAAAACAGATTCCGGGAAATCTCTAGAACCCACACTAATAGTGTCTTTTGCCCTAGCAAGATTAAAAGCAAACAGCGATACTAAACATAGGCTGATCTTTAACAAAATAAATCTAGAACTTGACTTAAACACTAGCTTTAACACCTATTTCTATCACTTTCGATGCTAATAATTTAGCATCACTAACATCATGACTCACTAGTAAAATCGCCATATTAAATTTCGCTTGCAGGCGTTTAATAAAATCGATTAACAATAGTTTGGTTTTAGAATCAAGACCAGTAAAAGGCTCGTCAAGCATTAATAATTTAGGTTTGCGCACTAGAGCTAAAGCCAAAGAAGCCCTCTGTAGTTCACCACCAGAAAGAGCTCTAGGCTTGCGATAGGCATAAACACTAGGATCTAGCTCGCAATCAACAAGCAAGGAATATATATAAGCCTTAAGCTCAGTGCCTTTAAGATTACCGCTTATCGGCAAGGCTAAATTATCAAAGATTGTTAGGTGCGGAAATAATAAGCCTCGCTGAAATAGATATGAAATTGGTTGCAAGCCAGAAACAATAGATCCTGATTCTAACTCTACTAAACCAATAATCGCTTTAAGTATGCTCGACTTACCAGAACCACTAGCCCCGCTAATAGCAAGACATTCACCAGCATTCAGACTAAAACTAATATCAGCAATTCTAAAACCACTAGGGTAAGCAATAGCGACCTTATTGAGTTCTAGTAAACTACTAGTCAAAACTAAAATACCTGAGTAACAGAATGAACTATCTCTGGCAGTTCAGCTAATAGAGCACGCTCTACTCCCATTTTCATAGTCATAAGTGAGCTTGGACAGCTACCACAAGCCCCAACCATTCTCAAACGTACATCATGATCCACTATATCTACTAATTCTATATTGCCGCCATCAGAAATTAAGGCTGGGCGAATTTTATCAAGCACCGTTTCTATGCTTGCTCTCACGTCACCACTAAGAGCTGAAGTCTCAACTTTAGCTGGCGCATTAGCTTGAGCCCACTCTTTCATATTAGCGAGCTCGGTTTTGATAATTTCTTTAATCTCTAAATGTATATCTTTCCAGTTAATGTCTTCAACCTTATCGACAGTAACGAAATTAGACATAATAAATATCTTGGTAACGCCATTAACACTAAACAAGCGTGCTGCCATAGAATTGCCAGCAGTCTTAGCTTCAGCTTCAGATTGATAAGTAAGAGAACCGCTAAACGGATACAAAGCCTCACTTGAAATAAACTTCAAACTATTAGGATTTGGTGTATATTCGGCGCGGACTGATATCTCAAGGGTGCTCATAAGTACCTAAGTATAGCAAAAACGTGATCCTTATCACGTTTTTGCGCTGCAAGCAGGAGTGCAAGATTAATAACTTTGCACTATCGACGGCAAGCGCAAAAACGACACAATGGTGTCGTTTTTGCTATGGCGACAATTTTAATATTCAGGAAATCGCTCGTCGCCTGAACTATCCCCATCATCATCAATAAAAGCATCATCAGTAGCGTCTTCTTCAACAACTTCAGCTAAATCAACGTCATCATCAACAGCACCTAAGTCATCTTCTTCTAATAAATCTTCGTCCTCATCTTCATCAAGGAGTTCATCTTCTTCATCACCATCAAGATCTAAATCATCTTCATAGATCTCATCATCAACTTTTGACTTGAGTTCAACATCTTCATCGAAGTAAGCTTGGTTTTGAATATCGGTTAAAAGCGCATCAAGATCATCGTCGCTAGGCTCGACGCTTAGAGTGTTTGATTTAGGGCTGGTGATCATCATCTCACTTTGCTCCGGGTAACGTTCATCAAGATCAAATATTTTATGCCCTA
>CAZQXM010000115.1:0-4895 GCA_964597205.1 uncultured Gammaproteobacteria bacterium
GCGCATGAAGAAGAATCTGAAGCAATAAGTCACCAAGCTCTTCGCAAAGCTCAGCGTTATGCTCCTTAAGACTCTTAGTAGCTGCCTTAAACACTGATGATCCAGACTCAAGCTCGTCAATAGCGTCTATAACTTCTAGGCACTCGTACATTTCTTCAATGAGATAACGCTTAAGTGTGCCGTGAGTCTGCGCGCGGTTCCAAGGGCAACCAGTCTTAGGATCTCTAAGAGCGATAATAGTATCAACGAACTTAGTTATTTCAGATACCACCGGCTAGCTCCAAGAATTTTTGTTTGCTTAGCTTATAACTAGATTTATTAGCAATTAAATACGCAGAACAATCCATGATATTAGCTATAGGCTCAAGTCCGTTCTCCTTAAGGGTTTTACCACTAGCGACAAGATCAACGATAATATCGCTAAGATTAGTAAGCGGTGCGATCTCAACAGACCCATAGAGATTTATAATCTCTACTTCTATTCCTTTAGATGAGAAGAATTTGCGAGCAAGATTAGGGAAGCTAGTAGCAACCCGAGCGTAGTTAGGTAAATCAGTAACTGATTTGTATTTGCCCTGAGGCACAGCAACCGCAAGCCTACAGTGACCATAGTTAAGATCTTTAAGTTTAATTACATCAGCATCAGCATCCACTACTACATCAATGCCAACTACACCGATATCAGCAGCACCATGTTCTATATAAGCAGGAACATCGTGTCCGCGCACTAGTAGTATCTCTACAGCAGAACCATCTTTAGCTTTAGCTTCTAGTATAAGTTTATGCTTAGGAAGTTTGTCTTTATCGAAATTAGCCATATCAACATCTGTTGAGCTAATACCAAGGCTTGATAAAAATTTGAAAGCGCCGTCAAGCAGTGTGCCCTTAGTAAGTGCAATCCTAAAAGCTTTAGATTCTTTGGTTTTAGATTTACTTGAATCAATAAGCCCGCGCGCAATTAAAGCCGAAACCAAACCCGGCATATAGAACGCAAAACCAATAGCACTAAGATCCGCTCCAAAACTAGGATAGAGCTTATCATAGCGTCCTCCTTGAGCGACATGGCTGCCTTCACCAGGAACGTGCAAAGTAAAATGCAAGCCAGTATAAAGTTTAAGATCCGGGGTCTGACTAGAATCGAAAACTATATTTTTACTCAGTTTTTTAATTTTAGTTAGCAGTGATAAATCTATATCTAGGATTTTCTCAACAGCAGTAATATCAGCATTAATTAGAGACTGCAAAGGATGCTTAACAACTCTAGAATTAAAAGCAACTAAATCACCATTAGCTAAATAGTTATATGCTTCTTTAGCAAGACCGGGATATTTAGCGAAAGCCGCTTGCCAAATACTAGAGTGACTAATGCTTAAGGTCCAATCTTTAAGACCAAGAGACTCAAGCGATGTGATAAGTAGCTGCACCACGCCAAGGTCAGCCTCGCCTTCAGCTTCGCCTATAAGTTCTATACCAGTTTGCTGTATCTCTCGCGAGTCGTCAGTTTGCCTAGTGCTGTAGCGCCAAACAGCAGAAGCGTAATAAAGCTTCAAAGGAAACTCCAGCTCTGAGCTTCTACTAGCTACGGCTTTAGCAATGGGGCGAGTGAGATCTGTGCGCAGAGCTAGTAGTTTGCCGTCTCTATCTACGACTTTAAAACTAGTTTCTTCAGATCTGCTAGCAGAATCAATATCAACTAATGAAGGAATAATTATCGGTTCGTATCCACTCGCTCTAAAAGACTCTACGAGCTTCTCGCGTACATAGAGTTGTTTTTTTACTTCCGCGGGAAGCCAAGTTTTAAGCCCTGAGCCAGACATTAATACACATTCTACTATCTTTTATGTTTTTTTCATAACTGGGACATTTAGCTGCCTGAGAGGGATAGTCTTGCTTAGTTGTGTCCATCAAGTGAAAATAGCACTCAGATCCTTCTCGCTAACGCAAAAGTCCTAGGGCAATAGCAGAGGCATTCTCCTACGGAGAACGCTCTCTGCTATTGAGCTCGCTAGCTCGCCTCCCATACGAACTTTTGCTAGCTCGTGCAGATCCTCGCTTGTTTTCACTAAGATGTCCTCAAAATTCGCTGCGACTACCCCTCTCAGACAGCTAAACATAGTCATCAAAAAGAAAAAAAACATAAAAAGACCAAGTGATATAATCTCTTTTTGTATGAGTAAAGTCAAAGTAGGTATTAATGGTTTCGGCAGAATAGGACGTAACGTTTTTCGTGTCCTCTGCGAAAATTTCGCTGATAAGATCGAAGTCCTAGCGATCAATGATCCAGTGTCTGATCCGCTAATGTCAGCACACTTGATTAAGTACGATAGCGTACTTGGTAGATTCCAAGGCACAGTAGAAGCTACAGCTGAGAGCATTACTGTAAACGGCAAAAAATCAGTTTACTCTAAAGAGTTTGACCCTAAAAATATCAATTGGGGAGCTAAAGGCGTAGATATAGTTCTTGAGTGTTCTGGTGTTTATACTGACGCTAACAAAGCTAAAGCTCACTTAGAAGCTGGCGCTAAGAAAGTTCTAATCTCAGCTCCTGCTAAGAATGAGGACATCACTATAGTAGTTGGCGTAAATGATGATAAGTATGATCCTTCTAAGCACAATATTATTTCTAACGCTAGCTGTACTACTAACTGCCTAGCTCCTATGACTAAAGTTCTTGATGAGAAGTTTGGAGTAATCAGTGGCTTCATGACAACTATTCACTCTTACACTTCTGACCAGAGATTACTAGACAATGCTCACAGCGATCCACGCCGTGCACGCGCTGCAGCTGCGTCTATGATCCCTACTACTACAGGTGCTGCTAAAGCAATCAGCTTGGTGCTTCCACATCTTGCTGGCAAGCTTAATGGATTTGCAATGAGAGTACCAACTCCTAACGTATCAGTTGTTGATTGCGTTTACACATTTGAGAAAGCTGTAACTAAAGAGACTATCAATGCTGCTCTTAAAGAAGCTGCTGAAGGCAAACTTAAAGGTATTCTTGGCTATGAGGCTGATGAGCTTGTGTCTATAGACTTCTCGGGTGATGCTAGATCTTCTATTATCGATGCCGAGACCACTATGGTTATCGGTGACAAGCAAGCTAAGGTACTAAGCTGGTATGACAATGAGTATGGTTACTCTAATCGTCTCTGTGATCTAGCTGTGATAGTTGGTGCGAAATTACCTGTAGCTGCGTAGTAAAAGCTTAAATAATGCACTCACTGCAAAAGCGCAAAAACGTAACGTCAGTCACGTTTTTGCTCAATTAAACACTTCTATAAGTTTAATAGACCCTAGATTCTTCTTCACTTCTGTGTTGTGCACTTTGACTGATAGCTCTACAGCCATCACACCATCAACAAGATCTGCTGGTATTGGAATAGTAGCAGCGATAATTTTATCTGAGACAAACCTAGCTTTCTGCCCATTAATCAAGACTTCAGTTACAGACTTATCGAGAGTAAAACCATAAGTCTCTATATCACCAACAGCTATCAATAAAGGGTTAAATGACATACGTTGACTAGGTCCAAGAATCTTAGCGCTACTAATGCCAATATAAGGGATAGGCTCGTCTTCAAGTCCAGAATTAACCACAATAGTAGTTTCAATGTCGTTAACATTAATTTGCTTAGAAAAGTCAGAAATATATTTAACAGATTTAATATAGCTTTTGATTTCACCATTGTAATTAACGCGGCTTAGTTTACCTTTGATATGAATTTCCTTAGGCATAGCAAAACCAGCAGGACGTGCATTAAAAAAGGCTCTTAACACAGAATGGGTTTGATCTACGGTCTTAAATAATACGTTGGGCAAATCTACACTAAAATCCTTCTCAACAAGAAAAGAATTAGGCTCAAAACCAAAAGTAATTTCAATGGCAGCCAAATTACTAAGCTGCTTGGAGCCCTTGATACTAATATCAAAAACTTCGGCATTAGCCTTTAAAAACAAGAGAGAAAAAAAAGCTAAAAGAAATAGCCTCACATGATACATACTAACAGCTAAGTTGCAATTGCCGAGCCAGTTCAACATTAAGACTATGACCTGCTTGATTACTTATCACATGCATTTTGATATCGAGAGGATTAATTCCAGACAAATACATATCACCTAGTAAATCTAGAGCCTTATGCTGAGCTGCTTCAAGTGGCTGTCTTAAAGGCATAGTAAAGCTAGTCTCTGTATAACCAAGCACAATACCATTTAGACCAAGAATAATATTTTCAGCTTCACTACTAAAAGTTCTAGCACTAGCAATTTCTTCAATAGGATTAATGCCAAGCTGCCAGCTATACTGCATCAAGCCTATAGGCGAATTAATATGTCGCATATCCAAAACATAAGTGATTTTAAAATTCTCATCTGAAGGAATAGCTCTAATATTACGCTGAGGATTATTAGGATCTTCTACATATATTTCACGCTTAAGCGACCGGCTTGAAGCTATGGGACTAGCTGCTAAAGCTTTAAGTTCTTGCAACCAGAATAAAGCTGAGCCATCACCAAAAGGTAACTCATCAGCACTAAGCTCTACTTTAATATCATTTAAGCCAAGCAAAGCAGAAGCAGCCATAAAATGCTCTACTAAACACAAAGAACGTCCACTGATTGGGTCTTCTAAGACAGTATTACGCTGTGTACTAGATACAGCTGAGACTTCAGCTTTAATTAAAGGACGGTAATCCAAGCCCTGAGGCTCTAGGCTAAAACAAATACCCCCAGAGGGGTTAGCTTCTATAGCTGCGCTAACATTGGATCTAGTTATTAAGCCGAAAGCAGTTATTTTTTGGCTCTGTTGAGGCATTCTTCGGCTATTCTAGCAAAGATTGCAATAATATAATAATAAGTAATTCTATATTTGCTAAAATGTAAAGCGTCATAATGACTTC
>CAZQXM010000116.1:0-3325 GCA_964597205.1 uncultured Gammaproteobacteria bacterium
ACCCACCCACCGGCGCATAAGGCAAATACGCAGCGTAGACATCGCTGGGAATGTCTATCAGCGAGTAGTCTTTAGAACTAACGAACATCAATGACTGTTTGCCTTTGCCAAGCAGCTCTCCGGAGCTATTGTAAATCTTATGCTCCATGGTAACGAACTTACGATTGTAGTCAGCGATTCTAATATGGATGGTTACCGGCACGAACTCTTGAGTCTCACGAACGAACTTATGCTCGAAATTACGCGTAAGAATTAGGAACTCAGATGTCTTAGGATCGAAACCCGGCATAGTGTGAAGAAAGAAC
The DNA here is from genome assembly GCA_964597205.1 of uncultured Gammaproteobacteria bacterium. Taxonomy (GTDB): domain Bacteria; phylum Cyanobacteriota; class Vampirovibrionia; order LMEP-6097; family LMEP-6097; genus CAYUFH01. The sequence goes on from CAZQXM010000116.1 coordinate 306, forward strand.
AGTTCGCGAGTTTTACCAACCCACATCGCATACATCGCGAAATAAACATTACCAACAGAATTGGTGTCTTGATATGTAGGAATAAAGCTATGAACAAACCAACCATCTTGCATATAGCAACCCGGCACTGAGACTGGAGTTGCCCCTGTAGGTAATTGATAGTTATAGTTCGGTAATAGTTCTGCTTTATGCGCCACCGAAGCTGCCACAGTCGCAGCGGGCTCATCACTCTGCTCGCCGCCAGTAAGCTGAGTGACTATATCAAGATCCTTGCTTACAGTGTAGATACCATAGAACAAGGGGATCAACGACGCGAGCGCCATGATTACTGTGTTCTCACTGAAGTAACCAATACCGAATACTGAAGTGCTGCATAAGCCAGTAGCGAATAATCTCAAACCAGAGAAATTCTTCTCATGCTCTTTATCCAACACACTGCGAATAAAAGTCACGGCGTACATAATAAAGAACACCGCAAAGAAACCCATATAGTATTCAAGCTCAAACCTGAAGAACTTTTCTAGCTTAGGATCGAAGCGCATAGCGATTTTGCCTAGCTCTGAGAAGTGCATAGTGACTGTCGCTAGCAGCGTGCAGCCAATAAACCAAGGTATCGGTGAGCTCACAGCAGCTTTAGGCACGAAAGTAAAAATCAAACTCTTAGTATCACGCAAAAGATTATTAAGGTACCATTTCAAAGCCACATAACCACTATCAAAAGTCGATATTGCACCAAGCACCACAAAAGTCACATAGAAACTAAGCAGCATCTGTAATTGTGGGTGAATATTTAAAACTTGAGTAATGATATCTTTGGCTTGCAGTAGTAGCGTAGACTGGGTTGCCAGAGTAGCGTTAAACTTATTAAGCCCCAAGACCGCTGGGAAATAGTTATAAGCAGCTAGCGCTATAAGCCCGTCGATAACGATAATTGAGAAAAATATCAAACCACCAAGAGCGTAGCTGGCTCCTACTGGTAGTTTCTCTTTTTTGATTTGGATTACTCGCTGCCAGTGTTGCAAATCCAGCCATGGACCGAAAGCGAAGCCTAGTAATATCGGCACCCAAAACGCATACTCGAAAACAGGTGGATGTAATCTTATTAGGCCAGTCTGCAAAGGCTCAGGCAAATGCAAGTTCCAAGCAAAATCCGTTGCGAATAATTCGGAATTAAGTAGAGCCCAGAAAGCAGCAGCAATAGCCACAGAATATATCAGGTGAATATATTTAAGTTTACCGATAGAGAATTCTTCACCAATAAATATAGTGGCGCCGATAAAGGTCACGCCCACTAGTATTGAGAGCACACCTAAAGGCAAGGTCACATATTTAAGAATGGTAAATAAAGTAAGCGTAATCGCTAGTACTTGATAAAACAAAAGCGCAAATTTAAATTTATTAGCCACCGAAAAGAACTTCGCCTCTAGCTCCGCTGCTGTTTGCTTGCGCGCTAGGTATGCATTAATAATGCCAAACATCGCAAGTCCCGTCGCATTAATCGCAGAATATATAAGTAGCCCGCGCAAACCGAACTGTATCGCCATCTGCACCGAGAAAAACATCCCTATACCCCAAGTCCAAGCAAGAGCAATAGAGTTGCCCCAGACTATGGTTTTTAGTGCTTTGGTGAAAAAGTTCATCTTGTTAGATTCTAGCAAGAGAGCTACTTGAAATCGTTAAATCGCAGCACATGCAGGCTCTTCTGAGATAAAATCAAGCTCCCACCTTAAGAAGCCTTTAAACAAACCTGCCACAGACATAGGCTTGTGAGTTTGTGAATCAATCATCCCATAATCTTTGCAGTCCTTATCATTATCCACCACGCGAATAAGACTGTTTATTATTGTTTTCACAAGAGCTTCACTCGATCCTGCCTTGCGCATTACAGTCTGAAATTCTTGTAGTATTGGCTTAAGTACGACTAATTTTAACCTTTCAGCTAATTCTTTAAAGTAAATTTTTTCTTTCAATTCTTTCTCTGAAAACTTCCTTCTATCTCTACTGTCTGAAACATTAAAGTCAAGAGCTACACACTGATAAACCATACGAATTAATGAAGCAGCATAAGCGAGCAAATCATTAGCTTCTGGATTGTTCAAGGTATTCTCCTCAATAACATAGTCCTCCTTAAATTTTTCCCGTTCTGCTAAACAATAATTTGCAAGCTCTTTACCTGCTTCCCTAGCTAGCTTTGAAGCAGACACTAGTGCTTGGTTGTTGATAAGTTGTTTGCGTAAGACATCATTATAAGCATTGATATTTATATCAGGAAGAATTTTTGATTCTCCTAAACCCTCAAATTCGCCCGATTTAACAGCTCTAAACTTAGGCCTATATTTGATCAGCCTCTCGTGAATATTACGAAGATTTTCACCACCAACAGTCGACATAACAAGAATGTTATCACGTCTATATTATTGAAATAACGGCAGTTTACTAATATCCTGCTCTGACTCCGGCTTCTTGGCTGCGTTAATCTTCTTAGGACGCGAGCCTTGTAGCTGTTGGTGCACGCTGCGCGCACGATTAAGAACGAAACTAGGCAGACCAGCTAAACGCGCCACCTCTATGCCGTAACTTCTCTCTGCTGAGCCAGTAGCAACCTGATGAAGGAACTCTATCTCACCTTTACGTTCAGTAACTAGCATCTGATGATTACCGATATTAGGATAGCTATGCGCAAGCTCAGAGAGCTCATGATAGTGAGTCGCAAAAACCGTACGCGCGTTAGTGGTGGTCGCGATGTACTCTAAGACGGCAGAAGCTATCGCCACACCATCATAAGTACTAGTGCCGCGTCCGATCTCATCGAGAATAATAAAACTACGCTCAGACATACCATTAAGTATCTGCGCCGTTTCGCTCATCTCCACCATGAATGTCGATTGTCCAGAACCCAGATCATCACTAGCTCCTATGCGCGTGAATACTCTATCAACCACACCTATCTCTGCTGTAGTTGCAGGCACGTAAGATCCTATCTGCGCCAGAATAATAATTAGAGCGGCTTGACGCATGTA
>CAZQXM010000116.1:3425-4828 GCA_964597205.1 uncultured Gammaproteobacteria bacterium
GCAAGACGAGAGCGCAAACTCACGAACAATCCATGCTCAAGCGCGTTACGACGAGTCTCAGCGTTGGTGATTTTGTCTTCAAATTCCTTGAGTTCTGGTGTAATGAACCTTGAGCCATTAACCATAGTTTGCTTAGCCATGTAGTCATCGGGAACCAGTCCTAGATTGCCTTTGGAGATCTCAATAAAATAACCATGGATTTTATTAAACGAAACTTTGAGGTTTTTAATTCCTGTGCGCTCGCGCTCGCTTGTCTCAAAATTACTTAGCCAAGTCTCGCTATCACGCACTAGATCTATGTACTCGTCTAGCTCTTGATTGTAGCCATGTTTAATCAGTCCGCCTTCAGTAATTAATATTGGCGCCTCATCTACTATTGCTGTATCGATCTCAGTAATCGCATTGAAAACAAAATCCGGCACCGCGAGCAAAGGACTTAGATAATTATTCTCAGTAGCAAAAGCGCGCAAGACTAAACTAATCTCTGGTACTTTCTCTAGTGAACTCTTGAGTGCCACCATCTCACGCCCGTTCATAGTTTCGCGCGCCAGCCTAGAACTTAAACGCTCTAGATCATAAATACGCCCTATGAGTTCAGACAATGCTTGACGCTGAGCGTAGGAAGCTGAATGCAGCACGCTAACAGCATTTGCGCGCTCATTAATCTCAGGTACCGACATTAAGGGCTGCTCAAGCCACGCCTTCAGCCTGCGCTTACCGAGGTTAGAACTAGTTCTATCTATAGCTGACATCAGTGAACCCGCGTAAGCTCCCGCCAGTGTGCGCGTTAATTCTAGATTCCTGCGCGCGCTAGCATCGAGAAGCATATACTGACCGAGCTGATAACTACGAATCACATCAAAATTCCTAAAAGGATTTTGATCGCTCCCAGATGCTGTGCTTTGAGTTTCAGTTAGATAATTAATAATCGCGCCCGCTGCTCTAACACCAAGTTCATGCTCAGTAGCCGAGAATGCTGTTAGCGACGTCACCCCGAAAACTCGTGAGATATTCGCGCGCGCGGAAGCTAAATCAAAATTACGCTGATCAAAATTAGATTGGTAATAATTACCCGGCAGCGCCAGCACTGCTACATCACTAGCCTCATAATCGCTCGCTGACTGCTTCTTGCGCTGGCTCGGCACCAAGACTTCCGACGGGCTAATGCGCGCCAGCTCAGTTTCTAGATCCGCTAAAGCAAGTTCAGTTATATAGAATTCACCAGTAGAAATATCCGTGTAAGCTATGCCCGCGCGATCAGCTTCTGGATAAACCGCCAGCATAAAATTATTCTGATATGAGTTAAGTAAATCTAACTCGTCGATAGTACCTGGCGTGTAGATCTTAGTAATCTCTCGCGGCACTAGTCCCTTACAGCTCTTAGGATCAGCCATCTGCTCAGC
>CAZQXM010000117.1:0-4749 GCA_964597205.1 uncultured Gammaproteobacteria bacterium
GTAGAAGGAGATTAGGACTTCGCTGAGTAGGGAAAACATCAGTATTTAGTATAGCGCGGCTAGTGTTTCGGCTTAGCTGCGGGAACTGGTGCGTGCAGTTTTCGCATGCGCTCTCGTAGGCTCTCTAGTTTACCGGGATTTATACCTAAGTGGAAAGTACCAAACTCAGTAGATAAATCTATTTCCTCAATTCTCCCCGATGCTGTTCTTGTCCAAGTCAATGCTGAAGTTTCAAGGCTTGGTGGCTCATGCTCGACGCTTCCTACTTGAAGCTTGGAAGCATTAGTTTCTTTAAATACTAGTTCGCCTAGTTTCTTGTAAAAATTAGTTATCAGAGCCACTGCTTGCCTATCTACTTCAGTTCCATCCTGAAGGTTAAATACTTCGCGAACTTTATCACTGGTAATATAGTATTTTCTTTTATCAGCGGTTATATAAAATGTAAGGTCACAGGCATCTTCTCCTGCCAGCTTAAATTTGAGATTAATGCAATAAGATGAATTAGGTCTACTATCATTCTTGAAACCAATTTCTATATCAGATGCACCTTTAAGACTAGATATAAGTTCCGGTTTAGCCGCTTGAAGTTTTGTTGCTAAAGTTTTTAGCTTCATCACCGCTTGTGCTTTTGGTACTGTTATATATATTGCTGGTCTTACTTTGGACATAATAGTTTTCCTGTTTTAGTTAATATATACTCCTGCTGATGTCGCTGCCGTGTTCATCTAGTATTGTTAGTCTCTCGTTTGGTTTTACAGTATTTAAGCCAAGTCCTTGAGCTAGATGGTGAAATTTAATCAAGAAATCTTGGAGTTTTATCTTATCACGTTCTTGGTCTTTAGCTGTGGCTCTACTAGGTATGGAGATGCATGGTTGAGCACCATTAGCCCTAGAGATCTTTATTAAAGCTTCTAACTGTCCGTAATAATCGCTTGGATCCTTAGTTAATACGTCCACACTATTTTTAATTTCAATATAACGCTTAGTTATTGTGCTGTCAGTTTTAGCATCGGCGATCAGATCTATCTCTCTTGATATAAAAGCTCTGCTATCTGATTCGCAAATTATAACTGGCTGTTGATTAGCAGTTAAGACTCTTGTGCCGGCTTGATCATTAATAGTTACAGGAATATTTTTTATTTGTTCATTGATGTTGGTGGTCACAGGTTTACCATGCCTTAGAAGAGTGTGGTTAGCGCCTATTGAAAATCCTTGATAGTCTCCATTGCTGGCAAGAGGTATTAAAGCTAGATCTACAGGTCCAGTAGAACTTATTAATGTATTCCCTCCGATAATAGTTCTTTGGTTTGCTAAAAGATTAGTGTATAGAGGATTTCTTCTTATATTTAGCAAGACCTCGCCAGCAGTAATATGCCCTACTCGCAGATAGGGAGGATCATTGGCTTTTACTGCTTCGGTTAATTCTTTGATAGTTTTTGATTGATCTAATCCTAAATGATTACTGTCATCAATTAAAGTATTAATGCGATTTAAAGCTGTTGTTCCTCCTTCACTTGTGTATTTTTGTTGTATATCGGCAAGATTTTTAGCTAGTGTAATTCTTTCACTAAGGCTCATAGAAGCTGGTATTGCTTTGGCTTGAGCTATTTTTGCTGTAAATAAAGTAGGGTCCACATCACTTCTTACTAGGTTTGATTTATAGGCGTCCCAATAATCTTTATCACTAGTAGTGGCATTAGCATGATCTAGCCATTCGCGTTTTTGTTGTAGTACCTTAATGTCTGAAGGTATTTGAGTGCTTAGACCAGTGGAAATTTTTAGTGCCCCTGTAGTGTCTAATTTGTAACCATAGAGATTTATTAATTCATGGAAGCTGCCACAATTTACACTATCATTTAGCAGGGCTGTAATTTGTTCTGGAGATTTGCTGTGCAGGGCTTGTACTACTCTTTGCCCGTGGTCTATTACTAATTTGTTACCAGCGTCTAAACTGTAACCATAATCTCTCAGTAAATTAGGCTGTCCATTGAGCAAATCTTCAGCTCCAGCTTGGTTACCCGCTTTAATACATGCCTCCACTAAGTCAAGAGCGGCTCGTCCATTGTCGTCTAAGTTGTAGGCTATCTGGCGACGTTCGCCATTAGGACCTATATGCACTAGGTTTTGCGCGTCATCTAGATATTTTCGTACATAGTCGCTGCCTAGTTTAGTTTCGCTGAAGGCGATAGCTTCATCAAGTTGTCCAGATCTGGTATAGTGCATAACTCTCTCTGCGTCCTTGATATTACCTTTGGCTCTTAATTCTCTGGCTAGCATTGCTACTGAGTGTGCTTTGGGGTTATTAATAATAGTGAGATCGCTAATAGTATATTTTGCGTGTTCAAGTTCCTCTGCAAAAACTTGTTTTCGTTTCTCGGGTGATAGTTTTGGATCTACTTCTATTATCGCTTCGTGCGGGTATTTTTTGCCTGGTTTAGCAATACTTGTGGTTCTGCTGGTGACTCCTGCGGGCAGATTAGGATTTTCAATAACTGTTATTTTGGGATTTAATCTACTGTTAGGGGATAAATTACCAGTAATGGTACTTGTAATATTTGAGACTAGTTGTTCTTCTATATTTTGGGTAGTTAAGCCTTCGTCATTAGCTGTCGCCGCTACGAGTCCTACAGTGGCACCAGCGGTTGCATCGGCTGCCATAAGTCCAAGACCTCTGCTGATATTAGCTAGCTGACTTGTGCTCTGAGCAGCCTTGTCCATGGGGTTGGGGATTTTAGATCCGACTGCAGCTGATGCCATACCAGAGAGGGTATTGATGCCAAATGATTTACTAATACTTGCTGCATCTAAGCCTCTTTCTTCAAAAAACTTTTCTTTAAGCGTTTTAAATTCTTCTCTAGTTGAGTTTTTAATTTCATCGGCGTATTGTTTAGTAAAATCTTGATCTGCTTGCCAGATAGCTGTGCCAGTATCGTAAGTGCTGGTAGCCATTGAGCCTAAGCCGGCCTGTGCTACAGCTTTAGCTGTAAGTCCAGCTACGGCTCTACTAGCTAGATATCCTCCGCCAGCAGTTGCAGCGGCGCTTTTAAAAGAGTCAGTAGAATATTGTTTGGTTTGCTCGGCAGCATCCAACCATGCTTGCTCGCGGGTTTGATTTCCCAAGTGAACATTAGTCTCAGCTTCAACACTACTAGTGAGCATGCCAGCTGTAGTACCTACTGCCCAACCAGCAGCAACGCCTTGAGCTGTTGCTGATGCTGACCAAGCAGCAGTCAGTCCCGCTCCTGCGCCTGCTGTCATCACTGTTACCGCTGCAGCTCCACCGATAATTGCCGCATTTCTTACAGTTCTAGTTGCAGCTTCTGCTGTTTTGATTTTGGCGATACTTTCATCAAGAGCCATATCAACTCTTTGCGTCTCAAGCTGAAATTTCTTGACACTATGCTTAGTACTATCTTGGTCTTGCTTAAGACTAGTTTCTAGTAAGGTTTTAGCTTCTTGAGGTTTAAGGTTTTTAGCTTCTTCTAGAGCTTTAGTAAGAGCAAGTCTTTGCTCTTGCATAGACTTAATGAATTTCTGCTCGTTATCTGCGTTCGCTAATTGAGCATCTTTAGTGCCGAAGAAGGAATCTAAAATACCATTATCAGTTTTTAAATTTTTTTGTGAAGCGACGATTCTTTGATCTAGAAGTTTAATGCGCTTCTCAGTGCGCTCAGTTAAGGCCTTAAGGGCGGCTTCATCCGGGCTTACAGAGCTAGAGTCTGTAGGCGCGTTTATTATTGGCTTGTTAGTGATTTCAAGCGGCAATAAGGTATTTTATTCAGGCGTTGTTAAGGAAAGATTAAAGATAATAGTCAAAATCATCCAGATTAGCACTTTATACAGCTATGGCAACGGTAAATAATGGACTTTATACTCTCGTAACTAGGCTTGGAGTTGGCACACCAGCTCGTCCAACCCCACATATGTTACCAGATGGTTTAGCTAGATATTTCGATGGTTTAATGGCTGATCCTAATGCAACGCCAGAGGAGTTTCGTGGGGTGACCACTCAAGTTTTGGCTGCTATGGCTAAAATGGCTGAGGAAAAACCTGAGGTTGCATTAAAGGCAATTGGAGCAGCTGCTGGGATATCTGATTGTCAGGCAAATGCTGCAGATGAAATGCTGCAGGCTCGGAGCGAGGCTAGTTCTAGAAGCTCAGGTCAAGTTGCTAGTTACACTTTTCATCAAGGTGATCGAATCAATGAGGTACTAGAATCTATTGGCTTAGAAACAAATGCTGTTCAAATTATGTGTAAGGATTCAACTAAACTTGCTGCATTCTTAGATAAACTTAGTAAACGAGCAGCGCCTACTATTAGGGCTGTTAATAGTGATGATGATATACCTACGCCACCAAGGACAGCATCAATAAAGCATCATGCTCTTACCGATGAGCATAAGCGAGTACTAGGTGAAGCTTTAGGAGCGCAAGTTTTTGCTGATTTACTTTCTTTTGTTAAATACAGGGAATGTCCAAGGTCATTTTCTGGTACCTATAGTGCTTTACTTTCAGCCAAGTCATTAGATATTCCTCTGGACGCCTTAGGTGTAAAGCTTGATCATAATATGATAGGAGACTTTTATTCGCTAGCGTATCGCAACATGATCAAAGGGAATCGAGAGTCTCACAGTATAACTCTTGAGCAAGCAAGAGTTCTTTTTGATCATATAGGCACTTCTGAAAACTCTTAATTTTTCACATTAAAATACTTCGCATCCGGATGATGCACCACGATGGCTGAGGTAC
>CAZQXM010000118.1:0-4521 GCA_964597205.1 uncultured Gammaproteobacteria bacterium
GACAAGTAGTATTGGCGTTAGTTGTTCAAGTAGCTTCATTGCGTACCTCCTTTCAAGATCCTCCGGGTTTACACCCATCGTCTCTTGTATTTACGTTATACCCGTTTAAGGTTAAGCTAGTTCTAATGGATTATTAAATTTGACCTTTCTATATAAAATCCCTGATAACAGAGCCATTTTAAGGAATTTAACTATCCGAATCTTAACATTTAACGACTGTAACTGCCCTTAAAGACTGATAGCAGCCTTAACTTGTTCCCTATCGTCGAAATGTATGGTCTTATCCTTAAGTATCTGGTAATCCTCGTGTCCTTTGCCGGCTACCACTACTATGTCACTAGCAGTGGCTGACTTAATAGCTTCGCGAATAGCCGTAGCTCTATCGGCGATAACATTAACGCGCTGTAAATCAGGAATGCCAGTAAGAATATCAGCGATGATTTGTTGCGGTTCTTCACTGCGTGGATTGTCAGAAGTGACGTAGGTGAAATCACTAAGTTCATGCGCGATGCGTCCCATCTTCGGGCGCTTGGTAATATCACGATCACCACCGCAACCGAAAACTGTAATGAGCTTGCCTTGAGATCCAGTCACTCTGAGGAGTTCACGGGCGCCGCGTAAAACATTGTCGAGCCCATCAGGGCTGTGTGCGTAGTCTACTATGCAAAGTGGACTAGTTTCTGTTTTGATAGTTTCGAAACGACCGGCTATGGGTTCAGTGGCTTCTAATCGAGTTTTGATTTGCGGTAACGAGATTCCTTCTGCGAGGCAAGCAGCGATAGCAGCTAGGCTGTTATATACATTGAATAAGCCATTGAGTTTAAGATTAAATCTAGTGCGCTCTGGGATTGAGTTTGAGGCTAGCTTGCTAGTCGCTGGGATTACTAGATCGAAGCTTAGTCCTAGGTGGTTGAAGCTCATGTTTTCGGCTAGTATGTCATCCTGAGCGCAGCGAAGGATCCCCTCTGGAATAGCCAACCCAAAACTAATAATCTTGAGCCCTGCTTTTTCTGCCGCTGCAAGGAACTGCGGGTAATAACTATCATCAGCATTAAGTACGGCATTTTTAGTAGTTTGCAAAAAGATTTTTGCTTTCGCTTCAAGATACCTATCCATGGTTTTGTGATAATCCAAATGATCTTGAGTAAGATTGGTTACAACCGCGGTGCTGAATTTGATTTGATCTGTGCGATGTTGGTCAAGCGCATGTGAGCTCACTTCCATAGTTAGGTGTGAGTGTTTAGTTTCTACTAAGCTAGCTAAGATTTTTTGGATTTCTGCTGACTGAGGTGTAGTGTTGCCCATGTCTTGGTAAGGCGCTGCTGGATTGGTTTTCAGTCCCATAGTGCCAAGCAGTGCACAGTTATCACCAATAATATTTTGGATAATATGGGTGATAGTAGTTTTACCATTGGTGCCGGTAACTCCGATGATAGAGAGCTTCTCACTAGGATTGCTATAGAACCTCGCACTTAGCCAAGCGAGCGCTACTCTAGTATTGGGCACAGTTTCAATTTCCAGACTTGGATATTGTTTTTGCAGTTCAGCAGCTTGAGCTTCGTGTCCGCGTTCTATTATTAACTTCGCGGCACCAGCTTTGGCGGCGGCTGCCATATAATCATGCCCGTCAACTTTCTCGCCGCTAATACAAACGAAAGTCGAACCGGCTTTAACCTGGCGGCTGTCGTATTCAATAGAGCTGATGGATTGCTGCATCTATAGTTATTTTATCCCATGTCATTGCGATACAATGGTTCTTCTATGCTCAGCAAACGCATAATCCCATGTTTAGACGTCGACGGCGGTCGCGTAGTTAAAGGCACTAGCTTTGTGAATATTCGTGATGCTGGTGATCCGGTTGAACTGGCTCATCGTTATTATGAAGAGGGTGCTGATGAAATTTGTTTTCTCGATATAACTGCTAGCCACGAAGAGCGCAAAGCTACATATAAAGTAATAGAAGCTACCGCTCGTAAAGTTTTCGTGCCGTTAACTGTAGGTGGCGGCGTTTCTACTGTCGCTGATGTCGGTAGGCTCCTCTCGGCTGGTGCCGATAAAGTTTCTATGAACTCGTCTGCCGTGCGCAATCCAGAATTAATACGTGAGGCAGCAGCGGCATACGGTTCGCAATGTATAGTTCTTGCGGTTGATGTGAAGCGCCGCCGTCATTGCGAGGGAAGCGAAGCTGTCATCCTGAGCGAAGCGAAGGATCTCCATGCAAGTTGGGAAGTCTATGTTCGCGGCGGGCGCGAAGCTACTGGCTTGGATGCTATCGAATGGATTAAACGTGGTTATCAATTAGGCGCTGGCGAGATACTGTTAACGAGCATGGACTCTGACGGACAGAAGAACGGCTACGATCTAGGAGTTACTTCTAGAGCTGCTGCGGCAGTTAATATACCGATTATCGCAAGCGGTGGTGCTGGCTCTGCGCAGCATATAGTAGATGCTTTCGGAGCTGGGGCTGATGCGGCTTTACTCGCTTCACTATTGCATTTTAGAGAACTTAGTATCGCGGAGATTAAGGCTGCGATGCAGCAGGCGAAGTTGCCGGTGAGGGTTTAGTCTCAGGGATTTCTTCTTCTTTGTCCCATTTGCCATACCAAGGTTCTGCGAGCTCACGCCAAACTTGTTCTACAACTTGATTAGTTCTAGCCCATGGAATCTTGGCGCCAAATTTTTCAAAATACTTCAATAATGTAGGCTCAATTGGCTTCCAAGTTTTTTGCCCTGCACGCGCATCATTTAAGACGAATTCTTGTTTAAGTTTATGGTAATTGTTAGCAATCAATTGCATAGCTTGTCTCAGTCCATCAATTGTGGTTTTATAAGTTGCACGAATAACATCTTCTCCAAACTGTCTTAGTTCTGTAATTTTAGAGCTAACAGCTTTTAAGTCCAGAATTTGTGTTAGAGGAAGGACGACTTCAAATTCTCTTTGAGCCGTGGCTAATTTTATTGTTAACCCAGCACCTGTTCTTTCCATTTGAATGAAAGGACTAGTACCTTTGTTAAGTAAAGAATCGGTGGTGGCTAAGTTTAAGCGATTAACAAATGGAGGCTCAATACCTCGGAGAGGAGAATTTACTCTTTTAATGGGGTTCCTAAGTTCACACTCTATCGGCCCGCTATGGTGGTCGGCGATTCCCTCAAGATCTATATGACGAAGATTTACAGCTACACGCATATCAGATAATACTAACATTTAGCTCTGGCTTTGACAAGCGGCTTTTAAACCATAACTTTATGCACTCTTGGTTGAAAGCGCAAAAACGTGACGTTAGTCACATTTTTGCTATTACTGCACCTGCTTAATAACATCGAAGATCGGTAAGTACATCGCAACCACTATCACACCGACTATACCACCGAGCACGACGATGAAGACCGGCTCCATCAGTGCGGTTAAAGATTCGACTGCGTTATCTACTTCAGTATCATAGAAATCTGCGACCTTGGCGAGCATGGTCTCAAGTTCTCCAGACTCCTCTCCGATAGAGATCATCTGCGTTACCATTGGCGGGAATATATCAGACTCCGCAAGCTTAGTGCTTAGTTCGCCACCTTCTTCTGCTTCTTTTTGTACTTGTCCTATCACTTCTTCGAGTACAGCGTTATTAGCAGATTCTTTTACTACTTCAAGTGCGGTGATAATTGGTACACCAGATTCCATCAGCGTTCCGAAAGTTCTAGTAAAACGTGCAACAGCGACTTTACGAATAATATCTCCGAATATTGGCATGCGCAGAGATAGAGCATCTATAGTTTTGCGTCCTTCAGGAGTTTTCTTATAAGTGTCAAAGCTAGTATTAATAAACCATATAGCAGCAACAATCACCAGCATCCATGGTGAGCGAATAACATTACTAAGATCAATTAGTGATTGAGTAAGCGCTGGTAATTTGCCGCCAGTAGAGGCGAAGAGTCCCGAGAACTGAGGCAGAATGTAAGTTAGCATGAACCAAACTACCACTGTTGCAATAATTAAAATTGCTTTTGGATAGGTTGTTGCGGTGTTAATTTTATGCTGGAGCTTGCTGCGCGACTCGAGGAACATCGCAAGTCTGTTGAGCACCTGATCTAGAACACCACCAGCTTCTCCGGCTTTCACCATCGCGACATAGAGTCTATCGAAAACATCAGGAAACTTAGTCAGTGACTCTGATAGTGGAGTTCCTTGCTCTACGTCAGATTTTACTTGAGCGATAATTGAAGCGAGACGTGGATTCTCAGTCTGGTCCACCATCACCGTGAGTACGCGCAACATCGCGATGCCCGCTTCCACCATGGCAGCAAACTGTCTAGAGAAAATTACCATGTCTTTAAGACTAATTTTGCGATTTTTAGATTTTTTGCCGCTAGCTTTGGCTTTGCTAATTTGCGCAGCAGCTTTTTGCAGAGGGTTTATATTAATTACCCACAAGCCCTGCTTACGTAAAGCAAACTTAGCTAATGATGGATCACTAGCTTCTATCTCACCGTGTGAAGTTTTGCCTTTGGCGTCTCTTGCTAGGTAGCTGT
>CAZQXM010000119.1:0-4502 GCA_964597205.1 uncultured Gammaproteobacteria bacterium
TCTTTTACTTTGTGGGGGAAATAAAGAACTAGAACTCAAGACTCGCACGGAGCCACGCGACGTGGGTCAGGGTTAGCAAAAACGTGACATAAGTCACGTTTTTGCGCTTTAAACTACGGGTAAAGTCTTGACTATTACCTCCCAGCTTAGTAAACAGGGTAAAATATACTGTATGGCAAACCTTTTCCACACCATTAAAGAGTTTAAAGCCATGCCAAAATACAAACTTTGGCTGCAATTTGATGATGGCATTAATGGTGAAGTTGATTTGTCAAGCAAAATAGGCAAAGGTGTTTTCAAGTTTTGGGAAGATTTTAATAACTTCTCTAAAGCTAAGCTTAGTCAAGATGGAAGGTCATTACATTGGAATAATGACGTGGATTTGTGTGCAGACTCACTTTACCTAAAAGTGACCAAACAAGATTCTAAAGATTTATTCGGAGCTGCGTAATGCCCTTAATTAGTTTCTTTTACGGCATCTCAATCTACATGTATTTTGATGATCATAACCCTCCGCATTTCCATGCTAAGTATGCAGAGTTTGAAATTACTATCAAGATCAAAGACTTGTCTATCCTACATGGCGCGATGCCTCCAAGGGCTCTAGGTTTGGTAATTGAATGGGCTTCTTTACATCAAGAAGAATTACTAAAAGACTGGGATCTATTGATTAAAGATCAAGCACCTCAAAAAATTGATCCTTTGAAATAAATTTTAACAATGTATACTCGCAGAAAACGTTAGCTACCTAGGGTTTTCTGATGTCAACTCCGCGGAAAATCAGCTCACAAATTCATTAAAAACCGTTAAAGCTATAACCGCATTTAAAGGAGCACACCGTTCATAATCACGACCATCAATAGCTGGAATATTTTGCTTCCTCAGTTCACTAGCATTAATACCAGACCTGTGGTCACAAGCTACTATCAATTTAGTCTCTGGAGATACCGTCGCTAAGGAATCTCTGGTTTGGTTATATAGATTTAAACTAGTAAAAACAACATCCAAAGTTTTGCCACTAGCTTTGGCTTTCCTAACTTCAGAAATTAACCCAGTAGCGTCAGTTATCTCAGGCTTACACATTCTTGATCCATGTGCTGGAAGACAGCAGTGGCAAGGATCCGTATATAGGCACGTATCATTTACCCCTATCATTGCCGTTTTTAGCAGTCTATGATCTTTGACAAACCCAGCCACAACATGCCCATCTTTAAAATTCTTGCCTTTGTAGGTAATTGGCTTACCACTTCTAATCAAATCATCAAGAGTCACTAATGGAGATTTATCAGAGGCTGAAAGTGTAGGAGCAGCGGAGCTAGCAGCTGATGATGACGCAAGAGGTACCATAAAGATAATCCTATCATCTTGCCTGTAACCAAATCAAGTACAAGTTAAAAAATGCAGTAGCTTAAAAAGCTTCTATGCTAGAATTTACCTCTTAACATAAGAGTCACATGAGAGTAGATAATATACGAACAGAAAGTAAACCAGATATCTCTACTTCTGTTAAACCACCAACTTCAAATAATGCCGCACTATCTAGAAGAGATTTTCTCTATCGTACCTTAGCAGCAGCTATCCTTACTTCAACTCTTGAAAATTCTGCCTTAGCCCAAAATGATAGAACCCAAAAAACTAGCTCCATTTATGCCGATTTATCAGATGCAGATCGTCAAAAATTCAATACATATACCAAAATGCTGCAACAACACTGGTTGAAGGATATGTCCCTTCTTCGTAAATTGCATCCTGAATATGCATTAGATTTCAGCCCAAAACAACAATCAATATTTGCTAAAGGCGAGCCATTTGAATTTACCCAAGGGTACATTTATCATGGTAGAGCTAATTTAAGTGAAGTTCTTCTAGGCGCTAGGTTACCAAAAAACAGTTATGTAACTAGAGTTCCTCAAACTTGGGCATTGCAACCTTTTGTAGATTTAGAAACTGATCCTGCCATATATGTCATAGACGCTATTGATTTTAATCGAGCGCAAAATCAAGGTAAGGCTAATCTTAAAATGGATCCTGGAGGCACTGACGAGCGTGGTTTACACCATTACGAGCCATACCCTTTATTCACTGAAGAATTTCCAATTAGCTCTGTAAAGCAGATTATTACCACTAAAGAAACCTATGAAAAATACAAGTCATTAATTGAGAAACATGACACAAACCCATCTAAGTTAAACGATAGAGAGAAACAATTAGTTAAAGCAGTTAAGCCTCTAATAGATAATGGGACACTAGTCTTTTTGGAAACAAGCAGCTCATGGTTTAACACATTTTCTATACAACCAACCATTAAACGATTTATTAGTCTTAATAGTGACCTAGAAAAACACATGCAAAAATTTGCCCTAGATGAGCAGATGCCTCTTTTTCGCAACCGAACCGGAAGCATAGCTGATGACGAACATAGCCCCAAGCTATTAAGCATAGAGGAAGCTAAAGAGAGAGCGACACGCAAGCTTAATGAGCAAGCCTTTAGTGCCGAGAATAATGGATTAACTAAGGGTAGAAAAGCATTTCTTGCTGCACTTGCATTACTAGGTGGTGCTTATTATTGGGATACAGGTCGTCCGAAACAATCTAAAAATAAACAACATGTGAGGAAAGGTTAATCTTACTCATGGCTAATAATTCGCCCTATACCAGCTTAAGCGCTCAAAACTATAACTTTGCGTCGCAGTATTTGAACAGAGAACTTAAACCAACACCACATGCAGGTTATGGTAGACAAAGAATAGAAAGACATGAGCTGGAAACCAAAGGTGGAGCTGCAGCCATGATGGATACCGAGCTTGACCCTGTATATCGTTATATTCTAGCGGATAAAGGATTAGCTTATACTGGTGGTGGCATTGATGATCTACTAAACAGAAAAGGTCCATTTAAGGAGCCTGATATCGCGCTAGAAGGTCTAACCCAGCTGGCATGCAGAGCAGTTACAAAACGTATGCTTGAAATATCTAATGGAACTAGCGAGTTTGCCAAGCTAGCTGTTGACATGTTTGCAGGAGGCTTACAAAACGCTCTACATACTCATATAGGATTAGCAAGAACCGCATATATCAAACTTAAAGAAATCTGCCAAAAGACAGGTGAAAGAATAGAAACTTTACTAGATGGTTTGCTAGCTAACAATAAGCATTGCTCAACAGAGATGACAAAATTACACATAGCCGTAATGCAATTAATTGAAACTTTGAATGGCATTGCCGCTAATCAAAACAGTACCTATGATTTTAAGCCAGAGAACTTTGATATAGCTAAATGTGGAGATCAATTATATCTACTTCCCACAATGAAGTTCTTAGATACAGTAATTCGTGCAGCCAGGCATCCAACTACAAAATTAAAGTTATCTAGGCATGAGGGACTTGTAGAAGTTCCCTTTGCCTTAGCTCATATAGGACCTTTACTCGGCTGCCCAGTGGCTCACCACTGCAAAGCCAAACAAGGGAAAGAAGTGGATTTACTTGAAGCTTTCTTTAAAAAAATTGACCCCATTATTAAAGCAGTAGCTAATCCAACTCCAGAGAATAGAGCAGCCATGTACGCTGCCCATGCTCATTAACGTAGCAATATAGAGTATTTATACTCTGTAGATGCAAACCTAGGTTTAGACTAGAAGCAGCCCCGTGCTAGAAACCCTAAAACTACTTCTACCCATATTCATCCCATCCTGGCAATTCTTCAAGGAGATAGCACCATCACCGCGCATTGAATTTGCTCTACTAAAGACTGAGCAAGACCAAGCCAAGTGGCAAGAATTCAATCTTCAACCGCAAGAGTCCGCGAATCTACTCACAAGCCTTTTTCACAACCCTCGCTGGAATGAATCACTCTATATCGCAAACTGCGCCGAACAGCTAATTGCAGACCCTCAAGAATACTACAGTCAAGAAATACTAAAGCGCATCCAAACCGAGCTTGAACGGAAACAAATGGAGCTCTCAGCGACTCCATACTTGCAATTCAGATTAATTTTTATCAGCAAGCAGAATGGTGAACTAAAACAAGACCTACTCTACAGCTCAGAAACAAAAAGGATCTCAGAGTAATGAGCCTAGATATAGCGATTCGCTTAACAGAAATATTACTGGCTCTAGCTTTTATCCAACAAAGCATAGAGCACTTAAGCGCGCCGAAGGGCGAGCAAAAATTATTCATAATCAGAATATTTCTCAGCATCCTCCTACTAAGCGGCTTACAATGGGCATCCATACTACTATTCATCAACGCAATATTCATTCTAAAACGCTTTCATGGTCCATATAACGGCGGTAGTGATCGCATGGGACTACTAATATTAAGCTGTCTTTGCTTAGCGCGCATAATGCCTAGCCTTAATAAATATATTTTCGGCTACCTTGCTCTGCAAGTCATACTCTCGTATTTTATTGCAGGGTTTTTTAAAATCATTAATCCAGAGTGGCGTAATGGCAAAGCTCTTCAGGATTTACTGCATTTCTCTATTTATCCAGCTAGTGAAGCTT
>CAZQXM010000120.1:0-4418 GCA_964597205.1 uncultured Gammaproteobacteria bacterium
GCTTCTTGCGAACCTAGTAATTTGTCCACATAGTAATCAGCAGCAAGCTCATGCATCTTAATAGCAAGGCTGCTTTTCTCTTCGCGGGCTTTTGACTCGGGATTATAATCGAGTGGAATTCCGTAGCGGCGGGCTAGATCTTGAATGCTCTCAGAAAATGATTTCTTGTGATACTCAGACCAGAATTTAAGTACATCACCACCAGTGTCACAACTAAAACACTTGAAGATTTGCTTAGATGGACTTACGTACATCGAAGGCTTGCTGTCTTTATGAAAAGGACAAAGCCCGAGATAATTAGCTCCACTACGTTTAAGTGGTAGGTTCTCAGAGATGATCTCGACTATATCAGCGGCGCTTTTGATTTTGGTGATAACGTCGGACACGGCTTTTGATTATATCTATAATCGTGGCTGACTTGGATTAAAAGCTTCTCAAATAGCAGATTCCAGGGCTGAGGCTAGTTTCTTGGAGTCGGAATTTGATAGTTTACCAATCTTCTTAACTATTAACCTATTATCGAGCGTAAAAAGTTTTAACCTAACCACCGAAGCAGCTTTAAGTCCGCATGACTCCAGATCTGTAATATGCGTGTCGCTTGCCCATTTAGTTTGCGAAGCTGTAGTAATCATGGCAAGAATACTATGTTCGCTAGACTTGTTGAAGGCTTCTTGCGAGACCACCAGTGCTGGTCTCTGTTTGGCTTTAGCTATGTCAGCGAATGGAAATGGTACTACCACCACTTCCCATTTGCTATAAGTCCCCGTATGCTTGTTCATCAGCTTCTGATCCCCATTCTGCGTTTAAAGTTTTAGTTAATGCTGAGTAATATTCTAGGTCAAGAGTCTCTACTTTTTTGACTATTACTCGATCGTTCTCTACGAAGAATCCTAGCGTGTCACCGACTTTTGCATCTATTAATTTGCGTATTGGTGCTGGCACTGTTAACTGGCCTTTGGCTGAGATTCTAGCAAATTCTACGTTGGGATGCTTGGTGTTCATACTGTAAGGAGTCCTTACCTTATTCTACCCTTATTTGTGTTACAATTAACCTTAAATGAACCCAAGTTCTGAGCTATCTAAAGTAGCAGCCCAGATTTCTAGCTCACAGGCTAAATCTGCTGAGCTTGACTCTAATAATCAAGCCGCAGTGCTTGGCAGGGGAAATTTTAAATTACAAGAACAATTTGCTGAATTTATCTTGAGATCAATAGCTAGAGCTTATCAAGCAGCCTTGGCTGATGAAATTAGTCAAGAAAAGCAAGCTCGCAAGGCCTTAGCAAGCGCTTAATAGTGGTATATAGTAAAGGAAGTTCTTAACCTTCTTAACCTATGAGCGTAAAAATTCTATTGGTGGATGATGAGGTCAATTTAGTTGACCCTATGTCCTATACACTAACCCAAAAGGGTTTCGACACTATAGTTGCTTATAATGGCAAGACTGCCTTGAGTATGGTGATCTCTGAAGCGCCGGATCTTATACTGCTCGATTGGAGTATGCCAGAAATTTCGGGCATCGATGTTCTTAAAAAACTACGCGGCGATGGTAATTTTATTCCAGTCTTGATGATTACTGGTAAAAGTGCCAAAGAAGATATAGTCGAAGGGCTTGAAGCTGGCGCTGATGATTACATTACTAAACCTTTTAGCTGGGATGAATTAATGGCGCGTATTAATTCAGTTTTGCGCCGCGCGCAATTACGCGGAGACTCAGAGATCAAACGTATTCGTTACGGTGATCTGGTTTGCGACACTACTTCGCATAGAGCTTGGATGGGTGATAGAGAGATTAATCTTTCGCCGCGCGAGTATGCGATGTTAGAACTATTCGTTACTAATCCTAAGCGCGTGTATTCGCGTGATGAACTGATTGAGAAGGTTTGGGGCTTGGATTTCGATGGTGATACTAAGACTGTTGATGTGCATATTTGTTGGATACGCCAGAAGATAGAAAAAGATCCTTCTAAACCTAAGATACTTCAGACCGTTAGAGGTTTTGGTTATAGATTAGGTGGCTAAAGTCATTCTAACTAGAGCGCTTGAAGATTCTCAGAGTTTTGCTGCTGAGCTTATAGCTAATGGTATTGAGCAGCCTGTGATTTTTCCTTGTTTAGAGTTTATTGAGCCTGCCGATAAGTTCGCTGGGCTTGATGCAGCGATTA
The DNA here is from genome assembly GCA_964597205.1 of uncultured Gammaproteobacteria bacterium. Classification (GTDB taxonomy): domain Bacteria; phylum Cyanobacteriota; class Vampirovibrionia; order LMEP-6097; family LMEP-6097; genus CAYUFH01. The sequence goes on from CAZQXM010000120.1 coordinate 2,163, forward strand.
GGCGTAATCCAGATTACTCTTGGATAGTTTTTCTTAGTCAAAAATCTGCTGAAGTATTTTTTGAAAGGTTGTTAGCGATAGGCGGACATACTTTTCATTTGCATACGGGTTTGAAGATAGCTGTGATCGGTGATTCAACGCGCAAGTTTATTGAAACTGAGATTGGCTTTCCAGTTGACTTCGTGCCATCAGAATTTAACTCAGATGTTTTTGTGCGTGAGTTTGGCAAGATGCTCTTGGCGACAGGGATATCGGAGATGCGTATATTGCTACCGCGCACGGCGATGGTGAATGATGATTTCGTTGAGTCGTTGAGGCAAGCATCATGTCGTGATATAGATCTAGTCGAGGCTTATAGTACTAAGTGTCCTACTGGGGTTTCTACGCCGGAATTAGAAGCGGCGTTAACAGAAGGAGCGTTGATTAGTTTTACTAGCTCGCAAATAGTAAGAAATTTTATGACTCTAACGTCTGCTTTAGATAGAGAACTTTTAGCTAGTGCTGAAATCTTGAGCTTGGGTCCTAAGACCACTAAAACTATCAATGAATATTCTCTATTCAAGCGAATTCGTGAGGCGAAACCCTCTACTCTAGCTACGATGCTTAATATGATAAAATCGTCTAGAGATGAACAGTCCAAGACTAGATCCTAAGAAACCTATAGTAAGAGCTTCAGCCAAGAATAATAGTAAAATTCTGGCGCTTGAATATCATGATATTCGTGAGCGCATTATAGAAGAGCTGGCACTTAGATCAGTCTATGAGAAAGATTTAGTTATGCCATCTGGTCGTATTGTTAATCACGATATCGACGTGGCAGCTTCTTTAATGAACTCCGAAGTAGGCTTACTAGCTTCGCTTGCGATTTTGCATAATATGGATGCCTCTGTAGAATGTGTTGGCGGTAATGATATGAGCGCTAGATTATTAGCTCCATCACTGTCTCAAGTGGCGTTTCTTAGAGGTAGAGATCTTGATGCATTCTTCGTTCGCTCTGAGCCTAAGCAAGTTAGTAATCATAAGTGGATAGATGGTCATGTGCCAGAGAAATCTAGAGTCTGCGTAGTACAGGATATAGTGGTTGATGGTGTCCGTTTGATTGAGACCGTTCGCCGTCTTAAAGAAGAAGTTAATGTTGAGGTTGTTCAGGCTATCGCTGTTATAGATAGGATGGATGGCTCACGCGAGCGTCTTAGAGACGTGGGCATAGATTTCACGGCTATTTGTACTATGGATGAAGTTTTGCGCAAATATATGCAGGGTCGTAAACAAAAATATTAATTAATGCCCTTAGTATCCGACTATCATAATCATCCGCAAGCACATAGAACGGACTTGTATTATAGTCCTGAAGTTCTGCAACCATGGGCTACTAAGGCTCGTGAGCTCGGTTTACGTGATTTGGCTTTAACCGATCATGATCGCTATAAAGCTGGAGTGGATTTCGGTGAGATAGATAGATTGCGCGAGCGCAATCCTGATATTAATATTCGAGCTGGTATTGAACTTGATAATGATCCAGAAACTAGTGCCGATGGGCGCCTGTGGGTGGAAGCTAATTGGGAGCGCCTGGATTTTGTTTTAGGTTCTGTGCATTTCGTTGAAGGTTTTCCTTTTGATCACCCTAATTATATTTCTGAGTATGATAAGCATGATATTAATGATCTTTATCGCGGCTATTATGGAGAGATTCAGCGCACCGCTAAATCTGGCTTGGTAGATGGGATTGGGCATTTAGATCTCATTACTATATTTAATTATTTTCCTACTGAGGATATGACTAGTCTATATGAAGAGACGCTTGATGTGATTAAAGCTGCTGATGTTTGCATGGAGATTAACACAGCTGGTTTCCGTAAGCCAGTAGGCAGGCAGTATCCAGATATGGATCTAATACGCAGAGCTGTCGCTAAGAAAATCCCATTAACTATAAGTAGTGACGCGCATGCTGCTAAAGATTTGAATCTTAACTACGATAAATTAGAAGTGATTTTGCGTGAAGTTGGGGTGACTGAAGTTGCTATCTTCAATAAACACAAGAGAACTATGGTTCCAGTATTTATTTAGCATAAATGTCACCGGTGTCACGTTTATGCGCTTTCAACGCGAGTGCATCATCTAAGCTTTTACGAAGCTAGGACCCACCTTACAAGTCTTAATCTCAATCTTGTCCCAAACTCCATTAACAACATATGGTTCAATTTTGAGATAGTTATCAAGCTCAGCTTCTGTCATATCTAGGGTAATTATCGAGCC
>CAZQXM010000121.1:0-4297 GCA_964597205.1 uncultured Gammaproteobacteria bacterium
GATTATTGCTTGTCCCCTGGCAATAAAACTAGAAAGTGATTATCGATCTTCTTAGTGCTTGCACTACTGCTTGCGTGCGGTTTTTAACAGCCAGCTTAAGCAAAATATTGCGCACATGATTCTCAACAGTTTTAGTGCTGAGTTCTAGCTTTTCAGCTATTTCTGGATTCTTCATCCCTTCCTTGATATCTTCTAATACTTGAATTTCTCTACGAGACAGTACTGATGCGTTAGGACCGCCTCTTTCAGCAGCTGCCATTTCTCTAGGGTTAGCAGGTCCTTGAATTTCTTCAATTTTAGGACTTACTAGCGCTGAATTCCAATTACGATTTTCCATGTTTGAGTTTCCCCGCTATACGAGCAAATAAATCACTCGGGCACACTTGCAGTTCAAGATCAACTGGGATAAAGCTATCTTGATCCGCCTTAGGGATTTTGACGAAATCCTTTAGCGTACACACTAGGTTCATACCCAGCGATTTCAGCTTATTAACTTCACTATTTGAAAAATAATGATGATCGGGGAAGCTAAAGAGTTGAATACTACTACTGCTATAGACCGTGGAGTTGACCGGGTTGTGTTCAGCTAGACTATTTAGATGAGAAGCTAGTTGTTCAACGAAGCCGTGAGGGTCAGCTATCGCTGTAACTACAGCTATAGGCAAAGCTGGATCAGGAGCTCTAAGTAGCTTGAGTTGATAGTAAAAATTATTAGTATTAGGGTTCTCTGCTAACCACTGAGCATCAACCTTAGTATGAATTAAAAAATCAGCTCTATTAAGAGCAGTATGAAACTCTCTCATAAAACCAGTTTCATGAATATTAGCAAGCACTATTTCTAGATCACGCTTGAGGGCTAAATGCTGCATGCCGTCATCAAGAATAAATACATCATAAGCAGTTATGGTAAGAGCGTGCATCGCTGCTCTGAAGCGATTCTTTCCTACTATTAATTGGCATTTAGCATCGAGCTTGGTTAGCATGAGATAAGGCTCATCACCGATCTCCTCTGGGCTATGCTCTAAGATCTCTGCTGGGCTAGAAATCACTATGCGACCAGATTTAGCAGCGGCAGAATTATATCCTCTAGTTAGTATTCCAACCCTAAGTCCTTGCTTAGATAAATAATTAGCAAGCGCAATAGTGAATGGGGTTTTACCACTGCCACCAAAAGAAATATTACCTACAGAGATCACTGGCACCGGTAATTGATGAGCATGCAAAATACCTATTTTATAAAGTGATCTATGCAATAGATGCCCAGCTTGATACGGCAAAGACAAAAGCAGTTTGAAATAAGTTATTAGTGCTTGACTAGCTTTAGATTTTTGCATTGCTAATTGGATTTAAGAGCTCATTGAGTTTAATTACTGTATCTTCAAGGATCTTTTGATTCTTCTGCATCGCATTACGAGCCCGCGCCCCCATCAAAACTCGTTTATCATCATTCTCGATAATTGATTTAATACTTATTCTTAGTTCCTCAATAGTCTGAGATACTTCTAAAGCTCCCTCCGCTTCCATCATTTCGACCGTTTCAACGTTCTTAAAATAGTTTACACCCACCACTACAGGAATCCCATAGGCAGCAGGTTCCAGCACATTATGACCGCCAATATTACTAGGGATAGTACCACCAACAAAAACCAGATCAGCGATACTAGTAAGCGAGCTTAAATCCCCCATAGTATCTATTAACAGCACCTCGTTGAGATTAATACCAGTCGCCACCAGATTGTTTTCCCTATCTAAGACTTGCTTGATTTTACTAAATCTAATTGGTTGCAATTGCGCGGCAGAAAGTAGCAACTGTTCAACTACGTGGAATCTATCAGGATGTCTTGGTGCCAAGACTAAACGTAAATGCGAAAACTGCATCTTAAGCTCCTGAAAAATATTAATCAGAGCCGCTTCTTCTTCCTCGTGAGTACTCGCTCCTAGTAAAACAAAATTCTCATCACTGTAACCCAATACTTGGCGTATAGCTTTAGCTTGATCACGGCTATGCATAGGCAAAGAAGCAAATTTAATATTGCCAAGCATATATACGTTCTCAATATTCGTACCAAGCTCTATAAACTTACGACTATCAGCAGCGGACTGCGCTAAGACCAAATCTAGACTTGTAAAAATCGGCTTTAACAAAGGACCAAACCTAGTATAAGCCTTATATGAAGCATCATTCAGCCTGGCATTCACAATAGCGACTCTAACACCCTGCTGTTTAGCCATTACTATTAGTGCTGGCCAAATCTCAGTCTCTACTGTAATTAGAGCAAAGGGTTTAATCAACTTAAGCGCTTTAGCGATAATCCAAGGGTGGTCCCAAGGCATATATATGAGTTTAATTAAGCCAGAATCTATTTCACTAGCTAATTTAGAAGCTGCAATTTGCTGAGCCGTGCTAGTACTAGTACTAAGAACTATGTCACCGCCAGCAAAACATTTAAGCACTGGGATTATGGCATTCAACTCACCAACTGAAACAGCGTGAAACCAAATACGTTTATTCTTGCTCTTATATCTAAGATCATCAGGAAGAAACCCTAATTTTTGTTTGAGCCCCGCGCGCCACTTAGGTACAAAAGTCAAAGACAATAAAACTAAAACTGGCACTATGCAAGTCCAAGCAAGGGCATAAATAAAAGCCCACAATGGATTAATAATATTCTTATTAGTACTAATATTATCTCCTTTTATTTGAGAGCAGGGGCTGTTTCTAATCTTTGAAATATTGGGCTAAGCTCAGCAGGGATACAGTATTGAGGCTGCTTATCGAGCTCGGCTAAACTAAAAATACTAGTTAGTAAAGATCTGCGACTCTTAGCATTTTGCGCCAGCCCCATCTGCTCAAAAATCTTAATAGAGATATTCGGCATCAACGGTGCTAGCAATATTGCTGCGCGCCTACAAGCATCAACTGATACAGCGAGGCTTAGAGCAGCTTGAGCATCTGCAGCATCAGCTTTAAGTAGTTTCCAAGGTGCAATTTCACTAATATAAACATTGACATCATTCAAAGCTAAGAACACTGACTCAAGAGCATGATGCGGATCTAGTTTATCAATATCTTTAGAGAATTCTTGTTTTAATGCTTTAAATCTAGTTAACAGCTCTCCAGCTCTATTATTAGAATCCGCTTCTAGATTGAGGTTTGGCACTTGCCCGTTAAGATATTTATTAATTAGATTAAGCGCTCGATTAAGAAGATTCCCTAAGTTATTAGCCAGATCAGCATTTAACCTCTGCACAAAACCTTCTTCAGTGAAATCACCATCCTTACCGAATATAATTTCGCGCAGAAAATAAAATCTCACAGCATCACTACCATAAGTGTTCACCAAAGCAACAGGGTCAACTATATTACCAAGGGTCTTACCCATTTTCATCCCATCTTTAGTAAGAAAGCCGTGCCCGAAAACTTTAGTAGGCAGAGCATATCCAGCTGACATCAACATAGCTGGCCAGTAAACTGCATGGAAGCGAAGAATATCCTTACCAATAATATGAGTTATATCTCCAGCCCAGTATTTGTTACGATCAGAACCTAGCCCTGAAATGTAGCCTAGAAGCGCGTCGAACCAGACGTAGATCTTTTGCTTAGGATCACCTGGTATATCAATACCCCAGCTAATATTACAGCGCGATATAGGAAAATCCCTTAGCCCATCTTTAATCCAACCAAGAACTTCATTGCGCCTATTCTCTGGATAAATAAAATCTGGGTTCTTTTCTATATGCTCGCGTAATTTATCCTGATACTTAGAGAGTTTGAAAAAATAATTTTCTTGGGCATAGTTATCCACCTTCTGTTTGTGCACAGGACAATGTAATTCTTCGCCCACTTTATCAAGATCTTTTTCTAATTTAAAATCTTCGCAACTGACACAATAAAGCCCTTCATAGTTCGCTTTATAAATATCACCATTAGCCTGCACCTTCGCGAAGAACTCAGCGACGAACTGCTTGTGATCAGCAGCACTAGTACGGCGGAAATGCTGGTAATCTATCTCGAGCAAGTCCCAAAGCTTCTTAAACTCACCAGCTATATAGTCACAATGCTCTTGCGGGCTTTTGCCATTAGCCGCTGCGGCTTTCTCTATTTTCTGTCCGTGCTCATCAGTACCGGTAAGAAAAGAAACATCTTCGCCGCGCTGCAGCATATGTCCAGCAATAAAATCAGCTGCCATAGTAGGGTAAGCACTACCTATATGCGGCAAATCGTTAACGTAATAGAGTGGTGTAGTAATGTAATAAGTCATAACAGCGCAAAGCGCCTTAAGCTATTATACGCTGT
>CAZQXM010000122.1:0-4275 GCA_964597205.1 uncultured Gammaproteobacteria bacterium
CCAGCAGCTAATGCTACGACTTCTATGTCGTGGCGTGCTCTAACTATGTCTAATGCCTGAGTTCCGATAGAACCCGTAGAGCCAATAATAGTAAGGGTTTTGGGCACTAAGCTTATTATAGCTTGTTGATTGCCGTTGCTATGCGATGGGGATGATCGCTGACTATATTAAACATTTTCTGGTATCTTCGATGTTCTTTTGCTAAATTCTCTGGGGTAAGGTCAAGATTTCCTTTCAGTTGATCAATTCGTTTTAGTTGATCTGTACTTAGTTGGGCTTGTTTAGCCACTAATCCTTCTAGTTCTCTAAAATCTTTCAGTCTATCGCTTATAGAGTCTCTTACTCTAGTAAAAAACGGTATTCTGGCTTCTAACCATAGATTCATTAATTCTTTTGAGTCTTTACCATTTTTAGTTACCGAACTAAAATATTGATCAGCTTTTTTCATTAGTTCGGTTGCTTGCTTTTCTCCATTGTCATTTAAGTAATGGAACTCTCTTAAACCTCTTATTAACTCATTATCCATATACATTGTGTAGTCGAGTTTTGCTAATGAAAAATATAAAACGAGAGATTTATTTAGATCAAGTCTAGTATCTGCTGTTTGAGCTAGTAATTCTTCGATTGCATCTCTAGGTCTAGGATCTTGTAAGTACGCCAGTTCAGCAGCGGCATTATTAGCAATATCTTCTATTAGTTCGTTTCTGTAATGCTTGGTTATTTCTAGTTTGGCTCCAGCAACTTGCATCTTGGCTATATGGTGCAAAGTTGCTATGGCTCTACCTACTATTTCATATAAAGCATGTTTGTCTTTTGGCTCTGTTTGCTCAGCTGCTTTGGCTGCAACGGTAGCCATCGTGTAGTGTAAGGTCTTAATGGCAGTATTAAGTGGTTCGCTATCACTTGCTTTTACTACTTTTGCCCATCTAATATACTCTCTATGTACTTGTTTTTGGGGACCTTCTTCTGAATCGTTTATATGTTTTTCGTAGTTATCAAAAGCAAGTTTTAAATCAGCATTAGTAATGGCACTAATATTTGGAGTGAATTTAAATGGTTGAGCTAATTTAGTGGCTAGATCTTCAGCTTTTGAAGATCCAGCTAAAGCAGCAGCTAATAAAGCTAAGCCTGATTTGACAGCCTGCCTTCTTGTCTGATGAGTAGTTGTTGGTAATCTGTGTCCAACTTCTTGTGTTTTAAGCATGGATAATATCTTACCCTATGCGCAAGTTATCTGCCGAGCTTTGCTGTTATAATATTATTATAATCCTCTAAAATCCGGTCCAGATCCCGCAAAAGCGGCATTAACCCTTAGATTCTGCTCTGGGCATACTAGCTCACAAGTACGGCATTGCACGCAATTTTCTAGTGACATAGCGTGTACATGCCCGCCATTGAATAGATCTAACCTGTGTACTTCAGCTGTGCAATCAGATACACAAGGCACATCTAACCCGCGCGCTTCATAGGTTTTGATGCACTTCAAACAAGTATCAGCACTGAATTCATCAATATGCTCAGGGTGATAGTTGTATTTAGTCTGAGCATAGAATACAGCATCCTCGCGGCTATAAATAGTTGGCTTGGCGTAGTTAGCGTCAGCAGCAGCCTGATTAACATTCACCAATCCGAAATCTGGATCTATATGTTTGTAACCTTCTTTATAAACCACTTTAGCACTAATCGATTTGGCATCATTTAATAGAACGTTAGCTCTTAAAGCAGAAGTTAATGCTTTAAATGGTTGTTTGAAACCGATCGCTACAGCACCCATACCAGCACCCAACATTGCTTTAGCATTCGAACCCATACTAGTGCTGCGACTAATACGCGGACCTGCTTTTTCTATGCCATCAACTAGCATTGGTAAATATTTACCCAATAGATCTGGGTTCTCAGAGAATGCAAGTCTAAAATATTTATTGGCTTTGAGTTTATCCATAAATGGAGACTCTAATAATTTAGTTTGATATTTGCTGAGTTTAGAAGCGCTGGTATCATTGGCGTTAAGCGCGTCAAGAGCAACTCCCGCTGCGATATAACCAGATTCTATAGCCTTATCAACTCCAGCTAAGGACTTCATATCTAATAGACCAAGAGCATCACCCAGTATCATCGCGCCATCTACTTGAAATGCTTTTGGCAGACTCTCGTAGCCACCCTCAGGTAGTACAGCTGCTCCGTAGTGTTGAAGTTCGCCACCTTTGATCATCTCTTGGATAAACGGGTGCTTCTTATATTCTTGTAATTGTTTCTGTGGATGTATATTAGGATTCTCGCTATCTAGTGAAATCACCAGCCCGATAGTTACGCGACGATGAGCAAGTCCATAGATAAAACCGCCTCCTAGAGTGCCATCTAGAGTAGGATAGCCTAGAGTGTGCCAGACCTTACCTTCTAGTGGATTCTTGCCGTTAACAGCTTTAGTACCTAATAACTTCTCTAGGTGCTCAGTATTTTCTGGCAGTTTCCAAGTTTCTTTAACACCAACTGACCAGAGTTGAGGATTTTTTTCAAGTTTGAATTTTTTGATGATATCTTTGCTGATAAAACCTTTATCACCGAAGCAAGTTAATTTAGCGTAAACAATATCATCGATAGGATCTCCGCCTCTTGCGATGCGCACGCCGATTACTCTTGTACCAGCATCGTCGTAGATTACTTCTATAGCTGGGAAACCTGGGAACACGTCCACTGTTACGTTCGGTACGCTCTTAGCTTTCTCTAAGAGGGTAGTAGCCATCCACTGCACAACAAGTGATAGCGTGAGTATGTAGTAACCTTCTTTACAGAAATCAGGAGCAGCTGCTCTAGTGATAGCTGAAGGGATATCCCATTTCTTAGTTGGGCTCATGATAGAAACGTAACTCTGATCACAAACAGCTTCTATAGGCATGCCATCTTGAAAATGATTAGGATAAGCCTTGTCGAATATAGATTTATTAACCACGGCACCAGAAACTATATGCCCGCCGAAGTTTTCTGCCTTCTCAATGATTGCGATAGAAAGCTTGCTGCCACTAGCTTTGGCAAGATCTAATATACGATGAGCGAAAGTTAGGTTGGAAGGGCTTCCACCGACCAAGACTATATCGTATTCTATTTTAGTTTTTTCTCTACTCATGATTTTAGTGCGCTACCGCTTCTTTAGTTTTAGTATTTAAGCTTTTTCCAGCTTTAATTTGTTTAATAAGTTCTGGAACTATATGATAAAGATCACCAACTATACCGTGATCAGCGAAGCTGAATATAGGAGCATCAGGATCTTTATTAATAGCTATTATCGCTTCAGATTTCTGCATGCCTACTCTATGTTGAAGAGCACCAGAAATTCCGCAAGCTATGTATAGTTTAGGGCGCACAGTTTTGCCAGTTTGACCTACTTGATATGGATAGCCTATCCAACCAAGATCTACTGCTTTACGAGACGCACCAACTACAGAATTCTCAAAACAATCAGCTAATTCTTGTAGTAGCTTGAAACCCTCTGCTGAACCGACACCGAAACCACCAGCGATAATCACGTCAGCAGCGGTAATGTCGATTTTAGAACTTAATTCGCGAAGAGTTTTAGTAATTTCTACTCGATAATCACTTTTTTGAATTTCTACTTTTACTTTTTTGATTTTGGCTCTTTCTTCAGCTGGTTTAGCTTTAAGAGCATCCAGATCTATTTTAGGTAAAGGGAATACACCAGGACGTATAGTCGCCATCTGTGGATTTTTCCATGGACCTAGAATGCGTGCTTTAAGTGACTCACCGAAACTTGGACGATTCGCATATAAACACTCACCGAAATATCCGATCTTAGATTGGTCGGTTCCACCTTTATGTTCGTATGGTCCTATGTCTAATTCGATGGTATCAGCCGTAAGTCCAGTTTCGAAGAATGCCGCAATGCGCGGAGCTAAATCTCTACCAGTAGTAGTAGATCCCATCAATAAAGTGTGTGGTGGCTCAGCCCAAGTACTAACTTCATCTATAACTACTCTTCTGTAAGGTAGGGTTTTGTATTCTGCTAGTTCAGCACTATCAGCCAGGTATATAACTTGAGCACCAGCAGCCTCTACTTTAAGTAAGGTCTCTTCAAGATTAGGTCCATGGCCTAGTACGAAACAGCTTAGAGTTCCATTAAGTTTTTCAGCGAGTTTTTTCGCTTCAGCTAAGAGCTCTAGTGTGACGTTAGCTACTTTACCGTCAACTTGCTCAGCTACTATTAATACTTCGCCTTTAGACATTTGCAAATTCCTTAATTTCGTTTACTTGATTTATAAC
>CAZQXM010000123.1:0-4263 GCA_964597205.1 uncultured Gammaproteobacteria bacterium
GGACTTAAAGCTGAGCTGCTGACTCTACATTCATCTAATTGACCTGACCAGTTGATTCCGCCAGTTCTTTCACCGATATTAAATAAATATCCTCTAGGCATGGTACCACCCCAAGTTCCGACACCAGCAGCAGTGCTTGCAATACCATCTACATATAGTTTGATACCGGTGCTAGTTTTAGAACCATCATAAGTAGCCACCAGGTGGTGCCACTTATTATCGTTGATAATTACTGTAGCTTCTTTCCATATTTGATTACCAACACCAACATCAGGAACCATTGATAACCTCAGCTTACCGTCATAGTTAAAGAAGTTAATACCAGTATATGGTGATGAGTTAGTACCTTTAGCCATCATGGTTCTAGCTCCTATAGCTGTGGTTTTAGCCCAGCAAGAATAAGTAAAAGTATTAGTTTCTGAATAATATAAATTATCGCCAACTCTAATTACATCATCAGCTCCATCGAAGTTTAGTCCTTGTCCGATTTTGCCAGGACTAAGATTAGTTGCTGTCATGCTTGTATGAGCGGTACCGTTAATGTTCTTAATCGTCGAATCTTTGATTTGCGGGGCAGTCTTGCTTGGGTCATCATGTAAGTGCCACACAGCTGCATATGCTGTCGCCCATACATTCTTAGCCCCATAACTTGAATCTATCGCAACTGCTGTTGCTGCAGGGTTGCCATAGTAAATATAGAAAACATTTTCTGTAGCTGATAAAGTTGGGGCTTTAAAGTAGAGTTCGCCTGTTTTACTAGTACTATTGATGCTTACTAGCTGAACGGGAACTTCAGTTTTACTATCCGCTATAGTAACTCTTATATCACTACCATCAGTCTTACTATTAGTGAAGAAAGTTGCCGGTAAGTTGGATAAATCTACTAAGACTGGAAAATCACTAAGAGTTGCTTTGATTTGTGTGGCTTGTACTGTAAGTTTGACTCTATATTTCCATGAAGCATTCAACCATGCTTTGCTGATAACTGGTGCTGGAGCGTTTACTTGCTCGCCGATAACTATTGTCTTGCTTACAGAACTGATGCCAGCCGAACTAGTGCTTTTCATTTTCACCGGATAGCTGCCTGGACCAGGGAATACGTACGCAGACTCACTAGTGGTCGAGTCAACTACTCCGTCATTATTGAAATCCCATTCTATGGCTGCCCCGCTGGGGATGCTTGCTCCTGGCTTAAAGATTGCAGAATATATATTAATGAAGTCATTGACCGCTGGATCTGCTGCTTGCAAGCTGAGGCCGCTACTTATACTAACTATTAGTGATAGTGCCAATCTAACTAATATATTTTTATTTATTTTCATTAATATAGTTCCTCCGCACTTAAGCTATAAAAGCTTGCATTAGAGTTTTGGTTGTTGTATTCGGTTTGAATCCATTCGGAAGATAAGGCTCCTGCGTAAAAGCGCATTTCATCAATAAGACCAGTCCAGTACCTGCTTAGAGTTGTGATGTCTCCTATATAAATAGTTTGCGTAATTGCCGGTATTGTAGCTTCTATGTAATAGCCACTATTGAAAGTCAAAGTCTTCTGTGTGCCGTTTTGGTAAAGCTTCAGGCGATTAGCGTCTCCAGTTAAAGTTCCATCAAAAACCCCCACTAGGTGGTGCCAAGTACTATCGGTAAGACTATTGTCAGTAGCATTTCCGCCCTGATTCGCTCCTATAAAGAAGCCGGCATTGGTAGAAGATGTATTTGTAGTTTGCAATCCTAGTCCACCACCAGATTGTCCAGAGCCGCCAGCGTAAGCGCCGAATATTCCATCTGCCGCACCAGCGGAAATGGGTTTGACCCAACTTGAAAAAGTATATTTGTTTTTGCCGCTTGGTCCGTAGGTGCTATTTGATGTTGAAAATAAGGCGATCCTATCGTTGCTTCCATCAAAATCAATAGCTTTCCCTGAAAGCTTGCCTGCGACCAAGTCACTGCTTGTCATAGAGCCCTCAGAGGTACCATTCAAGCTATGCCCAGTAGAATCTATCAATTGCGGAGCAGAACTGCTCGGGTCTTGCTGCATGTGATAGACCGCTGCATAGTTATTCCAAACATTATTGCGACCCAGGGTACTGCTTGCTGCATATGCTGTTGCTGCTGAGTTTCCATAATATATGTAGAATGCATTTTCAGTACTGGAGAGTGTAGGTGCTTTGAAATATAATTCACCAGTCTTGCTTGTGCTGTTGATGCTAACAAGTTCTATTGGGACTTCTGTTTTAGAATCTGATTTCGTGACTCTAATATCGCTACCATCAGCCTTGACGTTGCTAAAGAAGGTGGCTGGTAAAATAGATAGATCTAAATAGAGAGGAAACTCAGTTAAAGCTGCTTTGATTTGTGTAGGCTGTACTGTAACCTTGATTCGGTATTTCCAAGCCGCATTGAGCCAGTCTTTAGTACTGGTGGTGCTAGCAACGTTGACCTGCTCAGTAATAGTTATCGTTTTGCTGACAGTATTGATGCCTGTAGCGCTAGTACTTTTCATTTTAATTTGATAAGTGCCAGGTGTCGGAAAGGCGTAGCTAGAATCCAAAGTAGAAGAATCTGTCTTGCCATCAGCATTAAAATCCCACTCAACAAAGCTCCCCGTAGCTAAACTTGCACCAGGATGTACTATTGTTGAATAGCTAGCAGTGAAGTCATCGGCGGCTTGAGTGCCACTATTCAAGCCTAAACAAACTACTAGTATTAGTATCAAGTTAAGTAATACAGTTCGATTTACTTTCATTTGTTCAATATCCTCTTTGGCGTGAGGATCCATAATAGCTTAGATCTTTATAATTTATCAATAGATTTTTAATAATTTCTTGACATTTCACTTAATATTTATTTAAGATTCATATCCGAGGTTGTTTTTGCACAAAAATAAACAGATCAATTACAAATTGAGGAGCTTTTGCCTTCGCCTTGTGATGCTGTTTGTGCTTTTGTTTCAACAATTACACCTGGATATTTTGATGCTTCAAGCTCAGGCTGCAACTGGGTTTGAGACTATGGATACTTTATCCGTTGCTGTTACCAAACGTGAGGATGACCTGAAGGCCGGAGCTACTAATATTAGTTTTAGCTTCGATAGTTCTAAGCTTACAACTGAGTCTGTGACTACTTTCCTCTTCTATGGGGATGATTTTTATAAAACATATTCTTTATTTAACTCGAAAACAGCAATTCCAGCGACTATTAGCCATAAATATCTAAGTCCTGGTACTTATAGACCTCTTCTTGTTTCTTATTCTTCGGATTTAAAATATAAGGTCTTTAAATTTTTGGATCCTATAGTAGTAACTAAATCTGAAGTGCCAATAGTTTCTTTAGAGCTGTTGGCGGCATCAATGCTTAAGCGCGAGGATGATACTCAGGCTGGAACTAGTAATGTCAGTTTTGGCTTAGATGCTTCTAAACTTTCAGCTGAGTCTATGACTACGTTTCTATTTTATGGAGATGACTTATATAGAACTTATTCTTTATTCAGCTCAAAAAGTCAAATCCCAGCCATGATCACCCATAAGTATCTAAGTCCAGGTACTTATAGACCACTTTTAGTTGCTTATTCATCTGATCTTAAACAGAGAGTATTTCGTTTCTTAGATGAAATTAAGGTCGAGCAAAAAGATATTAGTGATTTTAGTGAGGCTCCACTTGATTTACAGCTCTCTATGGATGCCTTTAAGAATAATTATAGTACTGGTTCTGCTACGGCTACTTATTCTATAACTAGCGCTCAGTCTACCAGCCACCCGTATACAGTCTTTTTGTTTTGGGGTGATGACTACTATAGAACTTATAGTAGTTTCACCGCTAGGCTAAATGAGTTCCCGCAGCTTTCACATCAATATACTAGTCCAGGCACCTATACCCCGCTCTTAGTTGCCTATTCTAAGGATCTTAAATCTAAAATATTTCGCTATGGGGAACCCATAGTAGTTAAAAAAATATCCAGTCAAGGACTTTATGCAAATCTATCAATAGTCAAGCGTAGTGACATGCCTGCTAATAATGAAGTGCAGATTCTTTTTAGCGGTGAGGGTAGTTTTGATCCAGCCCTAGGATATGGTGATGATTTAAATTATGTCTGGGATTTTGGTGATGGCTCTACTTACACTAGTCTTCCTGGTGCTTCTACTGTAAGTCATAGTTATACTCAGCCTGGTGATTATTCCGTTGTTTTCTATGTTAAGAACGCTAGTGGAGCCAAGAGTGCTAATCAGATATTGAATGTCAATGTGCCGCAGAGTTCTGTTTGTGCTA
>CAZQXM010000124.1:0-4228 GCA_964597205.1 uncultured Gammaproteobacteria bacterium
TTGCCTTCGGTAGTTTTACTAATGTTTTAATTTATCGCATACCGCGTGGTATGTCATTGCTTAAACCGCCTTCTTCTTGCCCAAGCTGTAATGGTGAGATTCTGCTTAAAGACAATATACCTATACTTAGTCGTATTTTGCTTAAAGGTCTCTGTCGTTTTTGTGGGGCGCCGATATCGCGCCAATATATGTTCATTGAAGCTGTGGTTACTATAGTCTCACTGCCTTTTATCGCTAAATATGTTTTGTTTGAATTTTCACCTTTGAAATTTATTTTCTCGCTGATATTTATATCTATCGCTGTGGCGCTAGCTGTAATAGATCACGAGCGCCAGATGCTGCCACATGAACTGACCTTTAGCGCTATATTACTGGCTTTGACTTATGCTTCATTGATTAATCAAGGTACTGAAGCGCTGGCTGCTGTTGGTGCAACTTTCTTTTTCTTCGATATGCTCACTCACTTTGGTAATCGTTATTACTATGGTGAGCACGCTCTTAAAGTGATACCGGGTGCTCTTACTTTTCACAAAGAAGCTTTTAGAGAGCAGATAGACAAGATCTATATTTATCTTTTTGCGCTGATTGCGGTATTAGCTATTTTTTATCAGCCGGGTTTAATGTTCATCACTATAACCCTAGGTCTACTATATGTAGCTTATGAGATATTTATTGATTTCTATTTCAATGCTCATCGCAACTCGGCCTCAAGTAACATTAATGAGCTAGTTAGTGGCAGCCAAGATCAAGAGAGTATATTAGGTGGCGGTGATGTGGCGATGCTGGCGTTCGTAGCGGCGATTACTCAAGTGACTTTCCTTAATACGCTGATACTTGCTTGCGTCTTAGCTCTGATTTATGCTGCCTCATTGAGTTATATCAAAACTAAGAAGCTAGACTTACAAGGGCAAAAAATCCCCTTTGGAGCAGCACTTGCAGCTTCTTTGATTACTGTTATGATACTTAATGTGGTCATATGACTACCTTAAAAATCGATTTATCTGACACCTTCATAGCCCTCGCCCTTGGCGAAGATAGATATTTGTCGGATATTAAATCACAAGATTTATGGGACTCTACTGATCTAGCAGCTAAGGCGCTGAAGGATTTTTTAAAACTTAAAGGTATTGGTAATCAGAAAACAGTTTATTTCGTTTTACCTATTAAGATGCTTAATTATCAGGTAGTAACTTTGCCTGAGAAAATCAAAGAGCGAGAGAAGAAAGTTCTTTTGGGGCTTGAACTTGATAAGAGTAAATTTGCAACCAATTTTAATTACAAGAAACTTGATATCACTTTGCGTGATGAAGACGGTTCTAGTCTTTGTGATTACATGGTTCTAGGCGCTAAGCGTGGAGTGCATGAGAAGTTATTAGCTCTAGCTAAGTCTTTAAATTTTAAACAAATCAGAGCGGTACCTAGTTTTATGCTCTTCGTGCCAAGAGTTACTGAACGCCTTAGTGCTACAGCTTATGTTGGCGAGGATAGGACTGAAATAGCGATCTGGGGATCTGGTTTTCCGCTAGCAGTTGCTGCGATTCCTAATACTGGTGATCAGATGGAAGACATCAATCGCTTTATTAATGGCTATTTCGATAAGGTAGAGAATTTAGATCTAACTAATATTAGACTTTATGGTCCTAAGATGCGTGATGCTGCTTTAGCGTTCAGTCTTAACTACCCTAATGAGATTATTAATGATCCGGCGCACGCTATAGCTGCTGCGCTTTATAAAGCAGAGGGTCAGCTCGATGTTCTGATTAAAACTAAATTACCTAACCCACCTATCGCGATGACTCCGCGTAATATGGTTTTCTTTTTGAGTTTTGTTGCGTTAATAGGATTGATCAGTTACACCAGCTATTTAGGTTCTAATACTAATCGTTACCGTCATGAATTAAAGCGTTTATCGAAGCGTGCTGAGCATATGAAGTTAATCTATGCCGCTGCTAAACGTCTTGATGGTCAAAAGCTTGAACTCGAGACGGAGAGAGACTTCTATCTTAAAATCACTAAACGACGCACTCCGTGGCACATGATACTTTTTGATTTAGGTGATTTGACTCCGCGTAATTTATGGTTCGAAAGATTCAACTCTACTAAGAACACAGTGATGATTGCTGGTAAAGCTACGACACCAGAAGATGTTGCTGCTTTATCTTTGAATCTTAGTAACAGTTCTAGGTATTTTGAAGAAGCGCAAGTGATGGGCATGCGTGATTATAAAGAGAGCGATAAGGTTTACACCGAGTTCCAATTAACTGCAAAACTAAAATCACCATTAACTAAGATTAAGGAAGAGGCTGTTGAAGCTAAGCCTGTTGAGGCTACATTGAAACCTGGAACTAAGACTGTTAAGCCAATTGGTCATGCTGGCTCAACTGCTGCTAAAACTAACCATGCCGCTCTTCCAGCTACTAGTACCAAAACTGTAACAGCTAGCAATTCTACTGGAGTTGCGAGTAAAACTACGGTGGCTCCTCGTGCTACTAGTACTACTACTGTTCATACTACTGCCACGACTAGCCCTGCTAAAACTAGCGCTAGCTCTAAGGCTGCAGCAGTAAAAGCCGCTAGCAAGGCGTATCACGCGGTATATTAGAATAAAGTTATAATAGCTGAGCGTGACTGACGTCACTTACTTGCGCTGCCGTGGGCGAGTGCAGCATAATGACCTCATTTTGTTTTTATTATGCTAGTAAGCCTTTGCAGGGTAAAATGAGACTTGCTCTAACTGAGAGCGCAAAGTTTAAGATTTTGCACTCACGTTGAAAGCGCAAAAACGTGACGTAAGTCACATTTTTGCTATGCAATTCGCAATATAAGGAATAAATATGGCACGTACAACAAAGATTGAAGATTATAGAAATATGGGTATCGCAGCGCACATCGACGCTGGTAAAACCACAACTACTGAGAGAATACTTTTTTACTCTGGTAAGATCCACAAAATCGGCGAAGTTCACGAAGGAACTTCAGTAACTGACTGGATGGAACAAGAGAAAGAGCGCGGTATTACTATCACGGCGGCGGCAATTTCTACAGAGTGGAAAAATAAATTTATCAACCTTATCGACACCCCGGGACACGTGGATTTCACAATAGAAGTTGAGCGTTCAATGCGCGTACTTGATGGTGTTGTAATCGTTCTTTGTTCTGTTGGTGGCGTGCAGCCGCAAACTAAAACAGTTTGGAGACAAGCTGATCGTTATAAAGTTCCACGTATTGTTTTCGTTAACAAGATGGATAGATCTGGTGCTGATTTCTTTAGAGTTGTTAAACAACTTAAAGATGATGTGCGCGTTAATGCTCACCCGCTTCATGTGCCTATTGGTGCTGAAGAGGATTTCAAAGGTTTAGTAGATCTTCTTGAGAAGAAAACTTACATCTATAACGATGATGCTGGTAAGGATATTTCTATCACTGACGGTTACCCAGCTGATCTTGCTGATAAGTGTTCAACGCTTAGAACGGGCCTGATTGAGGCTATCGCTGAGAACGATGAAGTGATGATGAATAAATACCTTGAAGAAGGCGAAGACGCTTTCTCTATTGATGAGCTTCGTAAAGGTTTGCATGATGCTGTAACTAATATTCAAGTAGTTCCAGTGCTTTGTGGTTCAGCATTTAAGAATAAGGGTGTTCAAAAATTACTTGACGCTATCGTTGATTATTTGCCTAACCCGCTTGAAGTAATGCAAATCAAAGGTATCGATAAGAACGGTGAAGAAGTTACTCGTGCTTGTGATGATAATGAGCCGATGGCTGGTTTAGCGTTTAAAGTAATGACTGACCCGTTCGTAGGCAGATTAACTTTCGTGAGAATGTACTCTGGCGTAATTACCGCTGGTAGCTATGTTTACAATTCATCGAAAGATAATAAAGAGCGCGTATCGCGCCTAGTTAAACTTCAATCAGATGATCGTAATGAGATTCCAGAAATCCGTGCTGGTGACATTTGTGCGGTTGTTGGTTTCAAAGACACTACTACTGGCGATACTTTATGTGATGAGAAGAAACAAGTAATCCTTGAGTCTCTGCATATTCCTGAGCCGGTGATCTCTGTAGCGATCGAACCTAAGACTAAAGCTGACCAAGAGAAACTTTCTCTAGGTCTACAGAAGCTTGCTGAAGAAGATCCTACATTCCGAGTAAGAGTGGATCACGAGACTAGTCAAACTATCATCTCTGGTATGGGCGAATTGCACTTGGAGATTCTAGTTGACCG
>CAZQXM010000125.1:0-4219 GCA_964597205.1 uncultured Gammaproteobacteria bacterium
GGCAAAACCTTACCTTCAAGAAACTCAAGAGATGCTCCACCACCAGTGCTCACGTGCGAGAACTCAGTTTTAGCAAAACCAAATTTCTCGATAGCAGCAACAGAATCACCACCACCAATCACAGTAGTGCCACCCTTAGCAGTTAATTCTTGCAGAGCTAAAGCACAAGCACGAGTACCATGCTCAAGACTGTCATATTCAAAAACTCCAACTGGACCATTCCAAATTATGGTGCGCGATTGCAAAATCAACTTAGCGAACTCTTGAGCGCTATCTGGACCAATATCCATACCCTGCATATCATCAGGGATTTGATTAGATTTACAGACGCGTGTTTCAAGCTTATCGCTAGGTTTATTGTCTTTAAAAATATTCAGTGCTGCAGAAATACAAAGACTATCTTTAGGCAGTATCACCGCAGTACCCTGTCTATCAGCAGCTTCAAGAATCTCACGAGCTGTAGCTAGTTGATCATCTTCACAGATGCTCTGACCTATTTTGCCGCCTTGAGCTTTAAGAAAAGTAAAAGCCATACCACCACCAATCAAAAGCACGTCCACCTTCTGTACTAATGATTTAAGTACAGAAATTTTAGAGCTGATTTTAGAGCCACCAATAATCGCAGTGAAAGGACGCTCCGGCTTATTAAGCTTAGTACCGAGCATCTCAATCTCACGTTCCATCAATAAACCAGGCAAAGCTGGGCGTAGATAGGCAGCTATGCCAGCGGTGCTAGCGTGCGCTCTATGCGCAGTACCAAAAGCATCGTTAACATAGATATCAGCAAGCTTAGCAAGCTGTTTAGAGAACTCAGCATCGTTAGCTTCTTCACCAGCGTAGAAACGAATATTCTCTAACAAACAAATATCACCATTTTTAAGTTTAGCTATTTCAGCTTCAACTTTAGGACCGATAGCTTCATCAAGCTTAATGACAGGTTTAGTCAACAACTCTGAAAGCCTTTTAGCAACAGGGTCTAAGCGCAAACTCTCTACTACCTTATCTTTAGGTCTACCTAAATGACTAGCAATAATTATGCGCGCACCAGCATCACTAAGCAATCTTAGAGTATCGAGAGACGCAACTATGCGACTATCATCAGTAACATTACCCTGTGCATCTTGCGGCACATTAAGATCTAATCTCAAAAAAACTCTTTTGCCTTTAAATTCAGAGATATGTTTTTCTAGTATTGTTCCAGCCATGTAACGGTACTCCTTGAAAGTGTTTGCAGAATAACAGCGTGATCTAGCCCATTGAGTGATTCTTTATTCTCTGGGACCACTAGACCTTTTTGATATTTAATAACTTTGCCGTCTTTGCCTAGAACAATAAACTGCGGGAATGAAACTATGCCATAGATTTCAGAAAATTTATTACTGTAGTCATAGAGCCATTTACCGCCAGCTTTTTTATGATCTTTGGCTTTCTTTTTGAACTCTTCTTGATTAGCATGCACAGCATCTAGCATAAAAACAATATTGGCTTTACCTTTGTAGCGCGCACCATCAAGCACTGCTAATAGTGACTCGCAATAAATACAACCAGGTTTAACCAAAGCTATTATGGTAGTTTTTTTAAGATCCAAAGCTTGATTAATACTCTGATCCGCTCCACTAAGATTCTTGACACGGATTTTATCAAACTGAGGTCTAAGTTCAAGACCAGCTTCAAGTTTAATTGGTTCAGCAATAGGAGCCACAGGAGCTAGTATGCTCGGCAAAGCTGGCAGCTCTGGCACAGGTGCAGTCTCGGTCACAGCATGACAGGCTTGCACAGTAAAGATTAGAGCTGTTATAAGTAGCTTAAGAGCAGAACTAGGGATAAAATTAGACATAGACATCATATATTATATGCTATTGAACACAGTGAATAAAGCAAAACTACTACCTTATATATTATTTACTGGCTTAATTGCTGATGCTAGCTATCTTAGTTCTAAGTATTACGACTTCTACTATCGTGGCGGATTCCTTAACTCACTTGGCTGCACCGACGACTGTGACACGGTGATGATGTCGCCCTATGCTTTAATTTTCAAAATTCCTGTGCCATTTTATGGTTTGGCGTTTTATATTGCGACTCTAGCTATTTATATATGGTGGCATAGAACAGCGAAGCAATCCATAATGCACTCACCCACTGACATCAGTCACGTTTATGCTACTCGTGCCTTAGAAGCAGCACTAGTCTTAGGTTGCCTTGCTGCCCTGATCTTCACTTATATACTTTATTTTCAACTACACGCCATCTGCAAATTTTGTTTGGCGGCGCATGGGATTTTTGTGGTTTTGAGTTTGTTTTATTTTACAAAGCTCAGGGCTACTTAAGCTTAAACTTAGAACTAAGCTCGCCAAAGAAATCTGCCTGCGGCACCGCGCCTACCAGATCATCAATGAACACACCCTTCTTGTCGTAGAACTGAGTGTAAGGCACACCACCAGATTCCAAGCGATATTTTTTAATCAGCTCACGATTACGTTTATCGTCTGTGTCCACTACTAGAATATATAACTGCGAGCCAAAACGCTTTTCAGCTTCCAAAATAGTAGGATACATAGCTTTGCAGTATCCGCACCACGGTGCAAAATACCAAACTATCGCTGGTAAACCTTTATGATCTATGCTTAAATTCGGTTGCGCTGGCGGCTTAGGGGCAAGCTCAGCTGCTGGTTGCAAAGCTGCACAAGCAACTCCAATTGCACCAGCTAAGATACAAAAAGCTAAAGTAATAACTAATTTTTTGGACATCAGATATATTATCCACCATAGTGGCGCAATTGTCATTGCGAGGCGAGCAGGTCATGGTAAGTGGAAGAGCCAAGTTGAAGCCATATATTGTGCACTCGCCCACGCAAGCGCTAAAACGTGACGTAAGTCACGTTTTAGCTATAATAGATACCCGTATGCAAATCACAGTAACCAAAGAAGATAAAAACATCTCAACTATCGAGCTTGAGACCGCACCTGGTCGCGCCCTT
Organism: uncultured Gammaproteobacteria bacterium; assembly: GCA_964597205.1. GTDB lineage: Bacteria > Cyanobacteriota > Vampirovibrionia > LMEP-6097 > LMEP-6097 > CAYUFH01. The sequence continues at coordinate 2,982 of CAZQXM010000125.1, forward strand.
AAGGCGTATGAGAAAACTCTCAGCCAGTTAAGCAAGAATTTAAACCTACCTGGTTTTCGCAAAGGTAAAATCCCAGCCAAGATGGTTGAGTCGCATTACGGCGCTGACTATATTAAGTCGCAAACAGTAAACTTAAATTTTATTTCTGAATTACTTTTTGAAGCTTTCGTACAAGAGAACTTAGAAGTCTTGTTCGTGCCTAATATTGAGAATGTAGAATTCGAAGATCCTAATGGCACAGTTAAAGTTAAAGCCAAAATCGAGTTATTCCCAGCAGTTAAGCTCGGCAAATACAAAGGTAAAGAAGTAGAAGTTGAGATCCATGAATTCAACGAAACAGAATACATAGCTCAGACTCTTGAGCGCCTGCAAAAACAATTCGCTAACTACTCAGAGACTACAGAGGCTGTTGCGATGGGTGATGAGATTATTTTTGATTTCACTGGCGAAGTGAACAATGGCACTAAGAAAAAACCAGAATGGGAAGCCCGCCCTGAGATGGCTGCAAGCCAGTACCAGGCTGTCGTTGAAACTGGTAGATTCATTCCTAATTTCCTTGAGCAGATCGTTGGCATGAAAGCTACTGAAGAGAAGGATATAGAAGTTAAATTCCCAGATGACTATCACGCTACTGATATCGCTGGTAAAGACGCGAAATTCAAAATCAAAGTTCACCAAGTATTACGCGCTAAACTGCCTGAGCTTAATGACGAATTAGCTAGTCGCGTTGGCTTCAAAAATATCGATGAGCTGAAAGCTAAAATCGTCGAAGAAATGAACAAAGTTCAAGATCAAAACAAAAAAACTGCTAGCGCTGAAGCAGTAATGGATCTAGTTTCTGAGCTTAGCGAAGTTGAGATCAATGAACAAATGATAGAGCGTGAAATCCAATCTGGACTTGATCGCATTCAACAGCATAATCGCTGGTCACCAGAACAGTTAGAAGAGTTCAAGAATTCATTAGATCTAGAGAAAGAACGCGCTGCAGCAGTAAAAAACCTGCGCCGTAGTTTTATCATCTCTACTATTATCAAAGCTGAGAAATTTGAGATTAGCGATGCCGAGCTAGATGCAGCTGTGCAAACAGCACTAAGCGATCCTTATAACAATTTCCAGAATATGGATCTTGGCAAACTTAAATCAAATCTACGTTCACAACTGATCTCTGATAAAGCTATTCAGATGCTGGTAGATGCTTGTAAATTAAAATTCAAGCCGCATGTGCATGGTGAGAACTG
>CAZQXM010000126.1:0-4194 GCA_964597205.1 uncultured Gammaproteobacteria bacterium
CCAGAGCTACGGCAGAGCACGGCAATAGTGCCGTCATTACGCGGAGAACCTAGTATGTAAACGGCATCCTGCTCTTTTTGACCACTAAAAACCACAGGCTCTATTTTAGCTTAAAACACCTAGTTTTCGCAGTTTAACCAGTTCTTAACCCTAAGGTGGTTTTTTGTATATATGGTCGACAATATTAATCTAGATCCGCGCGCACAAGCAGCGTTTGCTAGTCCTGATACAGCGCGTAATAGTGTTTTAGATGCTGCGACTGATATTTTTGGAGTTCTTAGTACTATTACCACCAAGCAAGGTGAAGTTTTTTCGCTTACTTTGGATTTGGATAACGCTGAAGGTGAGGATGACACTGATTTTCGCTCGCAGTCTTTTGGTGTTCAACAAGTAACTACTAATAATTATTTCGACATCAAACAAAAAGTTTATCTACAAACCGACGCATCACGCCTCTCAGAGCTAGGTAATTTAAGTAGTAAAGTCTTCCAGAAAAAATATTACGAGTTGAGTCGTCTATTAGTAGCCGATTTGGCTGCAGGTAGAATTGACACAAATTATTTTATTGCAGCACAGGAAGCCTTATTAAAAGGTTCATCAGCTGACCTAGACCTAGAAACCTTAATTGCTAGATATGATTCGAGAAGCGAATATAAAGGCTACCGTAATTTACCAGGCGTTTTAAATGAAGTTATCGAAACAGGTACAGTTAGAGATAAGCTGGTAAGAGACGCTAAGGATGCTATTGAGGGAGCGCAAATCATAGATGATAAAACTAATAGTTATCTTCAAGTTATTAAGGGCAGTTTAGTTGAGAAACTTTTATCAAAGGAAATTACTAGTTCTGAGTTCCTAGCTCAACAAAGAGAAGCCGTAGATAAAATGCTTGATTCTAGTCCACTAGAGAGCATGGATACTTATATCCAGAAACAAAAAAGCGCTATTGAAGATTTAATGGCTGGTGCCAAGAAGAAAGCTTTGGATGAAATAGCTACTTTATCTAGTTCGACTCGAAACTATGATGGGCGTAATTTTGAGACTGATGAGAATGGCACAGCTTTAAATAAAATCATTCAATATATAATTAATAAAACAATTACCGCTGCTGTTAATAGTTATAAATTAAGTGCTATAGCTTCAGATTTTAATTTTACAGAAATCGACGATGGTAATGATGATTATGGTATTGACACTGACCCTAATAAAGCGGCTCGCATCTATGATGGCAGGGTCTATAAATCAGATGCTAGTAGTACAGCCTTGCAAAAGATTATTAGCAAAATAACTAATGATATTAATGAAGCGCCAGATGAAGCTAGCGCTAATAGACTTCAGTCGTTAATAGGACTTAATGATAATGAGAAGGACGCACTCTCTAGACTTACGCCAACTGATAATTTCTATGAAGCTGGCGGTATTAAAGTTCAAATCCAACCTTTTATGGATTGGCTTTTAAGAGCTAATCCTGATCAAGCTTTAAATTATCGAGGTATTGGATTTATGGCAGATGCTGATACTATTCGTGACTTTCAGGCTTCTGCAACTGCTCAATATGAAGAGCTTTCTAGCTCTGATAAAGAAAGCTTAGATCTTTTAATTAAAAACTTTATGGAGTCGGCTATTACTTACAAACGCCAACAAGAGAATTTTAATGTGGTTTTCGAAGATAAACGCACCATATTAGATGTTATTAATGGCGATAAGAGTTTGGCTGATAAAAGTTATGAAGAATTATCAGAGTACGATAAATTGTTTGCAGGCACTAATAAGCGAGCTTCTTCTGTAGAGAACACTGTTAATAACAAATTAAATACCGTCAACAATGCTTGGGAACCTATTTTAAGTGAAACAGGTGGTTTGCAGCGCAAAATAGATCCGCTTACTGGTGATTTCTATCCACTTATCAATGATAAGGGCGAAGAAGTGAGTGTGGCTGATCTTAAGCGAGATGCTGATGGTAATTTATTAACACCACTAAAAGATTCACAAAACAGAAAAATTAAGTTGTTCTTCAATAATAAGCCAATTATGGAGCTTCACGCTAATACTGTTGATAAGCGCGTTAACCAAGCATTAGCTTTATATGCCCTAGAGGATATTGCTGCAAGCAAGCAGAACGCTGAATATGAGCTTAGTAAGCTCCCTGAGCCTAAAGCCAATGGAGAGATACCTACACGTGCTCTGCCGCCACCACCACTAGCTCCGACTGTTACTTCTATGATTATTGCTCGTCTTGGCAAAGAAGTAGTAGAGCGTGCTAGTGAACTTAAGAAAATCGAAGTTAATACTAGTGGTATAGAAACTCTAAAAAATACTGTAAATCAGTTTAATGGTGCACTACTAGCTGATATGACTGCTGACCTCAAAGAAGAACTGTTGAAGCTGGTTAATGGCATGGCTACTATTAGTGATAGCGATTATAAGGCGGCAGAGACAGATTTTAAAATCAAAAAAGATCACCATAGTGCAAAAGAAAATAATTTTAATTCTAAAAAAACAGACTTTGATAATAAAAAAGTAGATTTTGATAGAAAAAAAGCAGACTTTGATGCAAAAGAGAATGAACATATAAGCGCTTATGATGACGTAGAGTCATTAAGAGGTAAAACACTTAGTAAGAGCAAAAAACATACTTTGAGTAGTTATTTATCAGGGAATCAGAGCCGTAACATTGCTGCTTTGAAGAGTCATTTTGATGATGATGCGGATATTAAGGAATACCTAAGGAACCTAGATGATGATGACGTGATTGGAGATAAATTTACAAGAGTGATCGTAACGTATCCAGCTATGAATAGTTCTCGTAATAACTGTGATCAAGCGACAACAGTTCTTGGTGCTGCGACAACAGACTTAGGGCTAGCAACAGCAGATTTGAATACAGCAACAACAGTACTTAGCACAGCAACAACTGCTCTTACTAACGCAACCAATAATTTCAAAAACGCAATTATTGCCAAGATTGATACTCAAGCCGGTCTAATTACTGGCTATGCAGATAAATTCCTTAGAGGCGATAGCCCAGAAGATCACTCAGCATTGGAGCTAAAACTCAAAGAATTAGAAAATAGCCTGCAAAGTTTCTCTCAAGATCTTAACGTATTCAATGCTGGTCTTGATGCGACTTTCGGTCCTCGTACTAGCCCTAAAGGTACTAAAATCGAAGATAAAAAAATCCAAGAACTCATTTTGTTAATGCTTATATTTAGTACTTTTGAGGCTAGCGATTGGGATTTCGCTCAAGCTGAAGCAGATCCAAGCAGGTATGAAGTCGGTGACGGTTAAACTCCGCGGCCTCGGACTTGCATGCTTTGTTCTAGGCAATTTCGAAACAAGTTTTTAGTTCAAGTGCTCACTACTGATACGATCCGCACCAGTCTTGATTTTAATAGCAGCAGTAATTGCACCCAAGAATAGAGGATGAGGTTTACCTGGACGTGATTTAAACTCTGGATGGAACTGCGAAGCTACGAAATAAGGGTGTAGCTTGCGATCTAGCTCTACTATTTCTACTAATCTACCGTCAGGTGAAGTACCTGAGAAGACTAAGCCTTTTTCGGCGAGGCGATCACGATAGAAATTATTAACTTCATACCTGTGTCTATGTCTTTCATAGATAGTATCTTTCGCGCTGAAATTCTCTGGTTCTGACCACCAAGTGCTGCAACCTTGATAAGCGGCTTCAGCGATACTGCCAGGAGCTAGCTTACATGGGTAGCGTCCTAATCTCATGGTGCCACCTTTATCTTCTATGCCTTCCTGCTCTTCCATAAGATGGATGACTGGATAAGGAGATTGAGGAGCGAACTCGACGCTATTAGCATTAGCTAAGCCAACTACATTGCGAGCGAATTCTATAACTGTGCACTGTAAACCTAGGCATAGACCTAATAAAGGTTTGCGACTCTCGCGAGCATAGCGTATGGCTAGTAGCTTACCTTCTATGCCTCTATCACCGAAACCACCAGGTATACAGATCATATCTGCGTCACTTAGTTGGCGCGCTGCATCTTCGTAACTGTTGATATCATCAGAAAGTATCATTTTGAAATTAGGTTCATAACCACATTCGGCGGCGGCATGTTTAATGGATTCGACTACAGAAATATAAGCATCACCTAGTTTTACGTATTTGCCAACTACAGCAACAGTCAAATTACCTTTATTAGGGTTTTTAAGTTTATCTACTGTAAC
>CAZQXM010000127.1:0-4181 GCA_964597205.1 uncultured Gammaproteobacteria bacterium
GAGACACCAGCAATATTGACAGAGTTGCTTCTAGTATCTGTATTAGGGCGTGTTAATCCATTATCAAGAGCTAGTTGATTTAAAGTTGCAAGTCCGTTGCTAGCATCAGTGATAGCAGTTCCAGTACGTGCATTGATTCCAGTCAGATATCCAAATAAAGCTTGTTTCCGTCCGGTTACAGAGAGGTCTATTGCGGTGGCACCAGAACCAACTGTGTTAGGAATGGCGTTGATAATAGCGGTAGCAACTGCAACAGGCGTAGTAGCTATTATATTGGGGTCATTAAGAACGGTATTTGCTGCAGTTTGGAAAGCCTGAAAAATACTTGCAAGTTTAGCTCTTTCAGTTGTTGAGTTGATTTGAGTCTCAGTACCAGCATCAGCAAGGAAGCTGGTGACATCGGTAATAGTATTGAAAGCTACCGCTTTACTAGTAAGATGGCTAAATGCAGTGTTGAATGAACTTAGTTTTTGATTGATAGTGTCTACTTGCAATCTTTTGGCTGCTGCGTTAGCTTGGACTAGTTGTATTTGTTCTTGCAAGCGAGGGCTAGCAGAATTTAAGAGGGTCGCTACTTTTGTGTGATCTAGTGCAAGTACGTTTTCGCCGGCGGTTTTTTTTGTACTTAAGGTGTTAGCAATACGTTGAGTTAAATTGATAGAACTTAGGTCTGTTGCTGATAGACCGGATATCTGAGTTAATTCAAGTTTAATCACATCGATAGTATTTTGTAGGGTAGCCATCTCTGTGTTCGATAAATTATTATTGCTATCTGCACTTGTATCAAGAAAGGCAATATCTCCGGTAGCAGTGAGAGAAATTTTATCCGAGCCAGTTATACTTTGATAACCTGCAAATGAGCGATCTAATATACGGTCAAAACCTGTAAGTTTTTGCTTGGCAGCTAAAATGTCGTTATAGGAAGCCATCCGTGCTTTTTGTTCCTACCTTTAATCTATTAACCCTAGGTTAAGTTAGGGTTAAGAAGCTAACCCTACATATATAGTTACGGCATTAAATCACCTTAACTTTAGTAAAGCTGTTACGAAATAGGCATTTTGTCCATCTGCGTCGTTAATCGCTAGAATAGCCACTATAAGCTGATGCTCAGAATCATCCTACTAACACTACTACTGAATCAATGGGTATTTCTACCCAACTTAGTTCTAGCTACTGAGGCCATCCCCGAGCCTAATACTAAGCTTGAGCAACTCAAGCAAAAACACAGTATTAAACTTGATGACACGAAAGAACTTGATGCTTTCGAGCGTAAGCGTAAAGAGCTGCAAGAGAGTGAGAAACGAGCTTTGGAGTTTATATTCCCAAGCATAGCTCTTGAGCAGGATCAGAAAATTAAAAGCGAGAAGTATTTCTCAGAAACTGAAAGAGAGCAACTCTTGGATTTATGGCGGGCGACTATAGCGCGTAACCGTACTATTCAATTCATTGTGCGTATACTCTCTACTAATCCTGATGAGTTCGAGAAGAATAATGCGGTGATGCAAGTTATTAGTAAGGCTTTATTCGTGCCTTTCTACGCAGTCTCTTCTATTACTAGTAATGCTCTTATTAGTGGTGGTAGCGCAGTTGGTGCTCGAGTGATTGGTGATGTGGTTGATGATGTTAACCAGAAAAGTAGTCGCACTAGAGAAATTACTCACACCGAACTTATAGTTCTTTTTATGCTCGTCGATCAGGTGGCAGAGAGACTTAGGACTCATTACTTTAGTTATAAAGAATCTAAGATTGAGAAGGAGTTATTGCGACAAGAACTTATTCCAGCTCGCCTTGATGCCGCTGAGGCCATTCAAGCTAAGTCTCAAGAATCAACTTTCTTTACTCGTATGGTCGTAAGAGACCTTGAGCGCCGCTCGCGGGCTAATGATATTAAATACCGGACTTCCCGCAGAACTCTAGTTGAGATGGCTGGAGAGCAGTCAGTGGGCTCGGTTGATGCGATGATAGATATAGAAGTTAAGGCTTTAATTAACGATCTTACGGTTTAGAGCTTGAATTTGCTAATATAGATATCTATGGCTAATTACTACACTAAAGACTCTCATGAACAACTCAGCGAACTTACTGATAATTCTGGCAATGTTTACTCACTAACCAAGGATATAGCAGGTGTAGCTAAGCGTATTAAATTCGATACTCGCGAAGAGATTGATCCTCCAACTCCAGTATTTGAAGCAGTTAAGGTTATATACGAAACTCGTATTCCATAACTTATTATCATGCAACTTAAAGGCAAGCAAATTATCCTAGGTATTACCGGCGGTATTGCTGCATATAAATCTGTTGATTTAGCTTCTCAGTTAACTAAACTTGGTGCAAGTGTACACGCGGTGCTCACTGACAACGCTGCTAATTTTGTAACCCCACTAAGCCTAGAGGTGATGACTGGAAATAAAGTTCATCTTAAGCAATACGCAGGCAGTCTTGGGCATATAGATCATATTCAATTGGCTGATAAAGCTGATTTAGTTTTAATAGCTCCAGCTACAGCCAACACTATTGCTAAATTAGCTACTGGTGTTACTGATAATTTACTTTTGGATTTATGTTTGGTAACGCGTGCGCCGATTATGATCGCGCCCGCCATGAACACTAAAATGTGGCAGCATCCTACTGTATTTAAAAATGTCGAGTATCTCAAGACGATTGGTTACGAGTTTATAGATCCAGATTTTGGTTTATTGGCTTGCAAGCATGTCGGTGAAGGTAGGCTTGCTGAGCAGGATAGGTTAATTGCTGAAGTAGTTAAGAAATTAAGTCTTAATGGTGCTCTTAGTGCTAAAGAAGTTCTTATTACTCTAGGAGGTACTCGCGAAGCTATAGATCCAGTTAGATTTATTACCAATCGTAGTTCTGGTCTGATGGGTAAAGCCTTAGCGCGTGCGGCATTAGCCCAAGGTGCTGCCGTAACATTAATTACTAGTGTTGAGCTTGATGATGATTTGCAAGCTCGCTGTGAGGTTATAGAAGTAGAAAGTGCTGATCAAATGCATGCAGCAGCTCTTTCTAAATTCAATACTGCTGATATTACTATTATGGCTGCTGCGGTTGCTGATTATAAGCCGAGTGTTACTAGTTCTTTTAAACTTAAAAAATCTAATACTAGTTCTATAAGTCTCGAACTTGCTCCTAATAGAGATATAATTGCCGAGCTTGGTAAATTGAAACGCGCCGATCAGATCTTAGTTGGTTTTGCTTTAGAGACTGAAGATCTAGTTGCTAATGCTAAAGCGAAGCTCAAGGCTAAAAATTTAGACTATATTGTGGCAAACCCTGTAGAGAGCTTAGGTTCAGAGGATTCTAATATTGTTATTATTGCGCAAAATGGCGAAGAATTAGAATTCAAGGATAAGAAGGATAATATTGCTAACTATTTAATGCAGCTACTTGCAGCTCGCACAGCTTCTTGATGCCATTATGCGCTACGGCGAACATCTGATCGAACTCAGCTTTAGAGAAGGGTCCATCTTCTGCGGTGCCTTGAATCTCAATGATACGCCCGTCAGCAGTAAGTATGAAATTAGAATCTGCTTGGGCGCTGCTATCTTCTATATAATCTAGATCTAACAAGACCGTACCATCTTTAATACCAACAGAAACTGCAGCAACTTGATTAAGTATAGGGAGAGCATCCGGGAATATAGCGCGAGTTTTCATCTCTGGCTTGGCGTCTATTTTACGTATAACTTTATTTTTCTCTGACTCTACTATAATGAAATCTTTTTGCAGCGCTCTAAGGCAGTCATAGACAGCTATATAAGCACCACTAATACTTGCGGTTCTAGTGCCACCATCAGCTTGAATAACATCACAATCTATATTAATAGTGACTTCAGGTAGCTTCTTAAGATCTACCATTGCTCTTAAAGATCTACCGATCAAGCGTTGAATCTCTGCTGATCTCCCTGATGGTCCATTACGATCACGTCTAATACGATCTTGCGAAGATCCTGGTAGCATCGAATACTCTGCTGTTACCCAGCCGTGTCCTTGTCCGCGCATCCAGTTCGGCACATTGGTGTCTACCTTGGCTGTGACAATAACTCTAGTATCACCGCAACTCACTAAGACAGAACCTTCGGCTGTTTTAATAAAGCCACGCTCGAATTGATAGTTTCTAAGTTCTGAGGCGCTGCGGTTTTCTGATCTGGAGATTGTTGTAG
>CAZQXM010000128.1:0-2531 GCA_964597205.1 uncultured Gammaproteobacteria bacterium
GAGATTTATCAGCACCCAGGTCTAGGTTTAACCTAACTACACTAGTGCGCCCCTCTGCTTTAAATTTCTCAATATCTGCAGCCATATAATAACGTCCGCGATTATCGTAGCCCTCCGCTTGCTTTGCGGCTCTCTGAGCGGCTCTAACAGCCTCAAGCTCTTCTTTAGTGGCGTAACAACGATAAGCACGCCCAGAAGCAATAAGCTGATCTATATATTTTTGGTGAGCAGACTCGCGGGTGCTCTGGCGTACCATCTCACCGTGCCACTCTATACCAAGCCACCTAAAGCCTTCGATAATCTCGACAGTATAAACTTCATTACTACGCTCGCGATCTGTATCTTCAAGCCTGAATAAAAACTCACCGCCATGACGCTTAGCGAAAACTTGGTTATAAAGCGCAGTGCGCACTGTACCCAAATGCAGGTTACCAGTTGGACTAGGTGCTATGCGTGTACGAACTTTTTTAGACATGATGACTTAAAGATGGCTTGCTAATAATAGTAGAGTGATCGAACTCTATGCTGGTTTTAGGAAAATCACTACGATAATGAGTACCGCGACTCTCCTTACGCTCGCGCGCACTAGCTATAAGTAGTAGAGCCGTAGTTCTAGGCGCAGATTCAGGCATCTTAGAAATCAATTCATAAGCGTAGTTCAGCCCTTCAATGCTGCGCTCCAAGCCTACGTGTTTGTCGAGTATAGATCTGATTTCATCTAGGTCTGTACATTCAGGATAGTTAGAAGTACGCAAGAACTGCTCGTCATTTTGAGCAGTTCGCTGACGCTCACTACAGGCTCCGCGAAGAATCTCCAAATCTTGTGCAATATAAAGGGATCCTTCGCTACGCTCAGGATGACAATTGTAATCTTGATTGCGCAGTACATCCGTCGCCACAAAATCCGAAACAACTATACATTCAAGTAGTGAATTACTAGCAAGTCTATTAGCTCCGTGCAAACCATTAGAAGCACACTCACCAAGTGCCCAAAGACCCTCTACAGAAGTCCTACCATTAATGTCAGTTTTGATACCACCAATAGTATAGTGAGCCGCTGGTCGCACCGGTAATAAATCCACTTCAAGCTTATAACCATAATCGCGGCAAGTTTGATAAACGTTAGGGAATTTACTAAGAAGAGTCTCGCGAGGAATAGCGCGCATATCCAAGAACACACAATCGGCTCCTGTAGTTTTCATCTCTGCGATTATTGCTCTACTGACTATGTCTCTAGTTGCTAGTTCAGCGTCAGGATGGTAATTCTGTGCGAATAATTCTCCATTAATATTGCGCAGCAGGGCACCTGCACCGCGAACAGCTTCAGTGATAAGGAAATTACGTTGTTTAAAACGCGCTTGACTGCGTCCAGCAAAAAACACAGTAGGATGAAACTGCACAAATTCTAGATTCTCAATTTCAGCACCAGCATCATAAGCAAGCGCGATCCCATCGCCAGTAAGTATTGAAGGGTTAGTAGATTCTTCGTAGAGTCCACCAAGTCCGCCACTAGCAAAAATTACATTAGGCGCCAATACATCAAACTCATCACGAGTAATATTACGGAAACGCGCACCAACGACGCGAGAGCCAGATTTCAAGAGAGAAATACATTCTGTGCCTTGAGCAATAGAAACATTATGATTACGCGAAACTCTATCTAAGAGCGGCTTCAATATCGCTCTACCAGTAGCATCAGCCACGTGCATGACGCGGCTATAACTATGCGAACCTTCTATATTAAAATCCTTATCGAAGTTCACACCGAACTTAATTAGCTCCTCAAGCCTAGGCCAAGCGTTAGTAACTATCGCTTTAACAGTCTCGGGGTTAGCCAAACCCTTACTTGCTCTGATCGTATCTTCGATATGACTCTCGCAATTATCCTCAGGATTCAAAGGACTACAAACAGCCACACCACCTTGAGCGTATTTAGAAGAACCTTCGGTTACTGCTTCCTTAGCAGCAATAAAAACCCGCTGCCCAGCCTGCGAAAGCTTGCGCGCAAGATTCAGTCCAGCTATGCCAGAGCCAATAATGATGCTGTCGTATTTACCAATTGACACTCTAATTTATTTTAGCAGCAATTGTCTTAACGCATAACTGCTGGTAGCCTGAATCAGTCACTATCAGCGATTCTTCAGGATGAATTAAAAATCCCAGCTCTATAAGCATGGCTATCTTAGGGTTCTCTCTAAGCACATGCAAGTTTTGATAGTAAAGTCCGTGTCTAGGAAGCTTAGTTGCCGCGCAGAGATCTCTTAATATGTCTTGAGCAAGCGCACGCGAATGACTATGGTAGTAATGCAAAGAAATTCCTCGCTCAAGGTTTGGGTCACGTCCATCAGGCAAAGCATTATGATGCAGTGAAATAAATAAATCTGCCTTCTGAGAGATTTCAACTCTGCGCGCAAGAGAGACATCAACATCTGTTTCTCTAGTCATTATTACTTGCTTGCCTAGTTTAGTTAGTTCATCTCTTAGTTTTAATGCCACTTCGAGATTGAGATCTTTCTCATAAACACCACGTG
>CAZQXM010000128.1:2631-4174 GCA_964597205.1 uncultured Gammaproteobacteria bacterium
AAGCGAACAATATTATCCTCCAGGATAACAATATTATCCGCCTCAGATTGGTAGTAAACCCAATCCAAATCGTAAGCCATATCACTTAGTTCTAATAAATAATTTTTAGAATCTACGCGCTCTAATTTATATACAGGCTCTTTAGCCAAAGGTATCGCTATTGAATTCTCAGTAACTAAAATAGATCTAAGAATATTTTGCTGCTTGGAGTTAGTATCAGTAAAAGCAGCATAGGGCTTAGCATAAGCAACTGGACTCACTAGTTCAGAAGCTTTGGCAATAACAGTTCTCGTTTCACTCTGACCATCTATCTCCATAATCAGAAGATTTTCACCGAGCAGCAAATTATAGACATAAGCAAAATTACCATTCGCCGCAAGCGGAATCTCCACGCCATTAATACGCGCAGATTTAGTAGCGCAGCCTAGTAAATAAATGCTCTTCGAATCAGTACAGTGACCATTAGCTGGATATGTCCAGATCATCAGTTATAGTATAAACCTATAGTTATTTACGAATCGCACCCCAACGCATCGCTGTAGATTTAGGCGCTTCAGGGGCAGTACTATAAGTAGCACCCGATCCAGGCTTAGATTGCGCAAACAAATCACGCTTAAACTCGTTAGGTAAATCATTCATCGCACGCTCACTTGGTAGCGGCTCATTCAATGGACGATAAGTATGCTGACGCTGCTGTTGAACTGGCTGACTAGCCGACTGTGCCATAGTTTGCGAAAGCACAGAACTAGGTTCACTAACCTGTTTAATCAACTGGTTTAGTAGAGCGTCTTTATACTCTAACTCACGAGTACGCAGATCTAATTGCTCGCGCAACTCAGCGACCATATTTTCAGTTTCACGCAATGCTCTATCGTAGTTGTCTTTATCAAGACCTCTATCCTGTTCAAGCTGCTTGTATCGGTGATTAGCTTCCATCACCTTGATTTGAGCGTTTTGAATTTCAGAACTTGCTTTTTCTTTATCAGCTAATAGATCACGTAACTTCTGATTAATAGTGCGCTTGTCTTCTGATAATTCTTGAATTTTAGAATCAGCACTTTCTCTAAAGTAATTAAACTCTTGACGCACTTTGAACAAATCAGATTCTGATGCCTTCAACGCTTCACGTGTAGCATCAAGATCAGTTTCTTGCTTTTTAGTTAATTCTTTAAGAGCACGAACTTCTGCTTTAAGCTCTTCGTGTTTTTCTTCTATATGTTTGTATTTAACTTTCTCGAACTCAGCTTCATTCGCTTTATTAACATAGCCATCCATCAGCGCACGGAATTCTGGCGAAGCATGCTTGTGTTGATTAATAACCTCTAGATCAGTCTGGATTTTGGCTAGGACTTTAGTAAGCGCATTCTCCTCAAGAATGGCAGGGACTTGGTCAGCTTGGTTGTTATTTGACATACATAATATACTAGCAAAATCAAGATCATTGTGCCGATTTTGCGCTTGAAGCCAAAACTAGCTCTAATATAGAACAAAACTTGTATCAGAATTAAAATAATATTATAATTTAAGTTCCTAATATAGTAAT
>CAZQXM010000129.1:0-4138 GCA_964597205.1 uncultured Gammaproteobacteria bacterium
GTGATTTGTCCCCCACCAGTCGTTCTGCTTTTTGTAGCTAATTATTACACCTAACTGAGAGTGCTAAGAAGTTTGCAGCTAAGGGATTGCTCTAGCTCAGTTGTTTTCGCGCAGTCAAAAATGCGCTCAGTCGTTTCACTCGTTTACGCTAAACACGCTCGGCAGCAGCCAAGGCATTTTCCTGCGGAAAACCCTCTTGGCTGCTGTGCTCGCTTTCGCTCGTCCATCTCGTGTTTAGCTACTCGCATACTCCTTCGCTAGTTTTGACTAGCACTCAAACAAAATTCGCTACGATCAACCCCCTTAGCTACAAACTTTAGTAAAGAAGCTCAGTTAGGTGTTAATCAACTACTTATCTAAGCAGAACAACTGGTGGGGGACCGAACTTTAAATCTCTGGGGGCTTGCATCAGGACTGGTTAGTAGCGATATAATTAGAAATATGACAAGCACAGCAGCGAATATAGAGGCACTAACTGGTGAGATCTTGGTTCACTCTGAAGCTTTCAATAAGCTTAGAGCCGAGATTCACAAAAAGATAATAGGGCAGGATGAATTCATTAGTAAGCTCTTTATGGGGCTTATAGCAGGCGGGCACATACTTATCGAGGGCGTGCCGGGCTTGGCTAAGACTGAAACCGTCAAGTGCTTGGCACAGTGTGTTGGGGTTGATTTTCAGCGCATACAGTTCACGCCAGACCTGCTGCCAGCCGATCTTATAGGTACTCAGATCTATAAACCTAATACTAGTGATTTCGAGACTAAGAAAGGTCCGCTCTTTAGTAATTTGGTTCTCGCCGATGAAATTAACCGGGCGCCAGCGAAAGTACAATCTGCGCTGCTTGAAGCGATGGCTGAGAAGCATATTACTATCGCTGAGCAAACCTATAAACTTGAAGAGCCCTTCGTGGTGCTTGCGACCATGAACCCCCTTGAGCAAGAGGGTACTTACCAGCTGCCAGAGGCGCAGTTAGATAGATTTATGCTCAAACTCAAACTCGGTTATCCGACTATGGATGAAGAGAAAGTCATTATGAATATGATGGCGCGCAAACAATCCACAGAGCTAAGCCAGATTATTAGTAAGACTGAGATTTTTAAGGCTCGTGAGATTGTCGATAAGATTTATCTCGACGAGAAAGTCCAAGACTATATTATCGATATTATTTTTGCTACTAGAGCGAATAATATTAAGCATAATATCGAGCTCAAATCCAATTCTAGAGCGCGTATCAAGGAACTTGAAGGTTTGCTTGAATACGGCGCTTCACCGCGGGCATCGATAGCACTGAACCTAGGAGCTAAGGTTCATGCTTTCTTGCAAGGTAGAGCATATGTAACCCCGCAAGATGTTAAGAGTGTTGGCTACGATATTTTACGCCACCGTATTGGTGTGAGTTTCGAGGCTGAAGCTGAAGACAAGAGTTCCGACGATATCATCAAGATTATTTTTGATTCGATAGAGGTGCCATAGTTGCTGATTAGTAAAGAGCTACTTGCTCAAATCAAAAAGCTACAGATCAAGACAGATCGCCTTGCTAGCGAGATACTTACTGGCGAGTATAAATCTGCCTTTCGCGGTCGGGGACTGAATTTCGATAAGATTCGTGAGTATCAGATTGGTGATGATCTGCGCATGCTCGATTGGAAGGTGACCGCTAGAATGCGTCAGCCTTTCGTGCGCGAGTACAAGGAAGAGCGGCAGCTTACTCTAATGTTGCTTATAGACATTAGTGCTTCTAATAGTTTTGGTACCCAGACTAAGAATAAACATGAGCTAGCTACCGAGCTTGCTGCGGTGCTCGCGGCATTAGCGATTAAGAATAATGATAAAGTAGGCGCGATTTTTATTACCGACAGAATAGAATTCTACGTGCCGCCTAAACAAGGCAAATCGCATATTTTTAAGCTCATTAAAGACCTATTAACTTTTAAGCCAATTTCTGATCGTACTAATCTTAGAGCGGTCTTAGGCGAGACTATAAGGCTAATACCAAAGCGTTCGGTGGTATTCCTGATCTCTGACTTCTTGCCTGAACACCCTAACCAAGGGGGTTTCGACTCTAATTTCAATTGCGAGCGCGAGCTTAAAATGATACGCCAGTCTAATGATCTGATTGCAGTATCTATTCGCGATCCTAGAGAGTTCAAGCTACCGAATATCGGTTATGTAGAAGTAGTGAATCCTGAGACTGGTTCTAAAGAATTATTGAACCTTAATAAGAAGTCTGTGCGCCTGCAGTTCGAGAAAGTACAAACAGAGTTCTTAGAGGGTTTGCGTAATACTTTAAGGTCGATGAGCATAGATTTATTGGAGCTGACTACTGATAAATCCTATGTTACGCAGTTGATGAAGTTGTTTTTGATGAGGGAGCGTAGGAGATAGCAAAAATGACCCCGATGGGTCATTTTTGCGTTGTCACAGTGAATAAATGATACAAACCCCAACTAACACACCAATATCTGCAGGCATGGGCAACCCCGAGTGCGAGGATCCTAAAGCTCCAGATGATCTGCGCGATATCGACGGCTACTTCCCTATAGAAGTCCCTGACTGGCTTTGGTGGCTATTAGGTATTATTATCCTTGCAGCTTTAGGCTATTGGATATATATTCGCTTCATTAAGAAACCACCACCAATAGAACTAACTAAATACCAAAAAGTAGTAAGAGATCTTGCTGCTCTTGATACTAACCAGAATAGTAAAGATTACTATCTAGCGCTAAGTGAGATTAGTCGTGATTATTTCGAAGTAGAACTTAAGGTTCATGCTCTTGATCGTACTGTCGATGAACTTATGCCAGCGCTTAGAGCTCATGAGCTGGTGCATACTTCTCAATCACTGCTTATTAAGGACATTCTAGAGCGCGCTGACCTTGCTAAGTTCGCTAAAGCTGAAGTGACTATAGAAGAGAAAAAACGCGACCAAGCTGCGATTATTTCTGTAATTACTGAAATCAATACAGCTAAAGAAATTAAAGAAGCTGCAGAGAGAGCTAAGCTTGAAGCACTTACGATAGAAGCTAAGGAGGATGAAGAATGACTTTTGCGCATAGCTGGGTTTTACTTACTCTTCTTCTGGTGCCATTACTATTATGGTTACTATTAGTTAGAGGAAGACAAGGCTCACTCAAGCTGCCACTATCCTCTCAGGATCAGGGTTTCGCTACGCTCACCGATAAGATAGGTTTTTATTTACCTCTAGCCTTGAGGATAATTTGTATCAGTATTTTAATTATCTCACTAGCGCGCCCGCAGCTAGGATCATCATTCAGCTCAAGTAAGAACAAAGGCATAGACATCATGATGGTGGTGGACACCTCTGAGAGCATGATGGCGCTAGATATGAAACTTGCTGGCAGACAAGTTGATAGATTAGTTGTGGTTAAAAAAATCCTGCAGGATTTCGTCGGGCGTCGCGGCAATGATAGATTAGGCTTGGTGGTTTTTGGGGAGAACGCGTTTACCCAGTGTCCATTAACCACTGACCATGGTGCAGTAATCGATATGATCAATCGCATGGAAATCGGCATGGTCGGTAAAATGACCGCTATCGGATCAGCGATGGCATTAGGCGTGAAGCGCCTGAAAGATATTAAAGCTAAATCTAGAGTGATGATTCTGCTTACTGATGGTCAAAACAACGCTGGTGAGATCTCGCCAGGGACCGCGATTGACATCGCTAAAGAATATGGCGTCAAGATCTATACTGTCGGTGTTGGCAAAGAAGGTAAAGTACCTTTCGTGCTCGATACACCTATGGGCAAACAAACCATCATGGCAGAGCTGATGATGGATGAGGATACTCTAGTCAAGATCTCAGAAGAGACAGGCGGGCAGTATTTCAGAGCTGAGAGTACTGAAGATTTAGCGCGCATTTATAGTCATATCGATAAACTTGAGAAGACAGAGATAGAAGTTAAAGAACATACTGATTATAAAGATATTTTCGAAGGGTTTTTATGGGCAGCTTTAGTCGCGCTGTTACTAGAATTAGGATTGGGCAATACTCTCTTGTTTAGGCTGACATGAATATTAAACACCCCGAGTTTTTGTTTTTATTAGCGCTAATTCCAGCCGGGATAATGTTTTTCTATTGGGTTTATTCTAAGCGCAATATAGTTTTGCATAGACTTGG
>CAZQXM010000130.1:0-4131 GCA_964597205.1 uncultured Gammaproteobacteria bacterium
ATAACGAGACTCTATAGTTGTTGGGATTGAAGGCACCAGAGTCTATTATAACTAGTAGTATTAAGCCTTAACAGCTTCTTGTTCTTGACTATTAACAGGTGGAGTAATTGCCCCTAAAAACAATTTGCCAATTTGTTTCCACCATGGTTCTAGTTTATTATTACTCTTATCATCAGCTTTTGCTGGCTCTTCGCGTTTAACAACAGGTTCCGTAACTTGAGCATTAACTGTTGGACTAGGCTGAACAGCTGCTTCTACCACTGTTGCTTTAGCAGGCTCTGCTGCTACTTTAACTGCTTCTGTTTTTGGTTTTATAAACTCTCTTATTTGTTTACTAATCTGCATTTGAGCTGGAAGTAGTGTGAGAAAACCATAAAGCTTGCTAAGAACCTCATCCATTTTAGGCTCATATTCTTGCCAACTAGTTTTAGGTACTATTAATCCTAATGCATATTTAAATGACATCAAGAAATCTGCTTTATCTGCAAGTGCTTGTTCTAAAGTTGGAAATTGTCCTGATCTTAAAGCTTGAATTAATTTAGGCACGCCAACTTCAGCTACTGGTACTGATGGAGCTGGTGCTTGTGCAAGAACAGTTGGAGATGCTGCTGGCGCGGCGGCAGTCTTTGCAGCGGCATCAGCTGCTGCAGGTACAGGAGGAGTTACTGGTGGTGGCGTTACGGCCGGAGAAGCTACTGGCGTTGCGACGGCCACTGGTGCTGCCGGGCTTGCTGTTACTGGAACATTAGTCATAAAATCCCTCTTTTAAAGACTGATTGATAATAGTAATACATATTGCCCCGCTTTGTCAAGCCTATTTACATACAGCAAAAGGGATTACTTCATACTTTTTTTAGAGCCAACATACACCATGTAAAACAGGTGTTATAATCCTATAATACATGGTATAACGAATTTATGGCGTATCATCAACGCAAAATCCAGTCTCGAATCTCCAAATTATTCGAGATTTTCCCTATAGTTTCGATTACCGGCCCGAGACGAGCAGGTAAAAGTACCCTGATAAATTACTACACAGAGCAAAGCCGCGAGAAATGGAAATACTACAATCTAGATGACCTCAATCTAGTTCAAGAAATTAAAGCGGACCCAGTATTATTCGCCAGATCTATAAACTGCAATATTGCAATAGATGAAGCTCACAAGTGCCCAGAATTATTTCACTCACTTAAACTAGTAGTCGATGAAGGTCTGCCTTATCGCATCATTATCTCTGGCTCTGCTAATTTTCTATTACTAAAATCTATTTCTGAATCTCTTGCTGGTAGAGTAGGCTTGCTTGAGCTGCAAGCTTTTTCTATAGCTGAAGCCCTAAATTTAAATTCCAACAATTTAATAGAACGCATCATAAAACATAATGATATTAATCTGCTTGCTAAAGAACTTGACGAGGTAGCCGCTAAACAAATTAGCCAAGAACAATTACTCGATTTTGCACTTTATGGCGGATTCCCAGCTTTACAGACCCTTGCTCCGGAACAACGCTGGCAATGGTTTTCAGCTTACACTAGCACCTACATAGAAAAAGATTTGCGCGATTTAGCACAAGTAGCTAGTTTGAGTGATTTTCAGAGAACTTATTCAATGCTTGCCTTCCAAACCGCACAAATACTCAAGAATAGTACTTTGAGTAGCGATCTTGGTATCGATGCTAAAACTATCAAAAAATATATTTCTATTCTAGAGAGTTCATACCAGTGTAAACTTGTGCCTGCCTATCACAACCAGAACAGAAAACGTCTTATTAAAAAACCTAAACTATACTTTCAT
Source organism: uncultured Gammaproteobacteria bacterium (assembly GCA_964597205.1). Lineage (GTDB taxonomy): Bacteria > Cyanobacteriota > Vampirovibrionia > LMEP-6097 > LMEP-6097 > CAYUFH01. The sequence continues at coordinate 1,792 of CAZQXM010000130.1, forward strand.
GATACAGGCTTAGTAAATTTCTTCCAAAAAAACAATAATCTTGATTTTATGCTGCAAAGAGGAGACTGGGGACATATACTTGAAACTCATGCTTTCAGTGAAATTTATAAAGAAATCAAAGACTTCACCATGCCCGTTAATATTTATCACTGGCGTACCAGCAATGATGCTGAAGTGGATTTGGTGCTGGAGTACGGTAAACAAATTATTCCTATTGAGATCAAATCTGCTTCTAGATTAGATTCCAGAGACCTTCTTGGCTTAAGTAATTTCCTCAGTGATTATAGTAAAAAAGCAAAATTTGGAATAGTTCTTTGTAGGTGTGATCGGGTGCATATGGTGACGCGTAATATATTGGCAATTCCTTTAACTTTACTGTATTAGTAGATTCAGCGCGTAACCTATCCCCACCGCCACTAAGTAAGAAACCAGCATAAAATACCAAGCCTGCTTCCAGCCCACACAACGTTGATAAACAAAGAGACTTGTGAGGTTAAGACCAGGTGAAGCAAGCATAAAACTCATCACTGTTCCCAATGGCAAGCCGACAGCTAAGAGCTCACGACTAATAGGCACATCAGCACCAGCACAAAAATAAAATGGAAAAGCAACTATCGCTGATAACCAAGGGCTTGATTGCATTACTAGGTCAAGAGCTCCTTGCATCATATAGACATCGAAGATAGCTGCGATCAAAGCCGCAACTATAATCCAGGGCAAGAAACTACGGCACATAGAAATAATGTCATCAAAAATCAATTTAGATTTACTGACATGACATTTAGTCTCACAACAATCATGCAAGCTCAAACTTGGTTCTAGTTTTAAGCTAAAATCCTTAGGCAGTATCCAAGCAAACACCAAAGCCACCAAAACCCCATAAGCAACAGAAGCTAGAAGCCTGATTAATACTACGTTATAACCCATCACGGTAGTTAGCCATAAAGCTGGAATACTACAAGCATTGCCCGCTACTAGGAAGGCTACTAATATACGCCAGTTAAGTCCGCGCTGCACTAGTTTCACTACCAGTGGAATCATGCCGCAAGTACAGAGTGGAATCAACGCACCAAAAAAACTAGCATTAGTGAGGGTTAGCAAATTGGGTTTACTAAAGTTCTTCTCTAGGTAATCATGCGGCAAAAATCTATCAAGAACCGCAGAAGCAATAACCGCAAAAAGAAATACTGGTAGTATCTCCTGCAGTATATGAAGAGTTTGGTTAATGATGACCATCATGGGCAAGATGCTCAGCGTGTTGAACAGCTGTGCCTATGTAGACTGTAGAAAGTATAGTGAACAAGAAGGCTTGAAGAATACCGACAAACATCTCAAAACCAAGAATACCAATAGGCAGCACCAAAGCTACCAGCGCGATGAAAGTAGCAAGCAGAGTCTCACCAGCAAAAGTATTAGCAAAAAGTCGCAACGATAATGTTAGTGGACGCACAAGCAAATCCATAAGCTCAATTAAACACATTAGATTAAGCGATATACCTTTAGGTCCAACGTTGATTGGCAAAAACATTTGGAAATATTTCCAGCCACCAATAATCACACCAGAAATAAAATACACAGCAATCACTATTAACGCCAAACCAGCAGTAACATTGAGGTCTGCACAAGGACTAGCTCCATGCCAGAACTGACCATGTCCAGCACTAGGCCACCAGCTGAACATCGCGCCCATTTTCCAAGGTAGAAGACCAGCATAATAGCTACTAACAATAAATAAGAAAATAGAGCCGATTAGCACCACGTAATTCTTACCGCGTGCACCAATCTGAGTTTCACAAAGCCCACGAATAAAACCATAAATACTCTCAGCAACGAATTGACGCTTAGAATAACGATTAGTATCAGCACTAAGTCCAGATACCAAAAACAAACTAACTAGAAGAATCAACGCCATCACCGACCAAGCGAAATATAAAGTATCAGCATGAACAGTTTGGCCTAAAATCTGAGTAGTAATATGATGCATAGTATTTAGCGGCGTTTAAAGCCACTTATTAATAATACAAGTAGGTAGATCAGTACCGCCACCACAACCGCTGGCATAGTTATCTTAAGTTTAATAATGGCTAAGTAGAGTAAAGCACCTGTTAGAGCGCCTCTTAAGCCTGATACTAACATTATTATCATAGGATTATCTTGCGGATTCACCGGCTCAGCAAAAGTATAAGTAAGCACTCTTAAGTATAAATTCAGAACTGCAGAAGCCACTAAGCTACCTTTAGCAAGCAACGGATCATAAAAATACATAGCTCCACTGAGAGCAATAGCGAGCGCTGTATGTAGGTTAATAAGGTATTTGCTGCTATCGTCTATTTCTATTTT
>CAZQXM010000131.1:0-4126 GCA_964597205.1 uncultured Gammaproteobacteria bacterium
TCCTCTTGCTATATATAAAGCCTACGTTTATATTTTTTGACAAGATCTTTAACCTCACCTTAACCTAGATATTCTGCCCTGTTGTTATGCAAGAGAGAATCCTCTAGACTATGTACTCGGCTTTATTTAATGAATACACTATAGCACAGATTCTAAAGAAAAGATTAAGCAATTTTAGGCAACTATATCATTATAATGATATAGTTGAAACGTGACTGACGTCACGTTTCAACGCTGCCGTGGGCGAGTGCATAGCAAAAATGACCCTAACGGGTCGTTTTTGCGCTTTCATCACAACTAAGGCGTAAAATAAGGATAATGCCCCGCACTTACAGAGATCCAATTCACCGCGAAATTACTTTAGACGAGAGAGACTCTGTAGAGGCGCTGCTTATTAATCTTATCGACACTAAAGAGCTGCAACGTTTGAGATGGATCAGACAGCTTGGAACTAGTTGGTTTACTTTTCACGGAGCTGAGGCTTCGCGTTTCCAGCACAGTATCGGTGCTATGCATGTGGCACGCTTGATGCTCAACCAGTGTCTCGCGGATCTAGATTTAGAACCGGACACTGAAATTAGTTATAGAGCTGCGGTGATGTCAGCAGCGTTACTTCACGATATCGGGCACGGACCTTTTAGTCATAGCTGCGAGCAGATTATTCGCATTAACCATGAGGTCTGGACGCGCAAACTTATACTCTCACCTGAGACTGGTGTAAACCGCTTGCTGAGTGGTTTTGATCCCAAGTTGCCTGAACTGGTGGTGCAGATCTTAGATAAAACTTATCCACGCAAATTCCTCTGCAACATAGTTAGTAGTCAAATCGATTGCGATAGATTCGATTATTTATTGCGCGATAGTTACTACACTGGAACGGCTTACGGGCAGTTTGATTTGCAGCGAGTGATTAGTAGTATCTCTGTAAATACCGAGCATGATTGTTTGGTGGTGCGCGGCGAGAAAGGTATGCTGGCTGTAGAAGATTACCTCTATGCGCGCTACTCGATGTACCTTCAGGTTTACCAGCATAAAAAATGCCTCGCCACTGATTCTCTATTACAAAAATTATTCAAACGCGTGAAAGTTTTAGTGCGCAATAAACGCATCACTTACCTCGAGAACGAGCTCTACAGTTGGGTTATGAACCCTGATACTCTCACGGTGAAAGACTTCTTGAAGATAGATGATACCTATGTCTTGCACCATATTAAACATTGGGCAGATGAGCGTGATTATATTCTCAAGGATCTGGCGCGTAGGTTTATTGAACGCGATATTTTCAAAGCCTACAAAGTAAGTGATCCAGCTAATCTCGATACTGAGATAGCGACTCTCACTGAAGAACTGCGCAAACGTGGTCTGGATGCTGAATACTACATCGATGTGATGAAGATCGCATCTAGTCCTTATAGTTTCTATAATCCTGACGCGAGCAATTATTCGCGCGCGATTTTTGTAGAGAATAATGACGGTTCATTAACCGAGATCTCTCAACTTTCGCACGTGGTGAATGCGCTAGTGAAAAATAACTACGAAAATACTTGGTTAATTAGCCTCAATAAAAATGAACTAGCAGCTATGCCTATGGCAGGCACCAGGAGCCCAGAGCCGGCTTTGAATTTGGCACAATTTTAGGATATTTAAAGCCAATAATAGGCTCTAGAAGCCATTTCTTAGGTATATACAATTTTTTTAGCATTTAGCGTAGCTTATCTGATAAAATATATGTCATGACAGACATGAAGCTGAGCTTAAAAACTATCAAACATGGGGACCACGGACACTGTCTTTGTCGCTAAACCTACTCAAGATTTTTCTGACAATTCAAAATCAAGAACCGGCCCTATTTTTCAGGCTGCTGATACTGCTGCCACTAAAACCACAAATACCAGCACTGTTAACTCTCAGCTTCATCTAAAACAGACTGAGCAATCAGCTACTAACTCTCAAACAGAAACAATAAACTCTACTGAGACTCAAGCTCCAGCAAAAGAAACTGAAACGACTACTTCAGGCTTACATAAAACATTTAAAGAACTAAGTAAAAGCAAAACTTTCAAAAAAACTGTCGATCTAACTACTATCGGTACCATAGCTTCATTGTTCTCATCAGCACTATTAGAAACTGGTGCTCTCGGTGTTCCAGCAAGTATAGTAAAACCATTTAGTAAATTCGCTGATCTTGCTAATCGCGGATTTCAATTAATTAACTCTTTTAGAAATATAACAACACTACTACCAAACCATGACTATCTCGGGGTTCTAGGACATTTCTGGGATTTGGTGGTGCCGTTCACGGCTAAAGGCGAAAACTACTTTATTGCTCGCGGTTTACCACTAGGACAATATGTAACTGCTCGCGGTATAAATATCATGAACGAAAAAGACGAGTTCAAAAACGTCGATGATTATAAAGCTCACTTAGCTAAAGCTTGGGGCAAAATCAAAGACAAATTCTTTACTAATTGGCGCGACATACCAAAAAATCTTCTTAACCATAAATTTGCGATGTTCGATATTCTCTCTGGTGTCTTTTCAACCGCTGCCGTTGTTCTATGGAAACCTCTTGAGATGGTACTCGGTGGTTTTGGTCGTAAAATTGCTGTAGTCATGGTAGATCTCGGTAGATTTTGCCAAGCCTTCGAAGGTATGAAGTTCGGGCATATGCGTTCAGGCCGTTATTTCATGTCATTAGCTGGTTACTCACAAGTATTAGGAGCCATTACCCACATGCTCGGAGAAACTGTAATGAAGAGTGCCAAGAAGATTTGTGATCCGCTCAGTTTTGCTTTCAGCGCGCTTAATCGTTGGTTCCAAAGTCTTTCTAATGAGCGTGGGGAGACTGGGGTAAAAAATAAGTAATACGATTATCTCGAGAAAGATAAATCGACATTTTTAAATTATCTTGCTAGGATGGTCAGAGTCATTCATGCTTAATAGTTTTGATAAGTTGTATAGAGTTCTAGTTGGTAACGGTCTTCAGTTAAGGCATACTAGATTTACCAAAGGACCATATCCTGATGCTAAATGGATTGAAGAAGGTCCTGGAATAGAGAAATCTAGTTCCAATCGCGGCGTAGCCAGCCTTATGGCTAGAGCTAATAAAGCTGCTCAAGATGACAATAGACGAAGATTAATATTCGCTCACGTATTGGCTGATATTCAAGGCAAAACTCTTGAGGTTGCTGCCGCTAATGTAGCAGCTTTTAAAAATCTAAAATCTCCTAGTGATAAACGAGTAGCTAAAGTACATGTAATTCTCCCTCTGCAAACTCCTAAAAAAGTAGTTGAGGTAGGACGTAAACAAATTGGTACTGATGGTAAAGCATTTGAACTAAAATTTTTTGATACTCCAAATCAAACTGGTCTTGCAGAAGCCGCAGCACATCCTCATCAAGTCGCGGTACTGAGACAAGGTTATAGTCCCGCAACAATAAATGATCTACTGAATGCCCTTGATAAAATTCCATTATTAAGAAGCCAACACGCTGAAAAACGTGAACGCTTAATAAATATCAATATTGATACTGCAACTAACACTGTACACACAACTCGTTATGCTGCAACTCCTGCGTCAAAAGATGGAGCATATCAGGAAGATTATTCTTCTCAAACATTTGAAGACTATGAAGAATACGGGGAGTACGTCAATAATCTGATCAAAGAAGCAGAAAAGAATAAAGATAGTGTTGTTATTCGAATGCACATTAATCAGCCTGCAAAACCTGGAACTTGGGAGCCGATAATGCAATTAAGGGATAAGTTTATTGAGACTTGCGGCTCTTCGCAATTATTAAGAACAAAATTTATTATCAGCTCGCCAAACACTACTTCACCTCTTGCTCAAGCTGCCTTGAAACTTCAGCAAGCTAGTGAAAATGGGTTGATTCAATGTTCTGTATTTAACGACCCTTGCAAAGCGTTGGAAGAAGCTTCTCTCGACAATGATGTTTTACCCGTCATTTACGATGATAAGCCTAGTTTTGATAATGCCAATGAAACGCCTTTACGCAAAGCTCTTTTCGAGCAAACAATAACTCAAACAGGACCATGGGTGGAAATTAATAATGGTGGACCCAGTGGGAGTTGAACCCACGACCTCTTCCATGCCATGGAAGCGCGC
>CAZQXM010000132.1:0-4079 GCA_964597205.1 uncultured Gammaproteobacteria bacterium
TCTTCAGCCTGACTGCCAGCTGCTACGAACTCTGGTACTTCATGAAGCTCGGCGAAATTATAAGTCTTGAACACTCCATCACGATTAGGGTTCGCTGGGTCGCTACCATATAGAGTGCGGTTGATAATTTGCTTAGCTACTAGATTATCAGTCTCATAACTATAAGATGACATGATCAGATCTTTTTCGCTTAGTAGTATGACCGGGCAGCGTAAGAGCTCTGAAGTGTTAATGGCTTTAATAGTTAAATCGTAAGCAGCTGTAGCTGAGTTGATGGCGATGATAGGAATCGGATAGCCGCCAGCAATCATATTAGAGAGGAATGCTAAATCTCCTTCAGCATTCTGGGTGGCAGCACCAGTGCTAGGACCTAGTCTCTGAGCCACTGTTATAAGTACTGGTGTTTCGGTGACAAGCGCATAACTGATAGTTTCTACCATTAGGCTAATGCCGGGAGCCGCACTCGCTGTCATAGATTTAGCTCCGCGCATGCTGGCTCCCACGCACATAGAGAGCGCTGAGATTTCGTCTGATACTCCTAGTGCGACTTTGCCTTCAGCTTGAAGATTTTTAAGCATGGCAGCATAGATACTACTAGCCGGCGTGATAGGATAACCGGCAAAAAAGTTCACACCAGCATCCACGGCCGCCCGTGCAATTAAATCTGCTCCACTAACTATTTCAAGCATTTTAGGTCTCGATCAGGACTTTTCCTGCTGATACATTTAGTCCCTTTTTGAAACCCGGATCATCATCTAGCGCCTTAAGCCCATCTTTAGCAAGCTTCATAATATATGGCATAGTGGAATTACATAGAGCCTGGGTACTAGTGTTAGGTACTATGCTCGGCATATTCGGGACTCCATAATGCAGTACGTCATGTTTGATGATAATTGGCTGGTCGTGCGAAGTTACTTCGCAGGTCTCTACGCAGCCGCCTTGATCTACAGCCACATCGATAATCACTGAACCGTAGCGCATGCGCTTAACCATATCTTCTGTCACCAGGCGCGGAGCTTTCTTGCCAGCGATCAGAACAGCACCAATTACTAGATCAGAATTAATCACAGCATTTTCTATAGCTTGAGTGGTGCTGTAGATAGATGTGATGCGACTACCATAGACTTCGTCGATCTTGCCTAGCGCGCTGAAATTGGTGTCAATAATATTTACGTAAGCACCTAGACCCACAGCAATCTTAAGAGCAGCGGTTCCTACTATGCCAGCACCGATAATTGTTACAGTACCTTGCGGAACTCCAGACGCACCGCCAAGTAAAATTCCGCGTCCAGGATTCTTAAGCGTGCAACTACGCTCAAGGAATCTAGCACCGATTTGCGGAGCTAATCTTCCAGCGATCTCTGACATTGGTCTTAATAGTGGCAAGCGATATTGATTGTCTTCTATAGTTTCATAAGCGATGAAGTGAGCGCCAGTAGCTTCAAGTTTCTTGCCTAGACCAGGGTTGCCAGCAAGATGCAAGTAAGTGAAAACCATTTGATTAGGCTTCACTAATTTAATTTCTTCATCAAGCGGTTGTTTGACTTTTACGATTAGATCAGCGATATTAAATACTTCTTGAGCTGTGCTTATAATACTTGCTCCAGCACTTACATAGTCTTCATCGTGGAAGCTACTTCCTAATCCAGCATTGCTTTCTATATAGACTTCGTGTCCTAGCTCAACAAGAGTGCGAGTCCAAGCTGGGGTGAGGGCTACTCGGTTTTCATTTAGTAATATTTCTTTAGGTATTCCTATTCGCATATATTCTTTTTACCCAGTTGTGAAGTTTAGATTGTGTACTTGCCCGCGTAAGCTCATAAACGTGACGTAAGTCACCTTTGTGCTAAGTGAGACACATCCGCTGTAGGTTTAACGCTACAGCGGGGGGGATTCTTGTGTCTCATCAGCTATGTTAACGGGCTATAGCTTTATTTGCAACTAATTTTATCACGACGAATCTTATCAGGATATTGTTATCTCGGAAAAATTTTTTGTCTGAATAAAAAGATCTGAGATTTATTCTCAATAACTATCTGCTAATCACTTCGCTTGCAAGAATTTTCCCGGAATGATTTTCTCCAACAGCAACCACAGTACCTGGTCCAACTATGCAATGACTAAGTTTTGCAGCAGCACCAATTTTAGCTCCTTGCCAGATGATGCAATTCTCTAGCTCAGCTCCTGTATCTATTTGAACATCTTCGGCAATTTCATTTACGCCGATTAGTTTGGCACCCTCTGCTATATGCGCTGAATTGGATATGCTGGGTAGTAGATCTAGTTTTACTAAGTTGGCTTCTATATCTCTTAGGCTCTGCAAATACTGATCTGCAGTGCCAATATCCGCCCAGTAAGCGTCCTTAGAAACTGCGATTGCTTGCATATATTTGCCTTTGGCAAGTAAATCTGGAAATAAGTTCTTAGCTACATCATAGAAAGCAGCATCAGCTTCGCTTGGTAGGTGCTCGTAGACTTCTGGTTCGAAAAAATATATCCCAGTATTAGCCCAGTTAGAAAGTGCTTCACCAGCTTTAGGCTTCTCTTGGAAACTAATTATGCGATTGTTGTCATCAGTGACTATAACACCGAACTGACTAGTATCTGCAACCTGCATCTTCGCTACAGTGACTATGCAACCATTAGCTACAGCCTTCATATGTTCTTTATATAAAGCGCCTAGATCTATATCAGTAAGAGCATCACCCATAATAATGCAAGCGGTTGATTGCTTGAGGAAAGAGGCACAGCGACGTATGCCACCAGCAACGCCGGAGAGCTTAGGTTCACGCAAAAATTCTATACTGAGACCATCAACAGGATGTTCGTGAAAATAATTTTCTATGCTAGCAGCGAGATGGTAGGTATTAGAAATCACTTGATTAAATCCGTGGCGTTTAAGCAATAGTAAGATATGTTCCATTACTGGCCTGCCGCCAATACGGATAAGAGGTTTAGGAATATAGTTGCTTAGCGGCTCGAGGCGAGATCCTATGCCGGCAGCTAATACCATTGCGCGCATCGTAGCTATTATAACTTGGAGCCTGTTCGATAAGTCCCATCTGCGTTGTTATGCTAGATCTTTAACTGCAAACTCAATAAACTCGACGCCTATAGACTTGAGTGCTTCGCGCAGCATAGTTGCCATTGATTTATTGGTTTTAGCGGTTCTAAAACCTGGCTCTAAATAGAGTTCGTGCAAAGTTGCTTTAAGATGTTTTTTGCCTTGGATTTTAAGATCTTCCAAAGTCGCAAAGGCGAATCCAAAAATTGCTTCTTTGTTCTCGAAAACAAAGACACGGTTTTTTTTATTTTTAATAAGTTTTGCAGCGTAAGTGCCCCAGGATTCTTTTGCTTTGCGTGACTCTGCTAGCCAAATAGGATTGCCTTGCATCTCTTGAATCATCGCTAGGTTGGCCCAGAGTTCTACTACTCTATCTGTATCTGTTTTAGCTTTTAATAATCTAATGCTAATTCCAAGCGCGCTAGCTGTTTCGCTCACACTTGCTTTGCTGAGTGTTTGAACGCTGTCTCTGAGCTTTTTTTGCTTGGTGGAGAGCATATTATTACAACATTATAACCTGTTTTTCAGGTTCTGGATTGCTTTTCAGCTTGCATGCGCGCGCAGCTAAGCCTGAAAGGCTCCTGCTTATATAAAGCTGACGAGCTCTGAATATTTAGGTGGAATCCCTTAATCTGCTCTTAATCTGTCATTGCGAGGGAAGTGAAGCAATCCATTGCGCGTGATGCATGGGGATCCTTTCGCTTCGCTCAGGATGACGCTTCACGTCGCATTGACACTAATCCATGAGCCACAATGGTTGAAAACGACTGTAAGACTGAACTTTATCCTCAGCTCCGCTGAATAAAGAATCAAGCCCTAATTTATTCATACTGCTGCCTAAACCTAGATTGAGAATATCATCAAGATCTGTAATTTTAGTAGTACTCCATGTTTCCACGATAGCTATGCTTGAAGCTTTGTTGTATTTGTATTTTTCTTTAAGTAGTTTGCGTGTGAAAGCTTTAGCTTCATCGTAGCTACCAAGTTCGTCCACTAGTCCAGCAGCTTTAGCTTG
>CAZQXM010000133.1:0-4043 GCA_964597205.1 uncultured Gammaproteobacteria bacterium
GTATTATCGCTGCTCAGTCAATCGGTGAGCCAGGTACACAGTTAACCATGAGAACATTCCACACTGGTGGTGCGGTTGCTGGTGCTGCTGGTCAAAGAGACACTTATACTTCACCTGAGACTGGTACTGTTAGTTATGATTTCGACACTAAAGAAATCCGTACTAGCTACGGTGACATAGTTCAACAAACAGCTAAAGGTGGAACTCTGAAAATTGGTTCTAAAACTCTAACTATAGTTCCTGGCTCTAGACTTATTGTTAAGAACGGTGACAAAGTTACGGCAGGAGCTTATTTAGGTGACGCTCCAGATCAAAACAAAAAACAAATTCTTACTGAGAAAGCTACTAAAGACGTAACAACTCTAGAAGCTGGTCAGATAGTATTCACTGACTTCGGTGTTGATGAAACAACTGACAGACAGGGCAACATCTCTAAACTTGCTAACAAGCAAGGTACTATCTGGGTACACCACGGTGAAGTGTTACCACTTCCTACTGGCGGACATGTAACAGTTGAGAACGGTCAAAAAATCAAAAAAGGTGAAACCCTTTGTGAGACTACTGTTAAGTGTGAAAATGGTGGTGAGATTAGATACGGTACTGACATGCTTGTCGAGCGTACTAACCTTGGCGATCGCAGTATCAATAAACTTATTAAAGGTAGATTAGTAAACGTTATCAACGCTTCTATTGGAGCTGGTAATGCACGCATCGAAGCTACTCAACAAGGTAATCTTTGGATACTTAATGACGAGAGCGAGAAGTATGTGGTTAAAGTAGTTACTTCAGAATTAATCGAGAGCGGTAAGATTCTTGCTGAATTAGTTGAGGATAATTTATCTCCAAGACTTCCATGCTCAGGTGAGATCAGATACGACGGTCTAGAAATAGACGAGCGTAAGATCGTAACTAAGCACGGTCGCGTAATCTTCATACCTGAAGAAATGCACGTACTATCTAAAGACGCTAGCCTTGCTAATTGCAAAACTGGTGATCAAGTTAAAGCTGGTACTGAAATCGTTAAAGATGTACACGCTACTATCGACGGTGTTGTAAGAGTAACTATTGATAATAATATTATCCATGAAGTAACTATTACCCCGGGTGAAATGACTGATATCAAAGATCCTAGTGAACTTAAATTCAACGATGGTGATATCGTCAAAAAAGGTGTAGAAGTGCTTCCTGGTCTTAAGACTAAGAAACCAAGCATGATTACTCTATTTGAGGATCAAGAAACTGGTGAAGTTAAATTACTATTGCGTGAAGTAGAAATCTATGAGATTACTCCACGTGAAGTTAATTTCCAAACAGAAACTACTGATGCTGATATTTCTATCCTACCTATTACGCAAATGAATTACCGTGACGGTGATAAAGTACGTAATATTCATGGTGGTCCTTTAACTAAGACTAGTTTGATTCTTTACTCTAAAGGTAGATATGCAGACAAAAAAGGTTTAGTTGAGATTGACGAGAAAGAATTCAATATAGTATTCCAAGAGAATATTATTCTTAGAAGCGAAAGAACTTCTAGCAACATTACTGAAATTCTTCCTACTCCAGGTGATTTCGTAAAAGCTGGTGATACTATCGCTAAGATCCAGACTGTAGCTAAATCTGACGGTGACGTTTATGTTAGCGGTGGTGACAACTCACGTATCTTGGTTTGCACTAAGGATGACGAGTATGTTCTTAACTGCGCTGGCAAACCTAAGGTTAATGTTGGTGACTATATAGTAGCTGGCGATAAGATCGACGGTTCTACTCCAGTTGAAGAAACTGGCTTAGTGACTGCTATTGAAGGTTCTACTTTACATATCCGTAAAGCTAGACCGTTCCTAGTGAGCCAAGGTACTAGATTACACGTGGACAATAGTTCACTAGTACAGCAAGGTGACCACTTAGCAACTATCGTTTACGAGCGTATTAAGACTGGTGACATCGTTCAAGGTCTTCCGAAAGTAGAAGAATTGCTAGAGGGTCGTAAGCCTAAAGATCCAGCTGTGGTTTCAGAGCTTGATGGCGTGATCGAACTTGCTTTCAACGAAGGTCAGTTCACTCTGCACGTACGTGCTGGTGATGAGCGTCGTGAGATCAGCGTACCTCCTGGTCAAAACATTATCGTTGCTGATGGTGAGAAAGTAACTAAAGGTCAAATCGTGACTGATGGTCAACCTAACCCACACGACATTCTTGAGCACAAGGGTGTAGCAGCATTGCAAAAATTCCTAGTGGATGAAGTACAGGCTGTATACGTATCTCAAGGTGTTGAAATCGCTAACAAACACATCGAGGTTATCGTTAGACAGATGACTCGCAAAGTTAAAGTTGATGATCCTGGTGAATCAGAGTTCCTACAAGGTGAGATGCATGATATTAATTTCTTCAATCTTGCTAATGCTGAAGTAGCTAAAGCTAGTAAAACACTAGCAACTGCAACTCCTGTATTGTTAGGTCTGACTAAAGCCAGCTTAAACACTGAGAGCTTTATCTCAGCTGCGTCATTCCAAGAAACAACACGCATACTTGCTGAAGCTGCTATCAAAGGTAAAATGGATTGGTTACGTGGTCTAAAAGAAAACGTAATCATCGGTAGATTAATACCTTCTGGTACTGGTTTTGATGAGAATGTAGATGGTGAGGCGGCGCTTGAGGCGACGGCTAAAGATCTAACTACTGATATTGCGTAGTTTCTCTAAACCAATATTTAACACCTAATATTTCCTAGCTAAGAGATTGCTTTTGATCAGTTGCGTTCGCACTGTGAGAAATACGCTCATCCGCTCCTCGCTAACGCAGAAATTTGGCTCGGCAGTAGCAAGCGGCATTCTGCTACGCAGAACGCTCGCTGCTACTGAGCTCGGTTCCTCGCTCCTCACCATTTCTGCTAGCTCGTCGCGTCTTCACTTGTTCTCACTAGCACGCCCGCAAATTTCGCTGCAAGCAACCCCTTAGCTAGGAAACAAGATCAAAATACTGTTCTAAATTAGAGAAACTACGCAAATCAACCTAGTTCTGAACTCTATGGATGAGTCGCTGCCACAGGCATAAGCTATATAACCTAGCCTAGAACTAGCAATAATTCGGCATAACATATATGTGCTTAGAGGTTTATACACAGCTGCTAGTGGTATGCAAGCGCAGATGCTGCGTCAGCAGACACTTGCTGATAACTTAGCCAATATCAACACCACTGGTTTTAAGGGTGCTGAAAATACTTATAGAAGTTATGACGATCAAGTAATTGGTAGTACCACTGATGGTAATGCTATCGGACAAATCAGTCGTGGTGTAGACGTGCAAGGTACTAGTTATGATTTTAGACAAGGACCACTTAGACAGACTGCTAATCCTTTGGATTTCGCTATTAATGGACCAGGGTTCTTCGCCGTGCAAACTACTAGCGGTGCCGTAGAATACAGTCGTAATGGACATTTCAATTTAGATGCTGATGGTTTTCTGGTAACCCAAGAAGGTAATAAAATTCTCGATGCTGGACAGATGCCGATATTCCTCGGTACTGAAGGTCTTAAGGATATTACAGTAATGCGCAATGGTGAATTGCATGTTAATGGTGAATACAAAACTATACTTGGCGTTTTTGATTTCCCTAAAGGCTCAGCGCTAATTCGCACAGATGCTGATAGATATCGTAGTGGTTCTAGTAACCAAGCCATGAGCTCTTCTACTGTCAGTACTATTCAACAAGGTTTCGTTGAGGGTTCTAATGTGAGCTCGGTTAAAGCAGCTACCGATATGGTGCAAGTAATGCGTAACTATGAGGCTAATCAAAAAGTTGTTAAAACACAGGTTGATACACTGCAGCTACTCATGGATGTAGGTAGATTGTAGTAGCAAAAATGAGCCCAACGGCTTGTTTTTGCGCTGTCACAGCGAGTGCACAAGCTTCAAGCAAAAATGACTTATAATATGGGTCATGGATAAAGAACAACTAGGCAAAGCACTGGGCAAGATCGTTAGCGGACTATATATAGTCTCAGTAAAAGACGGCGATAAAGATGCTGGTTTCTTAGCAAGTT
>CAZQXM010000134.1:0-4031 GCA_964597205.1 uncultured Gammaproteobacteria bacterium
CTATACCAAAGCCTCTCATAGTAGACTCTACTGAGCTAGTGATATTTGCTAGAGCAGTATTAATATTAGTTAAACCATTAAGGGCAATATGTTCTATTAATTTAGCCGCAATCAACCGATCTTTGTCTGAAGTTGCTGGATTGTTGAGTTTTGCCAATTCAGCTAATGCTCTTTCCATTACAGCTGGAGTTCTTAATTGAGTTGCGTTATTGTAATGTCCTGTTTGAACTTGGTTATTATTCTCAGCAAATAGACTAACAATACTCTGAGTTAATCTTTGTGCTTCTGCACTGACTTCTCTACTGGTATGTACTGCAAACCTTGTTCCGGGGCTCATATCAGCAGTGAAGTTTCTACTGTCTTCTCTTTCTTTAAGAGTGATTAGTGAATTAGCAAAACTTACTATTGGAGAAGAATCTGATGGTAAAGCTGCTCCAGTAATTAAGTTAGTGAAAGTATTCATAAAAGAATCACTAGCATGGAGATTGATATAAGTATTTAATTCTGCTATCTCTGCTGGATTCCTGCGTGCATGTACGGTAGCAAAACTGCGGAGCATAGTATCACTAGCACCATTCTTTGCGAGTTCTACATAGCGGTCTTGTACTGCTGAGCTGAGTCCAATATCAGAGAGTAATAGTAGCCCTTGCAATTTTTCATTAGCATTTGGAAGTCCCAGTAGTTGAACACCTCTACTTACGTTTGCATCATTGCCAAGGAAAGGTCTTGTTACATATTGATTGAAGCCAAGATTGATGAAGGTGTTGAGTAGATTGACTCTATTTTGATCTCCAGCAACACTGTAGCTAGTGTAATCATGGAGCAAAGCCTCTTTAACACTATTTTCACAAGGTTGCTTGTTGTAAATTGCAACGAAACCTTGGATTTGTGCATCGCTAGCATTAGCGTTAACTAGCTGATTGAAACTAGCTAGTATCGCAGGCGAAGCACCAATAAAGGCCATGTCACCCTCGATGATATGCGAACCAGTTCTTAACAGATGTTCATAGGCATTCAAGACAGCTGTTGATCTACCTGCTGTAACATAGCCCATGTATTGATGAATCTGATCGGGATAGACTCCATCTTGTAATAATTCAGCAATTTTTTGTAGATTTTGTGATTTTTGCGCAGGGCTGAGGGTGCTTGAGTTAACAAGAGCGTTTACATCGCTAAATAAGGCTGTAGCATGAGGGCTTGAAATAATTGTATCAATAGCATTTAGACTAGTGTTGTCAGTTAGCTGTTGGTCAATTAAGCTAGTACAAACTAGTGGCATATAATTAATGCCTGGTCCACCGTTTTGCAGTAAAGTAGCAAGATTAGTATATGAGCTAAATAAACGTGGAATTTGATTAGCGACACCGGCTGTTATAGCCTTGCTTGCAATATAGGTGAAGCTATTTAGAGCATGATCATTTCTGTCTGTCGTTACTAAATCGTCAAACTGTTCGAGGACAGCTGTTGAGGCGCCGGCTTTGACTAAATTTACGTAATTATTCATTACTGTCGATGATTTATTAGCATTAGCGTAGCTAAGTAGTTTCTCGATATTAGCAAGCGAACCATTATTATTGCGCATGTCTGTAATGAGAGAAGCAACATTGTCACCTGTAGCATTGCGATGGTTACCTTCGTAGTTAACATAGGTATTAAACACCCTGCCCATAGTGGCAAAATCATTTTGTTCAAGACCTTCTAGTAATATTGATGTTATTGCAGCATTAGCTAAAAGGTTAGGTCTTGTTTGTGAAATATAACTTGCATACAAGTCTACTACGTTAACGTTAGCTGCGTTGGGTTGACGAGCTATCATCATCATTGATGGAATAGCGTCTGGAACAGTCGTGGCTAATTGTGCATAGCCTCTAAGTACAGAGTCTTTATGTCCTGGAGCTAGACTTGTATCATTAGCGACAGTAAAAAAGTCATTCAAAACCGTATTAGAAACATCTGAAGCAGCAAGTGAAGCAAAAGCGCTTAAACCAACTGCACTAATATTTGGATTCTTAATAAAAGCCAAGAATGAATCTATGGTTGCGGCATCTCTATTTTTGGCACGAAGATTCTCTAATATCGCAGCATTAGCACCATCCAGTCCAGCAATAGTTGCTTCACGACTAACTCCTACTGTTCCAGTAGCTAATTGATCTGTGAAACCTAAATGCGATTGATAGTAACCGAAATCTTCATTTAGTACATCTCTAAATACACCTGTGCCTACTTGCATAGCCCAACCACCAATGCCGCCATTAGCAGCTTGTGACCAAGCGAAAACTCCAGAATGTGCAGCAGAGGTTTTGTCAGCTAATGCCGCGTTGTTAAGAACGGCATGATCAGCAGATCCTGGTGCTACTGAGACCATAGTAGTGTTGCTAATATTTCTGCCACCTGCTGTAACTTGACCAGTAGTGAATAAGCTTTGACCATCATCGATAACTAGTCCTCTAGCTACTAATACACCTTCTTGTCCATTCCAAGGTACGGTGTTCATGAATAGCTTAGTGCCATCAGGCAGTATAAAAGTAGAATCATCACCGAAATGGAATTGGTTAGCACCACCATTCTCTACTACGTGTGGATCACCCCAAATATGAGTCATAACTTCTCCATTAGGACCTTTAATGATGATGTTGTGATTAGTAGCTAAGCTATTAGCACGTGTATCGTTAATGTCAGTGACGATAGTATAACCACCTCTAGTAGTGATTCCTACGATACCACCTGGTGCATTTAATGGAACGCCTGTACAAGGATTAAGAATCCCAGCAGTTGCAGCTGCTAAAGCTGCAGGCGTCATTACGCTAGCGCTGCTACGACTCTCAGTTCTGCCACCAAGTATATGTTGTAATGCAGCAATATCATTAGTGGTATTACCATTATTGTCTAAATCAAATTTAACATCGTTTTTAAGACTGCCATCAGCATTGGTATATGTCGCAAGATCATTTTTAAAAAGAGTTAAACGATTTTTAACATCAGTGATTTCTGTGTTGCTAAGACCGGCAATGCCGTCTTTATTAAAACCAGTCAGCATATTAACTTCTTCAGTGCGCAAACTATAGTCGCCAGCTTGGATATTATTTAAGTAGCTTAAAAAAGCATCTATTTGTTGTTGTTTCTGTACTTGTGCTGCTGAAAGAGGGTTAATAGGCATGGGGATATCCTTTGTTTTTTTTGACAAAGTCTAAATATCACGCCGAAGTTAAGGCTAGGTTAAGCTTTTGATTTTATAAAGTGGTGGGCTTGAAGAGAGTCGAACTCTTACACCGAAGTACTTGATCCTAAGTCAAGCGCGTCTGCCAGTTCCGCCACAAGCCCATGAGACAAATCAAAATCTAGCATATTTTATAGCTAAGAGCTGCGACCTTAAGCGAAATATTATAAGGTAGAGATGTGAGCTTGGCGCAGCACTATCAAGATTTGCTTAATCAGACTAAGGACTGGCAGCCTAGGATAGTGGCTGTGACTAAATATGCCAGTGATGAGCAGCTACTGGAAGCATATAAACTAGGGCTGAGAGATTTTGCTGAGAATTATGTATTAGCAGCTCTTGAACGCATAGAGAAAACGACCAAGCTTATGCCTGAGGCGCGCTGGCATCTTAGTGGGCATTTGCAAAGAAATAAAGTTAACAAGGTAGTTGGTAAATTTCATTTAATTCAGAGTTTGGATTCTTTAGAATTGGCTAATTTGATATCTCAGAGAGCTGAAATTTTAGGGGTTAAGCAGTCGGTTTTAATTCAAGTGAAGCTAGTTAAGGATGATACTAAGTCAGGTTACTTAGTTGAGCAATTATTAATTGATTTTCCGCAGTTGCTCAAGCTGCCTGGTCTTAAGATTGAAGGACTTATGACTATGGCTGCACACCTTAATCTTGAACTGGCTAGTGAGCGAGAGCAAGTAAGAGAAGTTTTTTCTAAACTTGCTGCTCTTAAATCTCAACTGGAGAGGGAACATAAACTCTCTTTAGAGCAACTATCTATGGGTATGAGCAATGACTATGCTCTTGCAATTCAAGAGGGTTCGAC